>JADLBD010000242.1 GCA_020847975.1 Bryobacterales bacterium | reverse complement strand
TGATGGTGTAGGTGTAGCTTACGACGGCCTGCTGATAGTCGTCATAGCCGGTGTCGGAGGGCAGCAGGAGATTGTTCGGCCGGACCGAGGGATTGTTCTTCTTCGAGTACCGGCCGAAGATGGAGTGCTTGATGGAGAACTGATGATCCACGCGCAGGTCCCACTGGTCGGAGTCGATGCTGGCGCTGCGGTTGTCGACATAGTTCGCGGACTGGAACTTCGCGCCGGAGCCCACGTTCACGGATGGATAGAACGGAAGAATGGCTTTGGCTACCGGGTTGATCTGGCTGGAGGGGATCACATTGCCGGGATAGGGGTTGCCGGAAAACGGATCGCGGATGGTGACGCCCTCGGCGCTGAAGTCTCCATTCTTCATTGCCTGGGTGGGGACGGAATTCTGAATGGTCTGCTGGCGCGGGAAGCGGAGCGATTCCCAGGTGAAGAACACGAAGGTGCGGTTGCGCCCGTTGTAGAGTTTGGGGATCAGGACCGGTCCGCCGATGCTGCCGCCGAAGGTATTGCCGATCTTGGCCGGGAGCGTGCGCGCGCCGAAGGGAGTGGCGTCGAGGGCCTTGTTCTGGTGGTACCAGAATGCCGATCCGTGGTATTCGTTGGTGCCGCCCTTGGAGACCGTGGTGATGTCGCCGGGAGTTCCATACTCGGCCGTATTTCCGACGCCCTGGACTTTGATTTCAGCGATGCTCTCGACGGAAGGGAAGAGGTTGCGGTTGGGGCTGTTTCCCGTCACGCGCGTGGTGGAAATGCCGTCCATGCTCGAATCGGACTGCGCGGGCAAACCGCCCTGTATGGAAAAGTTGCCGCCATTGTCCGATTGGACGCCCGGCAGCACCTGAATGATGTTGTAAGGGCTGGTGCTTCCGCTGCCGCGGACATTCACGGGCAGGGTGGCTACTTTTTCCGGCGTGAGCGTGGAAGCCACAACGGGCGAATCGGTGGCAATGACTCCCGCGGCAGCGTTCACTTCCACCGTCTGGGTCACTTCGCCAACCTGGAGCACGGCATCCACGCGCACGGTTTGCCGTGCCGTGACGATGATGTCGCGGGCGGTAAAGGTTTGAAACCCGCTTTGGGTCACGGACACCAGATACGTGCCCGGCTGTGTGTTCTGAAATTCGTAGTCACCGTTGGCGTTGGTGGTACGTTCCTGGAAGGTGTTCTGGCCCGCGTTGGTGAGGCGCACGCGAGTTCCGGCAAGGACGCCACCGGAGGAATCCTTGACTGTACCTAGAACCACGCCCAGTGTGGATTGTGCAAGAGCCGGCATTCCGGCGCACAAGAAAATCAGAGAATAACAAATCCCCTTCAAGCAGTAACCTCCTGACAGGTTGGCTATTGTAGCGAATTTTTGTTGCGATTCCACAACACTTCGGCGACGCCGTTGTTACGGGCGGGCGAGGTATTTCTTGTAGAGGCGCGTGTGCTTGCTTTCGAGATCCACTTCCTTGCCCTTGATGAAGAGGCGCCGGACTTGGGTCTTGACCTCGAGCGGGTCTCCATCCGTCACCATGAGGTCAGCCCGCTTGCCCTTCTCAATGGAGCCCATTTCCGCGCTGACGCCCCAAATCCCGGCCGGGTAGAGCGTGACGGATTTGAGCGCCTCGTCATAGGGGAGCCCAAAGGCGACGGCAGTGGCGGCCTGATAAGGCAGGTTGCGTGAAAACTGATTGCCGAAGCTGCCAAAGGCGAACTTGACTCCCGCCTTGTATAGCTCCGCGGGCAGGGTGAAGGCGGCGTCGTAGGGGTCGTCGTGCTCGAGGGGAAGATCCTGTGTGGGCCCGAGAATGACGGGGATATTCCTGGCTTTCAGTTCGGCCAACATGGCGCCGGGCTTGCGGACCTCGGAGAGCACGAGGCGGAGCTTCTGTTTTTCCGCCCACTCGACGGCCGCCTTGATTTCGCGCTCCCGGACGGCGCTCACCATCAACGGCACCTTCCCTTCGAGGACCGGGAGCATCGCTTCAAATTGGAGGTCGGTACGGAAGTCAGGCCCGCCGGCCTTTTTCGCCGTCCGGTATCGCCGGGCTTCTTCCAGATACTCATCGAGCTGCTTCAAACGCCGTTCGTAATCCCGTTTCGCGTCGCTGAACGAGGCGGCGGCTCCAGGGAGCCGGCGGGTGGTGATGACGGGGAAGTTGAGATGGAGCGCGGCATCCAGTTTCACGGCCATCTCCTCCCAGGTCCAGCCGTCGAGGCGCATCAGGGAAGCCTGGCCGGCAATCACGCCGCCGTCGGGGACCGCCATGGCCGCGGTGATGCCGTTGGCGCGAATGACCGGAATGTGCTCACTCGAGGGATTCACCGCAACCCCCGCGCGCAATTGGGGTTTGAAATCACCTAATTCGCGCACGTCGTTGGTGACGCCCACGGCGCCGATCTCCGACATCCCCACTTCCGTTGCGGAATCGATCATGCCGGGGTAGACGCGCAGTCCTTTGCCGTCGATGACACGCACGCCCCTGGGCGAGGCAACCTTCGCGCCGACTTCGGCGATTCTGCCATCCAGCACGAGCAGCGAGGCGTTTTCCATGGCTGGTCCGGTCACTGGGTATACGGCTACCCCGCGGATGAGAAAACTGTCGTCCGATGCGCCCCAGAGGGTTGCGGCGGCCGCCATCAGTAAGGGAATCGACTTCATTCGGGCCTCCGGTTTTCCTTCTTTTGCGGCGGGGCGTTCTTCTTTTCCTTTTCCTCGAGGCTCTTCTTCTTCAACTCCCGCAGCGGCCTCTGGCTCAAGTCCTTGTCGCGGTCAAAATAGACCGCGCCGTCGATGAAGACCTTCTGGACTTTGGCATAACTCGAGAGCGGATGTTTGTCGAAGAGGACGAGGTCGGCATCTTTGCCCACCTCGATCGATCCCACGCGGTCATCAATTTTCAATTGCTTTGCCGGATTGATGGTGATGAGCGAGAGCGCTTCGGTTTCGGTGAGGCCACCGTATTTCATCGTCTTGGCGGCTTCCGTGTTGAGGCGGCGCATCAACTCGCCGGAATCCGAGTTCAGGCTGACGAGCACGCCTTTTCGCACCATGATGGCCGCGTTGTAGGGAATGGCGTCATAGGCTTCCACCTTGTAGCTCCACCAGTCGCTGAAAGTGGATGCGCCCGCGCCGTGGGCGGCGATCTCGCTCGCTACCTTGTAGCCCTCGAGCACATGTTGCAGGGTGCGGATTTTGAATCCGAATTCGTCGGCGACGCGCAGCAGCATGAGGATCTCGTCGGCGCGGTAGCAGTGCGCGTGGACGAAGCGCTTGCCTTCGAGGACTTCGACGAGCGGTTCGAGCTTCAGGTTCCGGCGCGGCGGAATGACGGTCTCGCCGCGGTTCTTCTTCGCCTCGTATTCCTTCCACTCGGCCTGATACGCCTTGGCTTGGGTGAAGGCCTCGCGGATGACGTCTTCGACGCCCATTCGCGTTCCGGGGTAGCGGAGGTTGCGCTGCGCCACGCCAAAGAGTCCCTCAGCCATTCCCTGCCGCTTTGGATTCTCGCCGAGAGCGAACTTGATGCCCGGCATGGCTCCTTGGAACTTGAGGCCGTCCGCGTCTTTGCCCCAGCGCATCTTGATGACGGTGCACTTGCCGCCGATGGAGTTGGCGCTGCCGTGGAGGATGTTGGCGGTGGTGACTCCACCGGCCAGCGCGCGGTAGATGGAGATGTCGTCGGGATTCAGAACATCTTCAATGCCGACCATTGAGGAGACCGAAGCCGCGCCTTCGTTGATGGAATCGGCGGCGATGTGGGAGTGGCAATCGATGATCCCCGGCATGAGGTATTGCCCGCCGGCGTCGATGACCTGCGCGCCCGGCGGGATCATCACCTTTTCGGCGGCTTCGGCAATCTTGCCGTCCTTCACGACCACGGCGCCGCTGAAGGCTCCCCTGGTTACCGTGAGGACATGCGCATTTTGAATGACAACGGGAGGGGCGGCCAGCAGGGTGATGCCCGCCGCCAGACCGGCCCAAAGGAGCTTTGTCATCGCGTCACCTCCGGCGCCGGCGCAGGCGCTTCCGCTGCCGGCTCATACTTGATCCCATCCACGAACACGTACTTCACTTCTGTCTTGTCGCGGAAGAGGTCGCCCTTCGTCACCACAAGGTTTGCGATCTTTCCTTTTTCGACGCTGCCCAGGCGGTCCGAGACGCCATAGAGTTCGGCCACGTTCAGCGTCAAGGCTCGCACGGCGTCGTCGTGGGATAGGCCGGCGTTCATCGCCCGCCGGACGGCCGCCGCCACATCGGAAGGTTTCTCGAGCGCGCCGGCGTAGAAAGCGAACTTTACTCCGGCTTTCACCAGCGCGGCGGGAGTGGAAGGCGACAGGTCCCGCGTCTCGAGGTCACGCAGAGTCTCCTCCGCTTCCGGGTCCGCGCCTCGCGGCTTCTCCGGCCAGCGAAGGTTCACAAGCACCTGGGCATTGTGCTGCTTCAAGATGTCCGGCGCACGAAACGCCTCGGCCAGGCCATACAAGAGCACCTTCAGTTTCAACTCTTCGCCGAGCCGCAGCATGCGCTCGATTTCCTTCGGGTCCCTGGCAGGCAGGAGAACCCGCGGAGCATCGAGAACGCCTTCGAGCCACTTGTCGTATTCCGGACGCTTCAATCCTTGGGGATGCGCGGCGTAGATCGCCTTCGCGGTCTTGTATTGGCCGGTATCCAGATAGATCTGGCGGATGTAGGCGATGACGCCCATCAACGAGGAGGGGTATCCGCTGCCGAAGCCGCCGTTGCGCATGGTGAGGTAGAGGCCGGCCGGGGACTGGACCACCATCTCGCCCGGGCGTTTGCCGGCGAGATCGATCACCGCGCCCTGGCCGGCGAAGACGCCTTGCGTGGGGAAGGTGACTGCTCCGGTAAACCCTGCATTGCGGGCAGCCTCGAGGCGGCGGTCAGAGGGAGACAATTCGTCGGCAGCCCGTAAGTAGCTGGTGTTCAACGGCCGATCCTCCGGTCCCCTGGCGACGGGCGCGGGGGCGCCTTGAGGACGCGCGGCGGTGGGGCGGCCCGTTCCGTTCAGGGAGGGCATGTTCGGGAGACCAAGCGTGCTGAGCGCGTCGAGCAAGCCGGGATAGACCGTGAGACCCTCTCCGTCGATGATCCAGGCGCCGGGGGGAGGCTGGGCATCGCCAACGGCTTCAATCAAGCCGTCGCGCAGGATGACGGCGCCGCGGGCAATCACCGGACCGCTGACGGTCACGATGCGGGCGCCGCGGATGGCGACCACGGACGGAACTTCCGCAACGGTCTCGCCTGCCAATAGCAGCAGGGAACATGCAAGCGCCAGGACCCGGTATTTCATAGAGTGATCCCTGTATTATAGAGGACCCTCCGGTGAAGGCTTCAAAATGCGACAAGGCGCGCGTCCGCATTGGACGCGCGCCTTGTGCCCTCTCCCCGTTGTTTGGCGGAAGTTAATCTTTTGCCTGAGCGACGCTCTTGTTGGCTCCGGTAGCTTCGTCCCATACCTGGGTGTTGCGGGCGGTGCGCCAGTAGCGGTCTCCCCACCAGCCGTCGGGGTTCATCGCGCCTTCCACCACCGCGGCGCGTCCGGTGCGCTCTTCGAGCAGGGGCAGAGCTTCCAGCGCGACATTGACGGGAAGTTCCAGAACCATGTTCTGCTTCTGACCTTTGTCGTTCTCGAACCCGATGGTGAAGACGCGCTTGTCTTTCATGAGCTTTGGCACCGACAGCAGCCGGGCCTGCTTTTTATCCGCCACCTCGATGCTGGTGACGCGGGAGTAGCTGAGAGACCAGGTGGGCTTTCCGTAGTGGAACTGGAGCGTTTTCCTGTCGGTAAGGTCCAGCCTGCCGTTGCTGAATTGGGGAATGGCCGCGATGGTTCCACCCGTGTAGACGCTGTCAAACCCCTGTTTGGGTTCTGACTTCGCTTTGGCTGCCGTCGAGGCGGCATCTTTCGACTTCTTGAACGGAAGATGGGGCCAGGAAGCGGCACTGGCCGCGGCCGCCACCAGAATGAATCCGCAAACGAGGTTTCGAGTCATGGGTCTCCTTCGTGGAAAGAGATCGGCCATGCCGTTATGGAACTTTAGCCTCGAAAGTTCTAGGTCATCGTTTTGTTGATGACCAGCCAGGATTCGTAAGGGTAGCCGAGGTCCTTGGGCTTGGGGCGGCAGCATCGGGGCGGAATGACATCCGTCACACCGCCCTGAAAATGCTCTTCCGCACAGGCCGCCGCGGGACGATCCTCTGCAGGGAACATTCGTCAATGTTCCCTGAAATCATGAACCTGCGGCCACTGCGTTCAAGGCGCAATGCCGCACGGTTAGTGGTCAGAACCGGAACTTCAGCCCGATCTCGATGATGCGCATCGGTTGGACGTCGGTGAGATTGATGTGGCCGGCGCCGGTCCGGTAGAGGTTGAAAAGAGACTGAGGATTGGTCACTCCGGTGGACGCAAGGCGCTGGGCCAAAGCCTCGGGTGTGTTGTAGACGGTGAAGCCATCGGCGAAGGTCTTGCCCTTCGCCTTGTATTGGACGCCGGAGTTGACGGTCATCCGGCGTGGAGTATTGAACGGGTTGTAGAGGTTCGCCCTCAACTCGAGGGCCTTATCCTCGTGAATGCGGATGATCTTGACGAACGAAATGTCGTTGGTCCAGCTCCCGGGAGCGAACAGGTAGTTCCGGAGACCGGTTCCGTCGCCCTGCGGGTAGACCAGCGAGGGACTCAGCGCAGAGACGTTGAAAAGGTGCGCCTGGTCGCCGGACCCCTTCGCGCCGCTGCTCACCGCCAACCGGGGAGCCAGGTCGGGAGTGCCGAGAGTGATTCTGTTCAAATCAATGACGGAACTCGTGTTGGCCTGCTGGATGCTGTAAGTAGGCGAATACGGCAAGCCGCTGAAGAACGTCATCATGTGAGCCACCTGCCAGCCGTTGAGCACGCGGCGCGACACGGCGTTGTCCCATCGGATGTGGCTCGCGAAGTTCGGGAAATCATAGGTGTAGTTGATGCTGGCGACGTGCCTGCGGTCGGTGCCGGAGATGTAACCGGCGTAGTCCTTCCACTGGTACGAATAGAGGCCGACGTTCTCGTTCTGCGCCAGTGTGCGCCCGTAGGTGTAGGCGACGGCCATGGTCAGGCCACCGCCAAAGCGCTTGCTGGCGGTAGTCTGCAAGGAATCGTGACGGAGATTGGCGACGTTCGCCGTCATGGTCAGCGTGTCGAGGCCCTGGAAAGGTCTGAGGGCGACCGGGTCCAGCGCATTGCTGCCGGGCAGAGCACCGGAGTTGGATACCGAGACGGGGCCGTAGTAGTTGACGCCGGAACTGCGCGGATCAAGGCTCGACTGCTTGAACAGCGTCCCCAGCGGAAGGGCGTTGAGGTTGAAATCGAGCGGCTGGTGTCGCTGAAGGTTGCCGACGTAGGCTACGTCGAGCACGAATTGGAAGGGCAACTCGCGCTGGACAGAGAGGCTGTAATCATAAACCGTCGGGACCTTCCGGCTCGCTTCATCGCGCACGCCGTAGCTCTTGGCGGCAATGCGCTGCACCGTGGAGGTTGAGGCCATGGTGGTCAGGCTGGTCTGGATCAGGTTTGCCACCCCCGACATCGTGTTGTTGAAGTAGTTGATGTACTGCGAAATGTTATTGCGGTTGTAGGCCCAGCCGAAACCGCCGCGGATGACGGTCTTTTGGCTCCCGCCGGGAGACCAGGCGAAGCCGCCGCGCGGAGCAACCAGCAGGAACCTCGGGTCGCGCATACCGGCCTTGCCCATGCCGCCTTCCCCGAGTTTGTAGACGCCGTTCAGCGTGTCGCCCGAACCGGGCACAACGCTATAGAGGAGCGCGCTGGCGAGGTTCGAGGGGAGCGGATTACCCGGATTGGCCGGATCAATCACGGAGCCCGGACTGGCTGGATTGGGCACATAGATCCGCGGCGCCTTCGAAGCACTCCACTTGCTCGGCAGGAACACGGCATCGTTGAGCGCCACCGGATTGCGGTCATACTCGGCCGGAATATGGTAGAGGCGCACGCCGTAGTCCAAGGTCAAATTCTTCCTTACCCTAAAGGAGTCCTGCGCGAAGAAGTGGAAATCTTTGTAGAGCGAATCCTTCCGGTTCAGAGTCTCGTACTGGGTGAAGGAGGCCAGCGCTCCCACCAGCATGTTCGACGGGCCGTAGTTGGTGTCGAACTGGCTGGGGCTGGCGCCGAAATTGTACAGGCCCTTGTCGATGGTGTTGCTGACTTCATCTTTGTAATCGCGGATATGCTGCATCCCGAACTTGAAGATGTGCGTGCCGCGGGTCCAGGTCACCGTGCCGGAGTACTGCCACTCGTCGGCCAGCGCGTATGAGGGGAGACGGTTGAAATGGTATTCCGGATAGACGCCGGTGACGACGTCCGGCAACAGGTTGCTCTTGGCCTGGTAGACGGTTGGCAGGCTGCCCAGGCCCAGCTTGGTCTTGTCGATCTGTTCCGGATAGACGGGGGTCAGGTTCGGGTAGTCGTAGCTCCAATTGAACAATCCCTCGACAACCAGAGTGGGAGAGAAGGTGCGCGTGCCGCCGATCGTCAGGGCACGGTCCGGCCGCTCCTGCTGGATCATGTTCCAGGGGAAGTTTGCGCCCGAGTTCCAGGTTCCGCGGTTGACGTTGGTACCGCTGTCGTTGGTGTAGCGCACGTACAGGCGGGTTGCGTCGTCGAGGTTCCAGTCGCCTCTGAACACCTGGGAAAGCCGGGGCTGCTGCGACTGATACTCGAACAGGTAGTTGTAATAGGGATCGCCATTGAAGTTCGGCGACGGATAGACGTTCATCAGCGCTTTTCCCAAGCTCATGATCTGCGATGCGGGCACGATATTGCCCGGCATCGGAACGGGAGTTCCGGAGTACTGTGAGCCGGGCTGATAGATGACCGGACGGGATCCGTTGGCATTCAGCGTCCGGGAGAAGTCGCCGTTGCGCTCCGCCGCCGTGGGGACGCGGCTGAGCGCGGCGGAACTGGGCAGAAACTGCTTGTATTTCTCGAAATTATAGAAGAAGAACAGCCTGTTTTTCTTGATGGGGCCGCTGACGTTGCCGCCGAAGTAATTGTAACGGTAAGGCGCGCGCTTGACTCCAAGGTAATTGTTGTTCCACGAGTTGGCGTTCAGCGCTTCGTTGCGCAGGTTTTCGAAGGCCACGCCGTGGAACTGGTTCGTGCCCCCTTTGGTGACAATGTTGATGACGGCGCCGCCGCGGTTGCCGTACTCGGCCTGAAAATTGTTGGTGAGGATGGAGATTTCCTGGATGGACTCGAGGCTGGGCGAAACCGTCACCTTGGCGTCGCTGCCGTGATCAACGATGCTGCCTCCATCCAGGTTGACCTGCGTTTGCGTGGTGGCCTTTCCGTTGATCTTGTAATCGGCATAGCCGTAGAAGCCATATTCACGTCCGTTGATGGCGGAGGTGTTGGTGGGCACCGCGCCCGGAATGACCTTCAGCAAGGTGGCCCAATTGCGCCCGTTCAAGGGCATTTCGGACACCTGTTTGGACTGGATGGTGTCGTACCGGACGCCCGATTCCTTCACCAGTTGCTGTTCGGCCGTAACGGTGACGATGGAGGACGGGCCTTCACCGACCTCGAGAGTGATCTGCCCCAGAGCGATCTGCTGGAACGCATTGACGGTGATGTTGTCCAACTGCTTTTGCTTGAAGCCCGAGGACGTGATCGTAATGGTGTACCGGCCGGGCACAACCGACGGGAAGTTAAACAAACCCGCCTCATTGCTGGTGACCGTCCGGGAGCCTTGCGTGGCGATTTCCAGAAGCTTGACGCCGGCGCCGGGAATTACCGCGCCGCTCGAATCGGCGACGGCGCCTGTAAGAGAGCCGAGTCCGGCCTGTGCGAACAGCGCCGGGCTGAATAGTAACGAGAAAATTATCGCTGAACTGGTGAAGAATATATGCATTTCCGACGAGCACCTACCTGTTTGCTCTGGGGCCTATTATGTTGTTCGCGGCGTGCTGAGTCAAGGAGGGAAATGGTCCGCCATCGAAACTGGAAGCCCCAACAGAACAAGCATCCAGCGCCGGAGGTATTACTGCAAGCTGACGCGGTCCACCTGAACGTCGGCCCGGGTCCGGACTTCCGGAGCCAGTTCCACGCCCAGCCCGGGACCGGGCGGGAGAGGGATTTCCCCGTTTACCGCGGGCAGCGGATCCCTTACAATCCCGACATATTCCTCGAGATAGTGTTTTCGCACCGATTCCAGGATATAGAGGTTGGTGATGTTCGCCGCGAGGTGTGCGGAGGCGTAATGGAGGATAGGCCCGCCGCAGTTGTGGGGGCAGACGGGCAAGTAATAAGTTTCGGCCATGGAGGCGATCTTCTTGGCCTCGCTGATGCCGCCGCACCAGCAGATGTCGGGCATGATGAAGCGGGCGGCGCGGTTTTCGAGAAGCTCGCGGTATTGCCAGCGCGTCATCAGCCGTTCGCTGAGGCAAAGGGGCAGACGGGTGGACAAGGCCAACTCGCGATAGGCGGCGAGATTGTCCTGAGGGAGCATCTCCTCGAGCCACATGGGCGAGAGCGGTTCGAGGGCGCGGGCAATCTGCTGGGCGCAGGTGAGGTTCCAATAGCCATGGAACTCCATGGCCACCTCCATGGCGTCGCCAAACTCCTCTTTGATTTTTCGCAGGCCGTCGCTTGCCTGCCGTATCTGCTCGCGGGTAATGTATTGGCCTCGCGTCTGGTGCGCGATGGGGTCGAACGGCCAGATCTTCATGGCATGAATGCCGCTTTCATAGAGCGAGCGGGCCAGTTCGACGGGTTGGGTGAGGAAGCTGAGGTTGTCGTAACAGGTGTTGTAGGTGCGGATGGAGGAGCGTGAGGCTCCGCCGAGCAGTTGGTAGACAGGCTTGCCAGCGGCCTTTCCGGCCAGATCCCAAAGGGCGATGTCCACGGCGCTGATGGCGCGCATCTCCGCGCCCGCCCAGCCGCTGTAGGCGATGGCTTCGAACATGTCGGCCCAGAGGCGGTCGATCTGGGTGGCGTCGCGTCCGAGCAGGACCGGCGCCAGGCGGTTCAGCACCACGGCCTTTTCGCTGAGGGGATCGGGGTAGGTTTCGCCCAGCCCGGTCATTCCTTCATCCGTATGGATGAGCACCCAAAGCCATTGCACGGGTCCGGCGTGGACCGTAATGCCACGGCTGAGGTGCACTGTTTCAATCGCCGTTATTTTCATATCTGAGCGTTTTTGAAGAGGACTTTTCCTTTGCGTTCGGAGCGGGAGGCGTGCGCCAGGGCTTCCTTTGCCCGGTCCAAGGGATAGGTAGCTTCCACCTGCGCTTTCAGCGTGCCGGTGACGACGAGTGGAATCAGTTCGCCGAACACCTTGGCGCGCCCGTCCGCTCCGATTTTTGCCATCGCGGGCGGCAGCCAGAATCCTTTCACGACAATACCACCGCCGATGAGGTGAGCGGGCGAAACCTGGAGGTTCTTGCCGCTCATCATGCCGTAGTTGAGCAGGGCTCCTCCCGGCGCCAGGCAGGCGGCAAGGCGGGCGGATGCATCGCCGGAAATCGCGTCGATCGCCAACTTCACCTTCGCTCCTCCGGTCACGCGCGCGACGCGCCGCGGCAGGTCGGGACCGTCCACAAGCACGACGTCCGCGCCCAGGTTATGGAGCGCGCCGGCCAGTCCTTCGCGGCGCACGACGTTAATGGTCCGGATGCCGTTTCGTTTGGCAAGCTGGATCAGGTATTGCCCCACGGAGGAGTTGGCCGCGTTCTGGATTACCCACTCCCCCAAGGCGGGCGCGGGAACTTCGCGCAACATCAGGAGCGCGGTAGCCGGGTTGGCGAAGGCCATGGCGTATTGCAGGACATCGCCGCCGGGTGGCAAAGCCAGCAGGTCTTCGGCGGGCAATACCTGCCGCTCCTGCCAGACTCCGTCATTCGTGAGCAGTACCGGCGTGAGATCGCCCGGCTTGATGTGCTTGACCAGGTGGCCCACGGAGAGGACCTTCCCGACGCCTTCCTTGCCGGGCACTTTCGGCAGGGGGCCGGTTTCCGAGGCGTACATTCCCATGATGGTCAACAGGTCAGCGGGGTGGATGGGGCTGGCGACCAGTTCGACGAGGGCCTCATGCGGTCCGGGATCTCCGGGTTCGGGTCCGTCTTCGATGCGGATGACTTCGGCCGGCGCTCCGCAGCGGTCCATAATCACACGCTTCATATGGGGTTCAGCTTAGCTGATCGCCCGGCAGTTCCGCCAGCTTTCGATCCAGGAAGGCCAGCGCCTGGCGCAACATTTCCTTATGGCGCGGATGGCGGGCCGCGGCCAGATCGTGCTCGATACGCAGACGGTCCATTTGCAGCATTTCGCGTTTTTCGCGGATGGCAAGCTGGTCACTGGTCAGACGGGTGGTTTGCTTTTCGCGGAGGCGCTGTTCGAGGGCGTCCCGCTGGGATTCGACATCTTTGCTTTCCCAGCCACGCGCCATGAGTGAAGTCCCTCGGTCTTCTGTCTCAATTGTAGACGAACGGCGGCGTCCGCGTGGAATGCCGCTCATGATACACTCACGTTTCCGAGGAGTTGTTTCATGAAAGTTCGAATGCTGCCCGTATTGCTCGCGCTGGCTGCTCTCGCCTCCGGTGAGACGCTTGTTTTGCGCAATTTTACTCTTATTGACGGCACAGGGAGGGCGCCTGTGGCGAACGCGGGCCTCGTCATTACAGACGGGCGCATTACGTATGCGGGGCCGGCGGCCAACCTGAAGGCACCCGCCGGCGCCACGACTACGGATCTGGGCGGGAAGTTCGTGATGCCCGGCATCATCAATCTGCACGGCCATCTGGGGAACGTGGTGGGCCTGGTGCAGGATCCGAAGTTTTTCACGAAGGAAAACGTCAACAGCCAACTCGACACCTACGCCAAGTACGGTGTCACCTCGATGCTGAGCATGGGTAGCGACCAGCCGGTGATCTGGAACATGCGGGCCGAGCAACGCGCCGGACGCCCGCGCCGGGCGCGCATCTTCACCGCGCTCCGGGGTTTTGCGGGGAAGGGCGGCTATCCGACGACGGTTCCCGGAATGAAGGGTGTGCCGTACGAAGTGGCGACGCCCGCCGAAGTGGAAGCGGCCATGAATGACCTTGCGCCGAAGCATCCGGATGTGGTCAAGGTATGGGTGGATGACCACCTGGGCAAGGAAAAGAAGATTCCCACGCCCATCTCCGTGGCCATCATCAAGGCGGCGAAGAAGCACGGCCTGAATACCTGCGCCCACATCTTCTACTACGAGGATGCGAAGGCGCTTTCAGAAAACGGGCTCTATGCGTGCGTGCACAGCGTGCGCGACCGCGAAGTGGACGCGGCGCTGATCTCGGCGATGAAGAAGAACGGCACCTGGCAGGTGGGGACGCTCGCGCGAGAGATGTCCACGTTCGCCTTTGCCAAGCCCCCGGCCTTTCTGAGCGATCCCTTCTTTACGATGGGAACGACGCCGGCCGTCATCAGCACGCTGCGCAGCGATGCGTTTCTCAAGAAGCAGAACGCGGATCATGACCTGCCGAAGTATCCGGGCTTTCTGGCAACGGCGCAGCGCAATTTGAAGAAGCTGTATGATTCCGGCGTGAAGGTGGCCTTCGGCACGGACAGCGGGCCGCCGGCGCGGTTCAGCGGATTCAGCGAGCACCTGGAGATGGACCTGATGGCGCAGGCAGGCTTCACGCCGATGCAGATCATCACGATCTTTTCGAAGAACTCGGCCGAGTTTTTAGGCGCCAAGGATCTGGGTACGCTCGAGAGCGGCCATTGGGCCGACCTGGTGGTTCTTGCCAGGAACCCGCTGGACAACATCAAGAATTCGCGCAGCATAGAAGCCGTCTACATTGCGGGCAACAAGGTCCGCTGATGAAGCGGGTCGGGATCACCTACCGGCTGGAAGAGAAACTGGCTCCTTATGCGAAGGCGATCCGGGCCGTTGGCCTCGAAGCGGCGCCGTTGCTTCCACCCGGGCCCGTTTCTCTTGAGGGTCTGGACGGCTTGCTGATCAGCGGAGGCACGGATGTGAACCCCGCGCTGTACGGACAGAAGCGGCATCCGGAATCCGATGAGCCGGACGACGAGCGGGACCGGATGGAACTTGCGCTTGCCAGGAAGGCTTTGGAAGCCGGGCTTCCGCTGCTGTGCATTTGCCGCGGCATGCAGTTGCTGAACGTTGCGCTGGGGGGCGATCTCTTGCAACACCTGAGCCATTCCGAGCGGCACCGCGTGCCCGGCGTGGATGACGCGCATCCTGTCACGCCCGAGCCGGACACCGCGCTGGCCCGCATTACGGGCACGGTTTCTTACACGGTGAACTCGCGCCATCACCAGGCCGTACAGCGCGCCGGGAAGGATCTGGTGATTTCCGCGCGGTCGCCGGATGGAATCGTCGAAGCGCTGGAAATCCCGGGCCGGCGTTTCGTTGTGGCCGTGCAGTGGCACCCTGAGGATCGCGTTCCTTCTCACATACCAGACACGCGCCTGTTCGAGGCATTCGCGCAGGCTCTATGAATGCGCGTTGGATCATCAGCCGGCCGGTAGACCTGGCGCTGGTCATCGGGAGTTTCGCCGCCGGATATGTGTACCTCGCCCTGACGCTGCTGTTCCATGTGGCCTTTTCGTGGCTGTGGTGGTTCTGGAGTACGGGGCTGGATGGAACGCACATTTTCGCGACTGTCTCACGGACGTACATGGACCGCGAGGAACGGCGGCGCAACGGGGGGCTGCTTTGGGGAAGCCTGATCGCATGCTTCGCCGCCGGACCGCTGATGGTTCTGGCGGGGTGGAAGCTGATTCTGGCGATCTTTGTGGGTGTCTGGGCTTAGACATGCGTCTTCTCGTCTTTTCAGACATCCATAGCGACCTGCGCGCCCTGGAACGTCTGCTTGCGGTGGAAGCGGATTATTATTTCGCCGCCGGAGATATCGTGAACTGGGCAAGGGGGCTCGACCGGGCCGGAGAGATGCTCGCGCGCCGCGCCGGGAAGGTTTACGTGATTCCGGGAAACCACGAATCGGAGAGCGACATTGCGGGGATGTGCGAGCGCCACGGTCTGATCAACCTCCACGGCCGCTCGATTCAGGCGGCCGGGTTTCACATTGCCGCGCTCGGTTATTCCAACCCCACGCCTTTCCACACTCCTGGCGAATATTCGGAAGCGGAGATCGCAGGCCGTCTGGCTCCCTTTGCGGAGCTGAAGCCCCTGATCCTGATATGCCACTGCCCGCCGAAAGGAACCGCGCTCGACCGTGCGGGGGCCGGCCTGCATTTCGGGAGCAGCGCCGTGAAGCAGTTCCTGGAAGAGCACCAGCCCGCGTATTTCTTCTGCGGGCACATTCACGAAGCCGAAGGCGCCCGGACGAACATTGGCAATACGAAGGGAGTGAATGTAGGCAAGAGAGGGTTTCTGTTGGAAATTGACTAACGGGCTATGCGTAAGTTGGAATAGAATGTTGGCTCGAACGCAATGTGGAAACCGGAAGGCGCGATTGCAGCGGCTGTAACCCCTTCACGTCCGGAAGTGTTCCAGATGGATCTGGGCGCTTCTCTGGAACTGATCGACTTCCTTTGTGCCCGTGGAGTGGGCGCCATCACCCTGTTTGGCCCGAATGGCGAGTTTCCGCACTTTCCAGTGGAAGACCGGATCCGCCTGGCGCACATGGCCGTCAAGCGCAGCCGGGCGCCTGTTATTGTCAACGCCACCTGTTCGAATCTGGATGATGCAGTGGCCATCACGGACCACGCGGCTTCCAACGGAGCCGCCGCGGTCCTCATCCAGCCTCCTTTTTACTATCACTACGACCCCCCGGAAATTCGCGAATTTTTTCTTCAATACAGCGATGCAGTGAATGACGAACTTCCGGTGCTTCTCTATCACTCGCCGGCGTATCACAATCCCATCCCGTTGGATGTGGCCTCTGATCTACTCTCGGAGGGAATCGCGGCGGGAATCAAGGATTCGAGCGGCGACTGGGGGTATTTTGAGGGGCTGCTTGCGGTCCGGGCGGAGACGCCATTTCTCCTGTTGGCCGGCAACGAAAGTCTTCTCCTGCGCGCCAGGCAGGCGGGCGCGGACGCCTTCATATCGAGTTGTGCCTGCGCCGTACCGGAATTGTTCGCCGCCCTCGATCGCGCCATTCGGAACGGGAATCCCGAACAGACCAGCCGTCTCGAGGCGCTGCGGGACGAATTCCTGAGCCGTGTCGCGGATTTTCCCGGTCCGCTGGGAATCAAAGAGGCGCTCGAGGCGCGCGGTCTCAAGATGGGAAAGCGCGCGATCCCGTTCGCCCCGGCGACTCGACGGCACGCCGAGGTTTTTCGCGACTGGTTTCAGATCTGGCTACCCGACACGCTGAAAACAGCGGCTCGCGATGCGTAGGTCCATTTCCGGCGGGATACAGCTTGTGCGGTAGACGCCCGCAACCCTGCGACACTGGAGTTTATGACTCAAGATCCGTTGCTCCGCGATATGCCCCCGGAGGATTTCCGCCGCGCGGGGCATGAAGTCATCGACTGGATTGCCGATTATCTCCGCGATCCGCGCCAGTTCCCGGTGCTCCCCGACACTCATCCGGGGCAGCTCACCGGTCTGCTTCCCGCATCGGCGCCCGAGCACGGGGAACCGATGGAACGCATCCTCGAGGATTTTCGCAAGCTCATCCTGCCGCACTCCACGCTTTGGAACCACCCTTTGTTCTTCTCTTATTTCTCGGTGTCGAGCAGCGGTCCCGGCATTCTCGCGGAGACTCTGACCGCCGCGCTGAACATGAACGGGATGCTGTGGAAGTCCTCGCCGGCTGTAACGGAACTGGAGCAGGTGACTCTCGGGTGGCTGCGGGAGTGGCTGCGTCTGCCGGAATCATTCTTCGGGATCATTCACGACACGGCCTCCTTGAGCACTTTCCACGCGATTCTTGCCGCGCGCATGTTCGCCGACCCGGATATCCGCGAGCGCGGGGCCTCCCCGGGCTTTGTTCTTTATACATCCGAACATGCTCATTCTTCCGTGGAGAAGGGGGCATTGGCTCTCGGCATCGGCCAGCGGTATGTGCGGAAGATTTCGAGCGACGAAGCCTTCCGCATGCGTCCGGATGCCCTGCGCCAGGCGATTGCCGCCGATCGCGCGGCTGGCTTGCGTCCCTTCTGTGCCGTCGCCACGGTGGGCACCACCTCCACCACGAGCGTCGACCCCGTTGCGGCCATTGCGGATATCTGTGAGGAGGAAAACATCTGGCTGCACGTGGATGCCGCCTATGGGGGTCACGCGGCCATTCTGCCGGAGTACGGGCATTATCTCGAGGGGGCTGCGCGCGCCCACTCGCTGGTGATCAATCCTCACAAATGGCTGTTCACGCCGATCGACCTGAGCGCTTTTTATACGCGCTATCCGCAGGCGCTGCGAGGGGCGCTTTCGCTTGTTCCTGAGTATCTACGCACTCCGGATGACCCGCTGATATTGAACTACATGGATTACGGCGTCGCTCTCGGGCGCCGGTTCCGCGCGTTGAAGCTGTGGTTCGTGATGCGTTATTTCGGCCGCGAGAGCATCGCCGCGCTGATTCGCAACCATATCCGCATGACTCAGGATCTGGCGCGGCTGATCGAGGCGGATGCGCGATTCGAACTCTGCGCGCCGGTACCGATGTCGCTCATCTGCTTTCGACTCCGCGGACCGGACGAGGCGACGCGCACTCTGCTCGAGAAACTGAACCAGACCCACAGCGCGTTCTTCTCGCATACGGCGCTTCATGACAGGTTTGTCATGCGGTGGGCCATCGGCAATATCCACACGACGTGGGAAGATATCGTCAAGACGTGGAATCTGGTGCAGTCGCTTGCCCCGCAATGAGCGGGCGCCCCCGACGGGCGCAATTCGCGATAGGATACGGGTTTTGATGGGTCTTCTCTTTGGAAGGCCATCACTGCAACGGGGCGGCTATGCCAAGGCCGCCCCGATTTTTCGTCTTTCGTTTAAAGGTCGCGATAGGATACGAGGCGAATTCCCAGGCGCTTCACGGTGTCTCGCGTTTTTTCGTCCGTGAGCGCGTCGAGTTCGCGCCGGCGGCTTTCCTTCAACCTGGTCTTCGAGGATAGGAGCTCTTCGGTGCAGAACCCCGGGTGGGTCATGAACTCCGTGCTGCCCGGCGGCAGTTGCTCGAGCAGGGCCACCAGCTCGCGCGTGCGGAAATGGCCTGTCAACTGGAATCCCGCGAAGTAGTCCGTGGTTTTGCATCCATGCGAGGAGAGAACGCGGTGGAAGCGGCGTCTGAGGAAGTCGAGGGAGCGGCTCAACAGGCGCCTGCCGATGGGAACGCCTCCGGCGCTCATCGGATAGTCGAACGGCCTTCGGACCCAGGGAATGCCATAGCGGCGGGAAAGCCGGGCGACTGCGTCGAGCACGGGCGGCAGCAGATGGGTGTGCTTATGGGTGTCGAGGTGCGTCGGCTTCATTCCGGCATCGAGAATCTTCTCCACCTGCGCGGCGAGTTCCTTTTCCACCGCTAACTCCCGTTTCGCCATCGCCGCCAGCAGGGCTTTCAAGTCCCTGGGGTACGGCCTGTGCGGGGGTAGCAGCGAATGGCCGCCTACGAGGACAAGATGACAGCCGATGTCGAGCGACGGATGACGTTTCGCGAGTTCCACGGCGTGATCGAAAGCCCTGCCGTTGGCCATGAGCGTGGTAGCCGTCAGAATTCCGTGGGTGTGCGCGTGGACGATTCCCTCGTTCACGTCTCGCGTGAATCCGAAATCATCCGCGTTGACTACCAACAGCTTTTCGGGAATTCGCTCGCGCAGCGGATCCTCGCCGGCCGGCAGATTCGCGAGTTCCCTGCCGTGCGGGCGGGCCGGCGGGTCCTGGGCGAGCTTTTCGTGTCCGCTCAAAACAGGCCCAGTTTGATGCGCAGGAATTTCTTCGGATTGGCCCGGAAGTCTTTGAGCAGCCCATTCATCTCGCGCGTCGCGCCGTTGATGGATTCATAGAGCTGCGGATTCACCAGCAACTGCCCGAGCGTTCCTTGTCCCGTGTTGAGCTTGTCGACGGTAACGTCGATCTTCTTCAGCAGGGCGGTAATCTGATTATGCAGTTCGTCGCTCTTGAGCAGCTTGCCGGCGGTGCCTTTGCCGGCCTGGATGTCCTGGAGGACGAGCCTCACCAGGACGAGATTTCTT
The DNA here is from genome assembly GCA_020847975.1 of Bryobacterales bacterium. GTDB lineage: Bacteria > Acidobacteriota > Terriglobia > Bryobacterales > Bryobacteraceae > CADEFT01. The sequence continues at coordinate 14,995 of JADLBD010000242.1, read as the reverse complement.
TGCAGCTCATCATAGACGGCCGGGTCCTTGAGCAGCCTTCCGGCGGTGCCTTTTCCCTCTTCGACAGTGGCGAGAATGCGGTCCATGCGCTGGATGGGCTGGCGGATGTCCGTATAGAGAGTGTCATCATAGAGCAGCTTGCTCACGGTTCCCTTGCCTGCGTTCAGCGCCACGGAAGTTTTCTGGAACTCCGCGAGGATGGAATTCAGACGCTGGTACAGGGTCTCGTCCACCAGCAGTTTTCCGATGTTGCCCTTGCCCGATTCCACCATCTCGACGATGTTGTCGATTCTCTTGAGAGTGATCTGAGCGGAAGTGAGCAGCGGGAAGAAGCTGTCCATGATTTCGAAGATTTCCTTCGACGCCTGGCTGGGGATGGTTGCGCCGGCCTTTACCGTCTCATGGCTCCGCCCTTTCTTAATGTTGATGAACTTCGAGCCCAGCAGGTTCTCGGCGCTCACGGTGGCGATGGAATCCACGGGGATTTGCGAGAGCATGTTTTCATCGACGCTCATCTCGATGCGGACGACACGATCAGGATCGGTCTCTCCGGTGAGAACCACATTTCTGACATTGCCTGCATTGATTCCGTTGATGCGCACGGGCGAACCGACCGCGACCGCGGCGGCGTCTCCCAGGTATGTGTAGAGCATCACTTCGTGAGTGAAGAGACTGGTGGTTCCCGTGAGGTAGTAGATCAGCACCGCCACCAGAACAAGGGCGACAAGGGCGGTGATGCCCACTCGCAACTGCGCCCAACTCACTTTGCTGGCTGATGGCATGGCAATCTCCTCAGTGTCTCAAAACGAACTTCGAAATGTATGGGTCCGTGGCTTGCTGGAGTTGCTTCGCGGTGCCCTCAAACACCAGCCGGCCCTCTTTCATCACCAGAAAGCCGATGCCTTCCATTTGACCCTGCACTCTCTCGAGAAAATCGGTATCGGGGTTGTAGCGGTATTGGGCCATGATCTGACCGTCCTGGAATCGCTGTGTGACGATAATCGTTGTCGCATGCCGGAGATCCCTCTCCTTGACGATCAAGGCCATGATGTTGTTTGCCGTGATCGGGTCGAGACCCGCGGTGGGGCTGTCGTACAGGACGAGGTCGGGCTGTGTGATGTTGGCGCGCGCGATGCCCACTCTGCGGCGCATGCCTCCGGACAACTCGCTGGGAAACTTGTCGAGCGTGTGCTCGAGTTCGACAAAGCTCAATGCCCGCTCCACGCGCGGGCGCACTTCCTCGGGAGGGCACTTCACCATCTTCTGGTTCACCAGCGGATAGGCGACATTCTCCTCGATCGTCAAGGAATCGAACAACGCTCCTTCCTGGAACAGCATGCCGGCCCGAGCGCGAATATCGAACAACTGCTGCTCCTGCTTGTCCGTGATGTCCTCACCGAAGAGGAAGACGCGGCCGCTGTCCGGCCGCAGCAGACCGAGCGCGGTTTTCAGGATCACTGTCTTGCCGCTGCCGGCGGCTCCGACAATGATACGCGCTTCGCCCTTGAGGATCTCGAAGGACAACTCTTCGATCGCCGGATTTCCGTCAAAGGCCACTGTCACGTTTTCAAACCGCAGGATGGATTCCGGCATCCGTGTCGCCTAGATGCTCACGAATATCTTGGTCATCAGTGCGTTGAGCACGAAGATCCAGACCGATGCGGCAACCACCGCCTGGGTAGTTGCCAATCCGACGCCCTGTGTTCCTCCGCGGGTCCGCAATCCGTAGAAACAGCCCACCAGCGAAATGACGAACGCATAGACAAATGGTTTGAGCAGGCCTTGGGTGATGTCGCTGTATTCGAGGATGCGATACGAGGCGTTCCAATATTCCGCGGTGGTTTGATGGAGCAGCGCGACTGCGATGATGTAGCCGCCCAGCATGCCGACAAAATCCGAAATTGCCGTGAGGCAGGGCAACATCACCGCCGTGGCCATCACGCGCGGTTTCACCAGCTTTTGAATCGGATCGGTGCCGAGCGCGCGCATGGCGTCAATCTGTTCGGTTACCTTCATCGATCCGAGTTCGCTGGCGATTCCGGCGGAGTTGCGGCCGGCGCACACCAGTGCCGTCAGCACCGGTCCCAACTCGCGAACCAGCGTGATCGCCACAATGGGCCCTGTCTGGTTCACCGCCCCGTAGGTTTGCAGCGCCTTGGACATCTGAAGAGCCATCACAATTCCGCTGAAGAATCCCGTCAACAGCACAATCGGGAGGCTGCCCACGCCGATAATGTCCATTTGCAGGATAATGTCCTTCGGATAATGAGGCCGGCGGGAGAGGCTGCGGAAGGCACGGCCGGTGAGGAAAACGAATTCTTGGATGGTGAGGACGGGGGGCTTCAGGAGGTCCAGCAATCTGCTATTCCTTGAAAATTAGATGCTACCATACCGTTTCGGACGCCTCCGATGAGCAAAGGGCTCACTGACATTCCGGGGATCAAGGTCGGGCACGCGTCGGATTTCGAAGGTCTTACCGGCTGCACGGCGATCCTTTGTGAAGAAGGGGCGGCGGCGGGCGCCGACATCCGCGGATCCGCGTCAGGCACGGAAGAGTTCGAGGTAATGAATCCGCTGCATGTGGCGGATCGCGTGCATGGCGTGACTCTCGCCGGCGGCAGCGCCTTTGGGCTGGAAGCGGCATCCGGAGTTCGACGTTACCTGGCCGAGAAAGGCGTCGGGTTCGTGTTTGGGGGCGCGCACATTCCCATCGTTCCCGGAGCGATTCTCTTCGATCTCGGGATCGGCAAGGCGACGGCGCGGCCGAACCGGGAAATGGGCGAAGCCGCAGCGGCGGCGGCGACGGACGCGGCTGTGAAAGAAGGCGCTCTCGGAGCCGGGACTGGAGCTACGGTAGGCAAGATTCTGGGGATGAAGCACGCCATGAAATCGGGGATCGGCTCGGCTACCGTCTGGCTTGACGGCGAACTGGCCGGTGTCCGTGTTTCCGCCCTGGCCGCGGTGAACGCGCTGGGCGATATTCGCGACCCTGAAAATGGCCGCCTCGTGGCCGGGGCGCGGCACTCGCCGGACAGCCTGGACCTGGCCGATTCGGTGCGATTGCTGAAGCGCGGGCGTTCTCCGGGATCTTCGGGAAGCAATACAACTCTTGTGGTTGTTGCCACCAATGCAAGGCTGAACAAGGTGGGGGCGACGAAGCTCGCGCAACTCGGCAGCCTTGGCGTGGCGCGTACCATTCAGCCGGTGTGGACGATGTCGGATGGCGACGTGGTCATCGCCCTTTCGCTCGGTTCCGAGGCGGCGCCTCTGGATCCGCTGGGCGCGGCTGCCGCCGAGGCCGTTTCGCAGGCGATCCTGCGCGCCGTGCGGATGGCTCCCACGCTGGGCGGAGTTCCAGGTCTGGCCGGTTAGCGAAAAGGGCGCGGCAGGCCGTAAGCCAACCACGCCCTTCCATTCAACTACGCCTAGGCGGCGGCGGTGCGGGCTTGCCCTGGAGCGGTCTGAGGTTTCTCGGCAGCCATCACCTGGTAGATGATTGCGCCCAAGGCGCCGCCCACGATCGGCGCCACCCAGAACAGCCACAGTTGCTCGACTGCCCATCCGCCGACGAACACGGCTGGACCCGTGCTGCGCGCCGGATTCACCGAGAGGTTCGTCACCGGGATTCCGATGAGGTGAACCGCGGTGAGCGCCAAACCGATGGCGATTCCCGCAAAACCCGTGGGCGCCCGCCGGTCCGTAGATCCGAGAATGATCAGGAGGAAGAACATAGTCAGTACAATCTCCGCAATGAGACAGGCGAGCAGGCTGTACTGGCCAGGCGAGTGCGCTCCAAACCCATTTGCCGCAAATCCTCCCATCTCGAAACCGGGTTTACCGCTGGCGATCAGATAGAGGATGCCCGAACCGGCGATGCCTCCCAGCACTTGCGCGATGATGTAAGCGCCCATGTCCGACGCGGGAAACCGCTTCGCCAACACCAGCCCCACCGTGACGGCAGGGTTGATGTGAGATCCCGAAATATGGCCGATCATATACACCGAAGTTAACTGAGTCAGGCCGAACGTAAGCGCCACGCCGGCAAATCCGATCCCCAGATTTGGAAACGCCGCGGCCAGCACGGCGCTGCCACAGCCGCCGAATACCAGCCAGAAGGTTCCGAAAAATTCCGCAATCGCTCGTTTTCCGATAGGCATTTTCGCGGATGGACAAGTAGAGTTGTCCGCGTGAGTGAGTATACGCCACCTGAATGTGGATTGCCGGATGAAAAGTCCACTTGTTCTCATGGACTTACCGGGCGGGCATACTCGGATCGGGGAACCGGTCCGGAAGCGGACCTTGGGGCTGGACGAGCCCGGGACAGCGGACGGATTCGGCTACGATAACGGTATGCCACGCTATGCCGCCCTCGACATTGGGAGCAACTCGGTGCGTACGCTGGTGGCGGAGGTTGCGCCGGGCGGGGAGCAGCGCACGTTGTGGAGCGACCGCCAGGTGACACGGCTGGGGGAAAGCGTGTTTCGCGAGGGGCGGATCAGCAACCAGGCGATGGACGGGGTGTGTTCGCTGCTGTCGCGGATGGCTGGAGTCATCAGAAAGCATGATGTGGACGGGATACGCGCGGTGGCGACGAGCGCGGTGCGGGATACGAGCAACCAGGCGCAGTTCTTGGAGCGCGCGGCTTCGGCAATCGGGGCTCCGGTGGACGTGATCTCCGGGTTGGAGGAGGCGCGGTTGATCCACCTGGGTGTGATGGCCCGATGGCCGCAGACGGGCGGACGCGTGCTTCTGATCGATGTGGGCGGCGGAAGCGCGGAGATTATTCTTTCCGAGCACGGAGCGCGGAGGGAGGCGTTTTCGAAGCCGCTGGGAGCGGTCCGGCTGACGGAGGTTTTTTTGAAGCACGACCCGGCGGAGGCGGTCGAACTGCACCGGATGGAGCAGTACATCGCGGAGAAGCTCGAGCCGTGCGTGTCGCGCATCGGGGTGCGGCCGTTCGACCGGGTCATCGGGACATCGGCTTCGGCGGCGACGCTGTTGTGCGCCATCCATCGCATTCCGAATTCGAACCGGGAGGAAGCGGACCGGCGGAAGGCAACGGTGCAGCAGGCAAGGCGGCTGTACAAAGAGATCTGCCGCAAGACGGTGGCGGAGCGGCGAAAGATGCCGGGGGTGGGTCCGCGGCGGGCGGAGATCCTGGCGCCGGGCGTGGCGGTTTTCCTGCAGGCGATGGACGCGTTTCACGTGAAGACGCTGCATTACGCGGCAGCGGGAGTGCGGGACGGCATCATCGCGGATCTGGCATCGCGGCGCGTGGGGAGGGAACGGTCAATGCTCGACCGGGACCAGCGGCGGGTGGTGGAGCAGATGGCCCAGAAGTATGGCGTGACGGTGCGTCATGCGCGGCAGGTGGCGGCGCTGGCGCACAGGCTGTTCGAAGCGCTGCACCCGCTGCACAAATTGTCTCCGGAATCGGGGAGGCTGTTGCAGGCGGCGGCTTATCTGCACGATACGGGACACTTCATCAGCGATTCCGCCCATCACAAGCACTCGGCGTATATCGTGGCGAACGCGGGGATGCCGGGCTTCACGGATACGGAGCGGCGCATGATTTCGATGCTGTGCCGGTTTCACCGGAAGACGATGCCGAGCACACGGCATGAGAGCTATCAGCTCATTTCTCCGGAAGAGAAGCACCGGCTGTTACTGCTGCTGCCGTTGCTGCGGCTGGCGGACAGCCTGGACCGGAGCCATGAGCAGAACATCGAACAGGTGGAGTGCCGGGAGCGGGCGGGAGCGGTGGTGCTGGAGGTGAAAAGCCGGAGCGAAGCCGACCTCGATTTGTGGGCGGCGGAACGGGTGGCGGACGTATTCCGCCAGGTTTACGGCAAGAGCCTGCAATTGGTGAACGTGAGGAGCTAGGACGCGAGGAGCAATTAGGAATGGAGTTGCGGCAGTTCATCGGATTGCGAATAGAGGACCTGTTGTCGCGGCTGAATCAGGAGGTGGAACTGCTCGAGAAGGAGCAGGACGCGGACCGGATTCATGATGTGAGGGTCTCGATCCGGCGTCTGACGCAAGCTCTGCGGGCGTTGCGCTCGTTGTTTGCCAAGGGCATGTACAAGGAAGTGCGGGCACAGTTGCGCACGATGATGGATTTGTCGTCGGAGATCCGAAACCGGGATATTGCGCTCGAACTATGCCAGGCTGCCGGAGTTCCGGCGGAGGCTGCGCCCTGCCTGGCGTTGCAGCGGGAGCGGGAGGCGGCGTTGGGCAGACTCTTGGCAGAGGCGCGGAAATGGAAGAAGAAGGGGCTTCCGCTTGCATGGCGGGAGGGCTTGAAGCCGACGGAAGAGAGCACGAAGGGCCGGTGGGCGGCGGAAGCTCCGGCGAGCGAGAACGCTCGCGAGGAGTTGGTAGCGGAGGCGGAAGAGTTCTTCCGCGCCGGGAGGAAGGCGGCAAGGAAGGGAACAAGCGTGAGGAAACTGCACGAGTTCCGGCTGCACACAAAGCATTTCCGGTATCTGCTGGAGGTGTTTCGCCCGGTGTACGGCCAGCCGATGGATGGCCGCTTGAAGCGGCTGCGGGAAGTGCAGACGCTGTTGGGCGATTTGAATGACTACGCGGTTACCGGGGAGTTGTTGAGCAGCTCGAGGGACGGCGTCCAGGAGTTGTTTGCTTACCTTGGGAAGCAGCGTAAGAAGCGGCTGGCGGAGTTTCGCGCGTGTTGGATGGAGAGCTTCGACCGGGAAGGGCAGGAAGAAGCCTGGGTGCGCTACCTGTCGCACCCGTTGCGGGAGCCGCGGCTGTAGAAGGCGCGGCGGGGCGGGATCGGATACAATCAGTCGCAAATGCGTTTGCTCACTGGGATTCTCACCGCGGCTTTGCTGTGCGCCGAGCCGCCGATTGTCAAGGATGCGGCGAAGACGGGGCTCGATCCGGAACGGGTGGCAAAGATTCCGCTGCGGCTGAAGCAGTTCGTGGATAAGGGCACGGCGGCGGGATTTGTCACGCTGGTGGCGCGGCACGGGCAGGTGGCGGCGCTCGATGCGGTGGGATACACCGACATCGAGACAAAACAGCCGATGAAGACGGACAACATCTTCCAGATCCATTCGATGACGAAGCCGGTGGTGTGCATCGGGATCATGATGCTGGTGGAGGAGGGGAAGCTGGCGTTGACGGACCCCGTGGAGAAGCACCTGCCGGAGTTTCGCGGGCAGATGGTAATCGACCACAAGACCGAGGACGGGATGGTGGTGTTGCGGAAGCCGGCGCGGCTGGTAACGATTCGCGACCTGATGACGCACACCTCGGGGATGCCGCTCAACCCCGCGCCGGGGATTGGCGAATTGCACGGGGCGCTGCACAAGACGCTGGCGGAGACAGTGCTGGTGGAATCGCAGCAGCCGTTGAACTTCGATCCGGGCACGAAGTGGCAGTACAGCAACGAGGGAATCGCGGCTCTGGCAAGGGTGCTGGAAGTGGAAAGCGAAATGCCGTTCGAGAAGTTTCTGGCGGCGCGCATCTTTGAGCCGCTGGGGATGGTGGACTCCTACATCTATCCGCCGAAGGAGAAGTTTCACCGGATGCCGACGGCCTACATCTTGAAGGAAGGCAAGCCGGTGAAGTACACGATGGACCCTCTGGGGGAAGGGGCGATGAAGTTTCGCGTGGGGGCGAAGTATCCGCTTCCGGAGGGGGGCATTTATTCGACGGCTTCGGATCTGTACCGGCTGTACCAGATGCTGCTGAACGGCGGGGAGTACAACGGAGTGCGGCTGCTTTCGAAGGCGTCGATCGACGTGATGACCCGGGTGCACACGGGGAACCTGACGACGAATGGACCGGGGATGGGATATGGGCTCGGGTTTGCGGTGGTGCGGGATGCGGCTGGGGAGTTGTCGCTGCTATCAAAGGGAACGTACGGGCATGGCGGGCGGTACGGGACGTACTTCTTCATTGACCCCGCGAAGGACATGATCGGGGTGTTCATGATTCATCGCGAGGGGGGAAGCGATGAAAGAAACGCGTTTGTGCAGATGGCGATGTCGGCGGTAGTGGACAAGTAAGGCGCTGGGGATTCAGGCGTCGAACCAGGTTTGAAGCCGGTCCGGGTCGGTGGTGTGATTGAGCGCCACCATCAGGAGCACGCGCGCCTTCACCGGACTGAGATTGCCGGCGAGGATGCAGCCGAGGGGGCGCAGGGAGCCGACGCCTCCGCGGGAGCCGTAGAGCGGGATGACGCGGCCAGTGTAGACGCGCGTGCTGATGACGACGGGAAGAGCGCGCGCGCGGGCCTCGGCGATGGCTTCGAACATGGACTCGCTGACCTGGCCGAGTCCGGTGGCGGCGATGACGAGGCCTTCGAGGTCCGGGGTATGCGCGAGCAGCGCGCGGATGATGGCGCCATCGGCGCCGGCGTAGTGCATGACGATTTCGACGCGGCCGAAGCGGGCATTTTCGGGCAGGGGCAGCGTGCGGCGGCGGAGCGGAGCGCGGTAGAAGCGGACCGTCTCCATGTCGGCGATGCCGAGTGCGCCGAACTCGAGGCTCTGGAAGGCTTCGCATTCCGTGGTGCTGGTTTTGGTGACGTCGCGGGCGGCGTTGATCTGGCCGTTCATGACGACCAGCGCACCCATTCCCGCAGCTTCAGGGGAGATGGCGACGCGGACGGCATCGAGCAGATTGCGGGGCGCGTCGGAATCAGGGAACGCGGGCGGGCGTTGGGCTCCGACGAGCACGACGGGTTTGCTGCTGGTGACGGTAAGGTCGAGGAGGTAGGCCGTCTCTTCGAGCGTATCGGTGCCGTGGGTTACGACGACGCCGGTGATTTCCGGCCTGGCGAGCCAGTGGTTGACAAGGCGGGAGAGGCGCAGCCAGAGATCGGGCTGGATGTTGGAGGAATCGACGTTGGCCACCTGTTCGACATCGATGGCTGCGATGGTTTCGAGACCTGGGGTGAGACGGACCAACTCTTCCCCGGTGAGGAGAGGGACCACGCCGTCCTGTGCGGGATCCCATTGGCCGGCGATGGTGCCTCCGGTGGCGAGAATGGCGACGCGTGGCATGAGAATCAAGGCGCGAAGTAGCCGTTGATATCGAGCACGAGATCGGTTGGGTTCGATACGTAGAAGCTAACGGCGCGGTCATTGCCCGCAGGTACAAGGGCGGCGTTGGCCACTACCTGGCCGTTCCAGGAGTTGAGGGTGGAGACGAGTGGCTGCGTCATTCCGGTGGGCCAGGCGGTCACATATCCAAGATAGCCGGTGGGGACCGCGGTGAGGTTCAAAGAGTAGGCCTGGGCGCTTGCGGGCACGCCGCAACCGCTTTGCGGTACGGGGATGACGCGGGTGGATTGGGCCGCCAGTTGGGGAGCGCCGAAGTTTCCAATTTTGCCGCTATCGGGCCGCGTATCCGCCACACGGCAGGGACTGACGGTGTAGAAGTTGAGGGCGCCTGAGCCGCCCGGCGGGGCGAAGTAGCCGTTGACGTCGATGACCACGTCAGTGTTGTCGGTGGCAAAGACGCTGACGGCTCCGTTCGTGCCGGCGGGAACGAGGGAGGCATTGGGGACCACCTGCCCGTCGAAGGAGTTCAGCGTGGAAGCAAGCGGGCGGCTCTGACCGGTGGGCCACGTCGTCAGGTAGGCGAGAGAGACGAAGGGTACGGCGGTGACATTCAACGAGAAGGCCTGAGCGTAGGAGGGGATACCGCAGCCGCTGTTGGGGATGGAGAAGCTGCGGGTACCACCGGCAGCGAGGGACGGCGGGCCGTAGTCTCCGGTTTTGCCTCCGGAAGCGCGGGTGTCGGCAACGCGGCACGGAGTCACTGGGTAGAAAGCCAGGGCCTGGGCAGTTCCGGCGGGGACGAAATAGCCGTTGATGTCGAGGACGAGGTCGGTATCATTGGCGGCATAGAAACTGATAGCGCCGCTGGTTCCGGCGGGGACGATAGCCGCGTTGGCGACGACCCGGCCGTTCCAGGAATTGAGGGTGGAGACAAGGGGGCGTGTTTCCCCGGTAGGCCACGCAGAAAGATAGCCGAGATAGCCGGCGGGGACCGCGGTGATGTTCAGAGAATAGGCGAGGGCATTCGTGGGGATGGAGCACGATGAGGAGGGGACGGGGAAGTCGCGAGTGGATTGGCCGGCGAGGCGCGGCGGTCCGAAAGCGCCGGTGAATCCGTAGCCGGAACGGGTATCGGCGATGCGGCAGGGCGTGACCGGCACGAACTGGAGGGCGCTGGGGAAGACGCTGGTTCCGCTCTGGACAATGCCGTAGGAAGTGCCGGCGACGGTGATGATGCCATAGCGGTCCGCTCCAGTGGAATTGGCGGCCAAAACAAACACGACCGATCCGGAGCCGGTGTGATAGCTGGTATCAATGGTGATCCAGGAGGTGGTGGTGGAGGAGGTCCAACCGCAGCCGTCGCCGGTGGTGACGGCGGCAGTGCCGGTAGCTCCGGTATAGGAATAGGTAGTGCTGGCGGTCGAGACGTAGTAAGCGCATGAGATACCGGGGCTTTGATTGACTGTGAAAACCTGGCCTCCGATGAGGATGTAGCCGGTGCGCAAGGTGACGCCCGGGTTGGGGGCTGCCTGGTAGGAAAGCGTTGCGGCCGCGCCTCCAGTGTTCCCGGAGGGGAATGTAATCCAGGATACGGTGCTGGTGGCGGACCAGGTGCAGCCGGTCGGGGAGGCAACGCCGAGCGTCGCGATGCCGCCTTGGGCTCCGGCAAGGGTGGACGAACTGCTGAGGGTTACGGTGCAGGGCAAGCCGGCCTGGGTGACCGTAACGTTGGTTCCGGCGACGGCCACGGTGGCTGTGCGCTGGATGCCAGTGTTGTTGGGGGAGAGCGCGAGGGTGAAGGTGACGTTGCCTGCGCCGCCTTGACTGATGGAGATCCAGGAAGCATCGCTGAAGGCGAGGAGATGGCAGTCACCGGCGGATGAGGCGGTAACGGGATAAGAGCCGCCGGAACCCGAATCCGTGATGGAGGTTTGGGCGACGGTGGCGGGGCACGGGGTCAACAGCATGGCTTTCGGCGTGGCTCCTATGGTGGGGAAGCCGGTTGCGGCAATCTGGCCTGCGTTATTGATGCCGTTGGCGGCAAAGGGGCCTGGAACTCCCGAATTGTCGCTGCCCAGGGTAGTAGTGCGCCCATCGCCCAGCCGGAGGAAGGCGCTGTTGACGGCAGCGGTGGTGACGCTGAAGCAGGAACCGGCGGCATCGGCGGAGTCATTGAGTCCGAGCGCGGTGAGTGCAGCCTGCGTTCCGGTGCAGGCGGGAAAGGAGACGTAGCTGTTCTGTGCGTACAAGTAGCCGTAGGGTGTGGAGTCAGTTGGCGCGGGCGCAGGCCCGGCGGCGGAGAAGACGCCGGAGGAATTGATGCCCAAGGGAGGAAGCGGCAGGTTTTCTATGATTTGCAGCGATGAGGAGAGACGGACGCCTCGAGCGGTTGCGCCGGTGACGGTGGCCACCATTTCGCCGTTGTCACTAATACCGTTGATGGCGGTGTTGGAGCCCGGGACATCGAAGGCGGAGTAGGCGCCGGTTGCGGAGCGCATGAAACCGTGGGACCTGCCGTCGGAGGTCAGGTAGGCTCCGGCGACGACGCCGGAGGAGTTGACGCCGTAGGGAGTAGTGGAGACGGCTCCAGGGACGTTGATCGGGATGAGGGCGCCATCGGGGTTGCGGAGGAAGCCGGAAGAGGTATCGATGCCTACGTTGTAACCGGTGAGGCGGCCGTCGGTGCTGATGCCGGTGGCAGCGGAACGTCCGGTGGAGCCGGTGTCGGGGAAGGTCCACTGATAGCCGGAGGGGGCGGTGCTGACTTTGGGGGTCAGGGTGTAAGAGGCTGTATAGACCTCATCAATGGCATTGGCCAGGCCGTCACGCGGCCCGGCAACCGCGGCGAAATAGAAGGTGACATTGCCGGCTCCGGCGGCGGGAGGGGTCCAATAGAACGTGTAGGTCCTGGTGGGGCTGAGGGCGTTTTGGCTGATGTATTCGAGTCCGTTCTGGACGCCGGCGGCGGTGTAGGAGGCGCCAGCTTCAAGGGTTCCGGCGGTGAGATTATTGCTAAGGCGTGCCGTGGCCTCGAACCCCGCGGCAGGATAAGACAAGAGGGCAGGCGTAATGGTGACGGTAATAGTCTGCTTCACGCCGGGCGAATAGGTAAGCAGAGTGCTGAATTGGACACTCAGCTTGCCGGCCCGGGAGTTTGGCTGGGTGATGTGGCACTGGGAGCAGGTGGGTTCACCGGGCGCGCCGGTGGTTCCAAGGGGTGGATTCAGAGAATGGCCGGAAACTACCGTGGGTATGATGAGGATGGCGACGAGCAGGATTCCGGGCAGGGAAACGGACCGTTTTGTCCGATGCATAGTTCTCTCCTCCTACGCTCTGTCAAGTTAGGCGGCGCCACGGGGCGCAAAGTAACTCGGATTCCGCGGTAAATTCGCCAGTGTTTGGTACCATTTCAAGTTGCGAACCCTAAAGACGTTGGACCGCGTGCTCTCGAAGGCCGGGCTGGGATCGCGCACGGAGGCTCGGAAGTGGATCGGGGCGGGGCGCGTGCAGGTGAACGGGAAGGTGATTCAGACTCCGGATCATTGGGTAGATCCGGGGAAGGATGAAGTGACGCTGGATGGAAAAGCGGTGCGGGCAGCGGAAAAGGCGTATCTGCTGCTCTACAAGCCGAAGGGTTACTTGACCACCTACAAAGATCCGGAGGGGCGGCCGACGGTGTATGCGTTGATCGAAGACCTGGGCCGGCACGTGGTTCCGGTGGGGCGGCTGGACCTGGATACGAGCGGGTTGCTGATTCTGACCAACGATACGCTGTTCGCCGAGCGGATCATGAACCCGGAGTTTAAGGTACCGAAAACCTACCTGGTGAAGGCCGCGGGAGTGCTGGGAGAAGAGCAGATGGAGCGGCTGCGGAACGGCGTGGAACTGGAGGATGGATGGACGCGCCCGGCGGTGGTGACGCGGCTAAGGAATCGGGAGAACAGCACGTTCCTCGAGATGACGATCACGGAGGGGCGGAACCGGCAGGTGCGGCGGATGCTGGAGGCGGTGGGGAGCAAGGTGCGGAAGCTGGTGCGGACGGCGATCGGACCGGTGCGCATCGGGAAGCTGGAAATCGGTAAATGGCGGGTGCTGGAACGGGAGGAAGTGAACGCGCTCGCCGGGGAGGACTGGTTCAAACGCGCCAAAGCAGATGACCGTCCGCGGGCTCCTCGAAAACCTGTTCCCGGCGGCGGAGGTACTCGAGATGCGCGAGGACCTCGAAAACGGCAAAGCGGTGGTGGAACGGGGCGAGGGGGCGGGTCCAAAGGTGACTCACGAGGGCGTGCGCGCTTCGCGGGCCGGCCGCGCGCAAAGAAGTGAGGATCTGACTGCAACGCTCATCGTGATGGCGGCGGGTTTCGCCGATCCATTCGCGATGGCCCTGGAAGGGCCCGCCGTGGCCGGGGAGGAGGCGATGGACGTCGAGGGGACGGACCCGCTCGAGGGAGGCGAAGAATTCGCCAAGGGCATCGCGCCCCGGGAGCCAGCCGATATTGGGGGTGATGGTTTCGAGGATATGGTCGCCGGCGAAGAAGGTGCGGTGATCGCGGCTGTAGAGGCAGAGGTGGCCCGGAGAGTGGCCGGGGGTGAGGACGAGTTCAAGGGGTCCGGCGGCGGTTTCAAGCACTTCGCCGCCCTCGTAGACGCGATCGGGGACGAGTTCCTGGAAATTCGGGCGGATGCGGTCAAAAGAAGCCTCGATGCGGGCGACGAGGTTTGGGGGAACGCCGGCGGTATGGAGAATATGATCGAGCCAAAGAGGCTTCTCGGCGCTGCGGGCGATGCGCAGGAGTTGGTCAAGTTCGTCGCGGTGGAGGGAGAGTTTCGCGCCGGTGAGCGCGAGGAGGCGCTTGGCCTGGCCGACGTGGTCGGGATGGGTGTGGGTGAGGAAGATTTCCCTGATGGCGTGCCAGGGGACGTTCAGGGAATCGAGCTGCGCGCGTAGTTCGGCGAGGGATTCCTCGGTGCCGAGGCCGCAATCGACCAGCAGGAAGCCGTCGCGGAGCCGGATGAGATAGACGTTGACGGAATTGAGTTCGAAGGGCAGAGGGAGAGTGATTCGCCAGACTCCGGCGAGCACCTCGAAAGTGAGCGGTTCATTGGGGATGGCTGTTGCCTCTTGCCGGCCTATCGCCTTCATGATGATATCCGAATCTGAGTCGTCACCGGGCCTGGCCGCCGTCAACGTGCATTTCGCCCTGCGCTCATCTTTACTTAGCGGTACGTCTTGCCGGAGCGGAGAGATATCTGATGGATGATCACGGTCTCCGTGGCGCGGTCGGCCGTGAAGAGAATGCGGTAGTCGCCGATGCGGCGCCGGAAGACGCCTTTCCACTCCACCCCGTGAAGAGCTTTCACGTCCCCTTGAAATGGATCTGCTGCCATTTGGACCATGACACGGGCAACACGCTTCTTGATCACCCGCGGCAATGCGGTGAGATCTTCTTCGGCACACGCCGTGAGCTTACAGGCCCAACTCATCCTTGACCTGCGGCCAGGGTTTGAGCTTCCCCTGGCGCACTTGCTTCAGGCTTTGGCGGAGTCGCCTTGCCTCCTCAGGGGTCAACTCGCCATCGCCGCTGCGACTGACGACCCGCTTGGGCTTGATTACGACCGTGTTTTCCTTCTTCGTGATCGCCACGAAGTCGCCCACGTTCAAGCGGAGTTCGTCGAAGATCTCGCGCGGGATGACTACCTGGCGGCGTTGGCCCACGCGGCCGATCCGTTCTTCGGTTGGGGTGGCGGTCTTACTTGCCATGCCTTCAGCTTATCGGATGGCCGGAACCTGTCAAGTCGCCGGGTATTGGCTCGACTTGGTTGGGCTTCCCCTCCTCGGGTGTGCGACATAAAAGTGGAAGTCAGGCCGCCCGGCGGGCCTCCCAATAGTCCTCGAACCGGCCGTTGAGATGACAACAGCGGAGGGCGATGATTGAATTCGCACCTCGGACGGTCCAGAACAT
>JADLBD010000241.1 GCA_020847975.1 Bryobacterales bacterium | reverse complement strand
CATCCTGATCCCAGAAGAACAAATCCTGCTTGTTGCGGGGATCGGTGCGAACATGACATAGGCTTCCACCCGCCTTCACGGCAAAGCCCCGGTACTCGTCGTGCCGCGAGTAACCATCGCCTTTGTGTAGGTTGTCGGAACCGGGAGCGCCCGGTTCCAGATCCTCGCCGGCGGGAATCGAGCGGCCGCCGTTCGAGTCCTCCCAAGCGTCGGCTATTCCATTTCCGTTCTCGTCAAGAGGGATTGACGTTGATGCGTCCTGGCCCACTTTGGCTTGAATTGTCATCTCGTCTATCGCAACCTCCGCTGACAATGTCGCAACCCCACCAAAGTCCCGTGAGGACACGACCGCGGTAGCCGAGGCAGCAGGGTTCGATGTCGCCATCTGCGCCGTGACCGGGTCAGGGTGAACGGGGGCCGCAAAAGCTTGACTTGCCTGATCGGCGAGCAGAAAGTCGAAGTCCGGCGAGTCGTCCAACGCCGCGTCACACGTGGGATTGAAGCAACCGTTCGTCGAATAACCGCGGTTTCGAATGGCACTCGAAGTTGTGCCGGAGATCCCCGACAGTTTGAACGTGATGACTCCCTCCCAGCCTGCTCCGTCCGAAGCGGAAAGAGAAGCTGTATACGTGGGATTCGGGCTCGAAGGGGCGGCGCCGTTGACTGGGCACCCGGGAATGGAACCAGCGCCGTTCGCCATGGGAATGTAGCTCGAGGGCGTCGCGGTGAGATTTAGCACTGGGGCTGCCACCGCCAAGGAACTGCTTACCTCGACTGGGTTGTCCTGATCCCGCAGATCAGGGGGATACGGTTGTTCCACGCATGGCCCTGGCGACCACACGAAGGTCTTGGCGACGGCCCTGTAGTTACCGAACCCGAGTTGCGTGGGGCGGAGGGGCATGGAGAGGGTCAAGACTCCTGCCGTGGAGTATACGCCGGTGTCCGGATCGATATCCTCGCCCATTGCGTCTCCCGCAACAAAGATATCATTGAGGTACACCTCGACGAATACTACTTGCTGCCACAGCGAGGCGTACGGACCTGACTTCGTGCTGGTGGCGGTCACGAAGAGTTCGTTGGGTGACGTGCGAACAACGCTTGCTTCCAACTGAACGGCAACTGCCCCGCCCAGGCAAAACTCACTGGTTTGTGCGGTCAAGAGAAATGGAAGAACAGAAACGATGGCGAGACCCGCGAGAAGTGGTTCATTGTTGATATCCCTCTACCATCCGGAGCCAATGCCGTACTTCACCGTTCGCAACCGGTAAGTCTGGTCCACGAATTGTTGTATGGAGGACCATGCGGCTGGCGAGAGGGCGGCATGCGTTTTCTCCCAGCCGGAAGTGATCGCCGCGGTACGGTTTCGATCGAATGTGCGGAGAACAGCCATATCGAAAGGCTGTTTCTGGCGTTTCCTGGCGGCGAGGTACTGGCCGGTCTGGCGGTTCACATTTCTGACTTCGCTCAGTGTGGAACGCGAGATGGCTGTCAAGGCGTTGAATTCCGCGGGGGTGATACGGACGTCCTTCAGGACCGCTGCTAGAAATCGGCCCGTAGCTTTTGTGTTCCTGGGATCCAGCCGGGCAAAGCGCCGGGCGCAGGAATCCTGATAGGAGAAGAACGAAAGATAGACATCGGGATCGCCAGGTGGGGGTACCCGTCGGCCACTCTGTGGTCCCTGAGCAGAGGTGAGTTGCGGGTATGGAAGGCAGAGGAGGAATGCCATCACAGCGGACCCGAGGTTGATGCGTTGGGCAAGTGTGACCATCAGATGCTTCCTGTCAGCGATAATAAGGAATGGAATATCGGTATACAAGAGAAAAAATACCTTAAATGGATTACATATGCTGGAAGTTCGGGTAGTAGCAGGACATCCGAAGGAGATTTGTGTGTTAGGTTAGGCGGCAGAGCGATGCGCGCGCTGCTCGGGGCGGGGAATCAGAACCTGAGCCCCACCGGTGGAGTTGCTCTTGTTCTTGCAAAGCCGCGCTCAAGCGGTGGACGAGGTGATCCTGCCGGCGCTTGCGAAGGGTGCATCGGCGTCTTCGACCGCTTCACTGACTCCACGCTGGTCTACCAGGGCTACGCGCGAGGGCTGGGGCGCGAGGTGGCGCCGGCGCTCGACAAGGTGGCCTGCCGCGATCCGAAGCCTATCACGGCCTGGCGCGAACCCGAGCGGGTGAAGCTGATCGACGCCGGGCAGACACCGGCGGCTGGCGGGGCCTCGGTTGCCGCGGTTGTAGCGGGATTCTACTTTGCCCGCAAATCCGGATAGGGAGTATTCCACCCTTTGGCGGCCCACCAGAGAATGTGGTTCAGCGTCTCTTGCGGGATGTCGTCCGGTTCGTCCCAATTCATGGCGGCGGAGGCGCGGGCAGCCCAGAGCTGGCGGCCTTTGAGCGCGGTCGCGGGCGGATTCATTTCATCCAGAGCCACCTTGGGCGTGAGCGTCTCATAGGGCGAGAGGTCCGGTGTGGCGGTGAAGATGCTCGTCATGGCGCGCGCGGAGGCGACGTAGCGGGTCTTCGGCGGGATGCGGAAGATCTCCTGGATGGTGCGGACCATGCTGGTGTGGTTGTAGTGATTGGAGTCGACCACGGCGCGGCGGACCATCGCTCCGATGGCGAGGCCGACAGTGCGGTGGCCATCGACATGGTCCACACCGTTCTGCGCGTCGTCCTCGGTGACGAGAATGAGCGTCTTCGGCCAGAAGCGGCTCTTGGAGACGGCGGAGACGATGCGGCCGAGGGCAAGGTCATTATCAGCGACCATGGCGCGCGGGGTCGGCGAGCCGGGGCGGGTGCCGTTGGTGTGATCGTTGTTCAGCGTGAGGACGCTGATGTTGGCGAACTTGCCGCTCTTCTCGTGCCCGGCGAATTCTCTCAGCCACTCTTCGGCGCGGATCTGGTCCGGAATGTTGGTGCTCGAGTGCGGATAGCGCGGACTGATGAGGTTTTTGATCGCGGGGACTCCGCTCTTGCAGCCGACCGCGTTCTGCCATTTGCCTTCCTTGTAGAGCCGCCAGTAGTGTTCCCACGAGTGGTCTTCGGTTTCATTCATGTCGACCGGCATCTGTTTGGCGGCATCCCAGCGGCCTTCGAGGCAGAATTCGCCGTAGACGCGGACATCGAGCGGACGGGTGGCGGATTGCCAGAAGAAGCCCGCGGGGGAGACAGTGAGGGCGTCGGCCATGTTCCAGGCGTAGCCGCGGGGGCTGGCAGCGAAGGCGCGCTCGACGTAGTCGCTGACGAAGGCCTGCATCAGCCACTGGTGGCCGTCGAAGCTGATGGCTCCGCCGGCGTGGAAATTATCGAGGAGGACGTATTTTTCGGCGAGCGCATGATGATTGGGAGTGATGTCGCGGCCGTACATGACGAGGTTGGGGTCGCCGTTGCCTTTGCCCATGTCGCCGAAGACCTGGTCATAGGTGCGGTTCTCCTTGATGATGAAAATCACGTGCTCGATGCCGAGGGAGGGTAGATTGGCGATGCCGCCGGCCGGCTCGAAGCGTGGCATGTTGGCGGCGCGGACTTCGCGCGTGCCGGCGGAGAGTTGCGCCGGGGCGGGGGAGGGGAGGCGGGAGAGCGAGCCTTCAAAGGCGCGGGTATTGAAGGTCCCCTTGCCGTCGGCGGTGTTACCGGTGCCTTTGATCGAGAGGATGCGGAGCGCGCCCTGCGAATCGACGGTAATCGCGCTGGGGAACCACGCGGTGGGGAGAGCGCCTTCCACTTTCCAGGCGCCGCCATTCCCGCGGATGACGGCGATCGCATTGTTGCCGCCGCAGGCCGCGTAGATGGTGCGGCCATCGGGAGAGAAGACGGCGTTGACGGGCTGGCTGCCGATGGTGTGTTCCGGGTAGGCGGGGATGGCGACGTCCGTGCGCTTCAGCGTTTTCGTGTCGATGATGGAGAGCGTGTCCGAGTGGCCATTGGCAACGGCGAGAAGGCTTTCATCCGGGCTGAGCGCCATCGAGGAGGGGGCTATTCCCACGGCGATTTCCTGAGTCTTGCCCGAGGCGGGGTCGAGGATGGTGACGGTGCCGGAATCGGCGGCGCCCGTCTTGGCGTCGGCGAGGACTTCGGAGCCGCTGGTGGGTGCGACGGTCTCGCCCGGGCGCGGGCGGCGGCCGCCGCGGTTGCTGATGTAGACGCGCTTCGAGGAGGCGGCGACGGCAAAGGGCGCCATGCCGGTCTCGATCTCGGCGAGCAGTTTGCGCGAGGCGACATCGAAGAGCGCGACGGTGTTGTTGCGGCTGAAGGCGACGTAGGCGGTCTTTCCGTCGCGGCTGAAGGCGATGCCGGCGGGGACAGGGTGTCCTTTCAGCGGCAGGCGCGCCTGCGGGCCG
The DNA here is from genome assembly GCA_020847975.1 of Bryobacterales bacterium. Classification (GTDB taxonomy): domain Bacteria; phylum Acidobacteriota; class Terriglobia; order Bryobacterales; family Bryobacteraceae; genus CADEFT01. Next base: position 10,747 of record JADLBD010000241.1, on the reverse strand, counting down.
AGCTTGCCGTTGTCATCGAGAGCGCCGAGGATGAGGGCGTCGGGGCCGTTGCGGGTGGTTTCGCTGGCCCAGATTTCCCGGTCATCGGGAGTGATGGCGACGCCCGTGTAGGAACTCGAGCGCATGGGCATGCGGGCGAATTCGACGCCGGTGGAGCCATCGAGCAGATCGACGGAGCGGGAGTTGAGGACCGCGAGGAAGCGCTTCTTCGAATCGAAAGTGAAATCGACGGGGCGGCCTTTCAGGGGCTGCAGTTCTCCCCAGGGCGCCAGGAGCTGGTTGGTGGGCAGCAAGAAGACTCCGGAGTCCTGTTTTCCCATGCGGGCATTGCTCTCGAGAATTGCTAAGACACCGCTTTCCCTGGCGGCGAGGACGATTAACGAAAGAAAGGAAAACGCGGCGATGGTGAGAGTGCGGCGATGCATGAAGGCTCCTTGCACCATAGTAGAGCAAGGCCCGTCACTTCCGGTGTGCGCCTTACGCCTCCACTTCCGAATTCACCGCCTGGATCAGCGCCCGCACATACCCGTAGCCGAAGGCGAACGATTGCAGCTTTCCAGGATCGTCCGCGTGCTGCGGCATGTGGTCCGGGCAGATTGATCCGGCAAACTGCGTATCCCGCAAAATCCGCATCACTGTATGAAAATTCATCTCCCCTTCGTCCGGGTACACTTCTTCAAATCCATTCAGCCCGCCGCGGATATTCCGCATGTGGATCTGGTAAATCTTTCCTTTTCTCCCCAGGTACTCGACAACCGGAAGGATCTCCGCCGCCGGCCGCTTCAATCCCTCTCCCACCGTCCCCAGACACAACTGGAATCCGTTGTAGGGACTGTTCACCGCGGCTTCATACCGCTTGATCGCCTCGAAGATCGATGGCGCATCCCAATTGTCCGCGCCCTGATAGCCGAAGGGCAGCCCCGGCGGATCGTAGGGGTGGCACGCCATCCGCACATCGTGCTCCCTCGCCACCGGGATCACGGTCTCGAGGAAATGCGTAATCCGCTCCCAATACTCTTCCGCATCCACCCGCCCCGATGGACCCACCGGCAGGCTCTTCCAATCTTCTTCCAAACGGAACGCCGCATATGTCACGTTGCCGCGGCCCTTTGTCTGCCGGTTCCGCCGGATCGGGATCACTGTCCAGTGGTAGGTGATGATTTTCACCCCGTTCCGCGCCGCCTTCTGAATGTTTCCCACAATGTTGTCCAACTCCCGCTCGCGCCCGGCTCCCTTCGGCAGCGTGATGTACCGCGCATCCATCCGGATCGCCTCCAGCGTCACTCCCGCCCGGTCGCAATCGTCCCGCATCCTCTTCAGCGCATCCCCGTCCCAGCCGCCCGCCGGGGACTCCTTCTTCACCTGCACCGTCAGATGCTTCACCCCATACCGCAGGTTGTACTCCAGGTTCTCTTTCGACGTGATGCCCGCGCCGGCGACGCTGTGATAATCGCCGCCCACGTGCATCAGCGTGTTCTTCCTCGCCGTGCGCGGCCCCTGCGCGAAGCCGCTTTCGGCCGCGCCCGCCACGCCCGCCGCCGCGGCCCCGCGCCACATCTTCTTTCCGAATTCTCTCCGTCTCATCATCACGCACTCTCCCGCGCCGCTCGATGCGCTTCAAGAAAAGCTGCAAACGGACGCGTTGATATAATACACAACGAAAAGGAGAATGGAATTGTCTGAATCAAGTTCCCGCAGATTCTTCCTCGGAGCCGCTACTGCCGCCGCCGCCACGCGCGTTCTCGGCGCCAATGACCGCATCAACATCGCCATCGTCGGCATCGGGGGCCGGGGCACGAATCACTTGAACATCTACGCCCGCCTCCCCGGCGCCCGTGTCGCCGCGCTGTGCGACGTCAATCAGGCCGCCCGCGAAAAAGCCCAGGCCACGCTCGTGCGCGTCACCAGCGAGAAGGCGAAAGAGTATGAGGACATGCGCCAGGCCTTCGCCGACCCCGGCGTCGATGCCGTCTCCATCGCCACACCCAACCACTGGCATGCCCTCGCCACCATCTGGGCCTGCAAAGCCGGCAAGGATGTCTATTGCGAAAAGCCCGCCTGCTACAACATCCATGAAGGCCAGAAGATGCTTCAGGTGGCCCGCGAAACCAAGCGCATGGTTCAGATCGGCTCCCAGCATCGCAGCACGCCGTTCAAGATCCGCGCCATGCAGCAGCTCAACGACGGCCTCATCGGCAAGGTCTATCTTTCCAAGGGCCTCTGCTTCAAGCGCCGCGTCTCCATCGGCCACAAGCCGGATAGCCCCACCCCTCCCGGAGTCAATTGGGATCTCTTCCTCGGCCCCGCCCCCATGCGCCCCTTCAACGAACTCCGCTTCAAGTACAACTGGCATTGGTTCTGGGACACGGGCAACGGCGACATCGGCAACCAGGGCGTCCACCAGATCGGCATCTGCCGCTGGGGACTCGGGGATCCCGAATGGCCCAAGTCCGCTGTCTCGAGCGGCGGCAAGTACGCCTACACCGACGATCAGGAAACCCCCAACACCCAGCTCGCCAGCTTTGATTACGGCGGGCGCGAGATCGTCTTCGAAGTTCGCGGACTCCTCACCGGGGGCGAAGGCATCCCCGCGCACCGTCGCCGCCGCGGTGAGCCGGAGACCGCCGTGAAGACTCCGAAAATGCCCCTCAACGTCATGGTCGGCAATCTCTTCTACGGCACTGATGGCTGGATGGTCATGGATGACCAGGGCGTGCAGGCGTTCAAAGGCGAAGGGAGCGAACTCATCATGGAAGACTATGGCGAGCGCGGCCCCGGCGGTGACACCACCCGCCTCCACATGGAGAACTTCCTCGCCGCCTGCCATTCCCGCAATTACAAGGAACTCCACGACGAGATCGCCAACGCCTATCTCAGCGCTTCCCTGTGCCACCTCGCCAACATCAGCTATCGCACCGGGCACAAACTGAACCTCACCCCCGGACCCCGCTTCGCCAACGACGCCGAAGCGAACAAGATGATTACGCGTCCCGAATACCGCAAGCCCTACGTGGTTTGACCGCCCACTCCGCCCACCCCGGAATGGATTCGCGGCCCGGGCGGTTGTTCGGCCAAGATCCGCGCCTCGGCCGCGAGCATCTCGCTCCACCGCGCGTCCACCGCCACCTTCTTGGCCACTTTATAGGCCAGCTTCAGAAACACCTTGTAGTGGCCGAACTCGGAAGTGAACAGCGCTCGATAGAAACCCGCCAGTTCCTCGTCCTCCGCCGCCTCCGCCAGCACGGCAAACCGTTCGCAGGACCGTGCCTCGATCAGCGCCGATACGAACAGCCGGTCCAGCGCCTCCGCGGCTTGGCCCTTGCGCACGAGCAGCCGCAGCGCGTTCGCATAGGGGTTCTTGTGCACGCGGCGCAGCCGGCCGCCCCGCCGCACTACCATGCGCGTCACCTGCGCCAGGTGCGCCGCTTCATCCCGGGCCACGCCGGTCATCGTCTCCACCCACCCCGGCACCCAGTCGCCGGGCCACTTGGTGAGCAGCTCGAGCGCGTTGTTCGCCGCCTTCCTCTCGAGGAACGCGTGGTCGATCAGCAGTTCCATCGGGTAGGAAAGTACTCCGCGCGCCCATTCGAGCGGCGTGCGCGACAGCAGCGGAAGCGTGTCTATTTTCTCAACAACGGCGGGCGTCACAACTCAAACTTAACCCACCTCGCCATCAGGAGCATAATGAATCTCATGAGCCTGCACAGTAGCTCGCACAGGGCCAGCCGGCCCTCCGGCAGTGAAACGAACTCGCGAATCCACCAGCCGGCGAGGCTCCGTTGTGCGAGCGAGATCCACAGAAGACAGTGGATGGCGGCGAGCCTCGGCCTGCTCGCCCCGCGCGCCTCCAGCGCAGCCGCGGCCCGCATCGAGATCCTCGCCGATGAACCCATCGGGAAAATCTCGCCCGATATCTACGGCCACTTCACTGAGCACCTCGGCGGCTGCATCTACGACGGCATCTGGGTGGGCGAGAACTCCTCCATCCCCAACACCGGCGGCATTCGCAAGGCCCTCACCGACAATCTGAAACGCCTGAAGCCTTCCGTCATCCGCTGGCCCGGCGGCTGTTTCGCCGATAGCTACAACTGGCGCGACGGCGTCGGTCCCCGCTCCGCCCGGCCGCGCCGCACCAACTTCTGGGCCAACACCGAATACCTCTCCAAGGCCCCCGACGGCCCCTTCAAGTACGACCCCAATCACTTCGGCACGAACGAGTTCGTCCGCTTCTGCAAACTTGTTGGCGCCGAGCCCTACCTCGCGGCCAACCTCCGCAGCCTCAAGCCGATCGACTTCTACGAGTGGATCGAATACTGCAACTCCCCGGCCGGCGCCACTACTCTCGGTGATCTTCGCGCCGCCGGCGGGGATCGCGACCCCTTCCCGGTGCGCTTCTGGGGCGTCGGCAACGAAAGCTGGGGCTGCGGCGGCAACTTCACCGGCGACGAGTACGCCATCGAGTACCGCCGTTTCGTCGAATGGGTCCCGCGCTTCGGCGTCCCGCTCTCCTTCATCGCCTCCGGCCCCAACGTCGCCGACTACGCCTGGACCCGTTCCTTCTTCTCGAAACTCACCGAAAAGAGCAAAGGTCCCCTCCGGACCCTCTACGGCACGGCTCTCCACTACTACTGCGGCACTAGCGGCAAAGGCGATGCCATCGATTTCACCGCCGATGACTGGTATGCCCTCCTGTTCAAGGCCACGCGCATGGAGGAGTTGATCCGCAACCACTGGCAGATCATGGGTGAGATCGACACCGAACATCACGTCAAGCTAATCGTGGACGAATGGGGCGCCTGGCACAAAACAGCGGGCATCGCTCCCGGCTACCTGTTCGGATACTTCCCCACGCTTCGCGATGCGCTCGTCTCCGGCCTCACTCTCGACATCTTCAACCGCCACGCCGGCAAAGTCGCCATGGCCAACGCCGCCCAACTCGTGAACAACATCCACACCTCCTTCGTCGCCCATGAAGACAAGTTCACCGTCACTCCTGTCTTTCACGTCTTCGAGATGTACGCCGCGCATCAGGGCGGCATGTCCCTGCGCACGGAATTCCTCACTCCGCGGCTCAAGCCCGAATCGGCTCACGGGCTCACCAGTCTATCCGGCTCCTGTTCGCTCCACGGCTCCCGCCTCGTGCTCAGCGTTGTCAACGCTGATGAACAGAATGCTATAGAAACCGAGATCCACGTTCGCGGCCGCCGTCTCGCGCCTGTCTCCGCAACCATCCTCACCTCGGTAGACATCCACGCCCACAATTCCTTCGATCACCCCAACGCCCTCGAGCCGGTGGAAAAGAAGCTCTCCCCCGCCAGCGATCCTTACCTCTACTCTTTCGCTCCGGCCTCCGTCACCCGCCTGGAGTTCGACCTAACGTAGGGCTTCCGCCGCCGCCGTGGCCTTCTCTTCGAAGACCCGCGCCTGCTCGTCATTCCCCGCGGCCTGCGCGGCCTTCGACAGTTCGAGATACACCAGCCCGAGGAAATTCGGCTCGCCGGCGAGCACGTCTTCCTTCGCCAGTTCCGCGTCGAGCCGCGCCGCAATCCCCTCGAGCCGCCGTGCCGCCTCGATCCGCTCCGGAGCCCGCCGCAACTCGAGAATCGCCAGCGCCGTGTGGCGCAGCAGCAGCGGGATGCGAACCTGCATCTCCATCTCGTACACCTCGCGCTTCGCCTCCGCCTCCTCGAGCGTTTCGAGGTGATCCATCCAGCGCGCGAAGTCACCCAGCTTGGAAAACCGCGGCGAGCCTCCGCAGGCGTGCGCGTTCTCGAGCAGCGAGTTGCCGAGCACGACGCGGTGCTCTTCCATCACAGCCCACTCCCGTTCCGCCCCGGCCTTCCGGTAGAGGATTGCCGCCGCCAGAAAGTACACCAGCGCCCCCTGCACGTAGGCGAGAAACGCGCCCATGGTCGCGCTCTCCTTCGCCCGCCGCAACCGGCCCTCGCCGCGCGCCCGCATCCCACTTGCGGCGCGCAGTACCCACTCCTGAACCGGCTCACCCTCGAGGTAAGAGTGGTCCAGATAGAATGACGGGTCGAGCGACGGAATCACCGCCGTCCGCTTCTTTTTCCCTTTTTCCGCCACCGGAGCCACCGCTTCGAGGCTTAGACGGTACAGCGAAGAGAGGTTGTACGGGCAGGTGTGAAACAGGGCCAGCGCGGACAACTGACGCGCCACATAGTAACCGGGCAGCAGAAAGCTCCCATACCCGAGGCTCAGCCGGTCCTCGAGTTTCCACGCGTAGTCGAGAATCTCCGAATCCGGCGCGCGTCCCGGATCGCGCGGCGGCGGCGCCTGCGAGAGCAGCCGGATCGCGGTCTCATCGAGGCTCCCCTCCACCGCCTCCCGCGGACGCACACGGTCCGCGTCATAGTAGCGCGACAGGCTCCGCAGGGCATCGAGCAGCCCCGATTTGTCGAGCAGTTTCGGCGCGTGATCGCGGATCCACGAGGCGTGAGCCAGCGCCGCCGGCCACAACAACGGCTTCAGTCCCTCGCCGCTGACATCCTCGATCTCGACCTCGTCCATCGAGGGCCGCTCCTTTGTGGTGTAGCGCGTGCCGTGCTCCAGCACGAGATACACGGCGCCTTCGGGCGTTGTGAACCGCAGCGCGCCGCGGCCGCGCTCGATCAGCTTTCGCAGCGCTCCCGCATTCCTCGCGTTGGTCTCCGCCTCGAGCGGATCCAGCGCCGCCAGCGCCCCAATCAGGCGCATCAAATCGCCCATGCGGCTGTTCAGTTCATCCGATGTGTCCGCCATCTTCAACTCTCCAGCCCGAGTTCACGCGACAACTGTTCGCTCAACTTCGCCGCCAGCGCCTGCGCCCGTTCCCACGGCATCCCGGCATCCGTCAGGAACCCTTCCACCTCCGCCCGCGCCAGGTTCTTCACCTGCGACGCCTGGGAAGTGGAAAGATGCCGCGGCAGGGTTGTGAACGTTTCGCCGCCGATCACCTGATCCAGCTCCTGCTGGATCACGCGCAGCGCCGGCATCAGCAGGTCCGCCCTATCCTGATCCAACTCGCGGGCTCCGTTCCGCAGTTCGATCAGGCGCTGTCCCAAGTCCTTTCCCACATCCTTGCCCAGGCTCTCCGTCACGCCTTTCAGGACGCCGTAGGCAAACGCGCCCACCAGGCCCGTGGCCACCGTGATCGCCACCTCGATTCCCGTGAAATATTGCCGGTCCTTCACGGGGCGCCGCAGGTAATGAACGTCCATCCCGATCGCGGCGGACACATCCAGCGCCATGTCATAGACAGGTTGTGGCATATCACCAGCATGACACGCGCCGCCCCCGTTCCGGCCATTTTGCGCAATCCTGAAACATGGAGGTCCCCGTTGAGATTCTTAATTGCCATTGTTCTTCTGTTCCGCATCCCTCTCGCCGCTGACGACGCGCGCCCCGTTCTCGATACGGCCCACTCCCCGAAGGCTGTGCTCCACGGCGTTCCCGTCTCCGCTGTCACGCTCGGCGAGGGCTTCTGGGCGCCGCGCCGCAAAGTGAATGTCGAGGTCAGCCTTCCCACCCTGCTCGAACTGTTCGAGCAGAAGGGCATCCTCGACAACTTCCGGCGCATCTCCGGAAAGAAGGACGTCGCCCGCCGCGGCCCCCTCTTCACGGACTCCGATGTGTACAAGTGGCTCGAGGCCATTGCCTTCACCTTGCAGAGCGGTCCGCAGCCGAAGCTCCGCGCCGCGGCCGAAGCCGTCATCGACGATATCGTCGGCGCGCAGGAGGCCAGCGGTTATCTGAACACGTACTACTCCCGCGAGAACCTTGCCGAGCGCCACCAGAACATGCGCGGCGGCCACGAACTCTATTGCCTCGGCCACATGCTGCAAGCGGGCATCGCCTGGCAGCGCGCCACCGGCGAGCGCAAACTCCTCGACTCCGGCATCCGCATGGTGGAGTATCTCCTGCGCAACTTCGGCCCTGACAAGAAGCCCATCTTCACCGGGCATCCCGAATTCGAGCTTGCGCTCGTCGAACTCTACCGCACCACCGCGGACCGCCGCTATCTCGACTTTGCCGGCTATCTGCTCGGCGGCGACCCGCGCAACCACATTGCCCCGCGCGACCTCACTTACCTGTTCAGCGGCAGGCCGTTCTACACGCGCACACGGCTGGAAGGCCACGCCGTCCGCGCCATGTACGCCTCCTCCGGCGCCGCCGACTACTACCTGGAAACCGGAGACGAGCGTTATTTCCGCACTCTCGAAACCCTCTGGCAGGACATGGTCCGGCGCAAGATGTATCTCACCGGCGGCGTCGGCTCCCGCGCCTCCGGAGAAGCCTTCGGCGAACCGTACGAGTTGCCCAACCAGCAGGCCTACACCGAAAGCTGCGCCGCCATCGGCAACATCTTCTGGGATTGGCGCATGCTGCAAGCCACGGCTGCCGCCCCCTACATGGATGTACTCGAGCGCGCGCTCTACAACGGCGCCAACAGCGGCTTATCTCTCGGCGGCAACCTCTACTGCTACCGCAATCCGCTCGAACTGGTGGGCAATCCGGAGGACAAGATCCGAAATCCCTGGTACGACACCACGTGCTGCCCGCCGAACCTGCAGCGTCTTCTCGGGTCCCTCCCCGGCTACTTCTACAGCACATCGAAAGACGGATTGTACGTGCACCTTTACCACAACTCAGAATTGCGCTGGCGCCTCGAAGACGGCTCGCGGCTACAGGTGGCCCAATCCACGCGCTATCCGTGGGAGGGGGCGGTGGAACTCAGAGTCGAGCCGGCCAAGCCTCGGGAATTCACTCTCTTTCTGCGCATCCCCGCCTGGGCGCGCAAAGCCGAGATCAGCGTCAACGGCGCCCCGGTGTCCGGAGTGACCGCCGGCGCGTATTTCCCCCTGCGCCGCACCTGGAAGCCCGCGGATCGCGTCCTGCTGCGTCTGGACGTCACTCCCCGCCTCACCGCCGCCAACCCGCGAGTGCGGGAGAACCTCGGCAAAGTCGCCGTCGAGCGCGGACCGCTCGTCTACTGCATGGAAGGTATCGACCAGCCCGCTGGAGTGGCCATGTTCGACTGGACGATCGACGCCGCAGGCAAGTTCGAATCCGAGTGGCGCGCCGATCTGCTCGGCGGCATCATGCTCCTGCGCCACAAAGGCACGGCGGCGGCCGCGCCATCCGCAACCGAACCGCTCTATCGCCTGTTCACGCCGGCGGAGGCGGGCAAGTCCGGCGCACTCACTCTCATTCCGTACTACACGTTCGCCAATCGCGAACCAACGCCGATGCAGGTGTGGATTCCCTACCGCTAACGCCTACCGAGGCATGCCCTGCAGGTACGTGACGACGCTCTCGGTCACATCCTGCTGCACACGGTCGCTGAACACGCTCGTGGCCGGCTCATATCCGCCTTCGGCGAAGCCCTCCTTCGTCGGCAGATAGCCGATCCACCCGTTCGTATAGCCGAAATAGAAGGTGTTGGCGAACGGTGACCGGTCGCGCACCTCCATCGAGATCTCGCAGAACATTTCCACCGGCGCGCTCCAGATGGCCGTTCCATTGATCCGCCAGAACCGCAATGGCAGCCGCACCAGAGGCGACCCGTCCGAACTCACACGCGCATAGCTGCTCAACTCCTCCGTCCAATCGAGGCCTTTCCTGCGGGGCGTTTCCACCCACTTCTCACCGGCCCACAGCGCCACATCTCCAGTGCCTGCCGCCAGTCCGCGGTTCGCCGCCAGAATCCGGTCGCCCAGCATGACGTTGAACTGCGTGAGGTGCCCGCTCTTAGGATCCGGATACACGCTGTAAATGGGCGCAATGTTCCCCGCCGCGCCATTGATGTACAGCATTGGGGCTCCGGTCTTCTCTTCCACATATCCGGCAACGATGCCCGGCGCATCGCCACTGATTTCCACCCACTTGCCGCTCATTACCGTGCCGTGCATCGAGTAGTTCGCAATCAACGCGATGGGCGTGCCGTTGGCGCGTTCCAGGCGAATGAGCCCGATCTGCCGGTCCACCGGCCCATCCGGATTCAACCCGAGCGAAATCTTTCCATCCACGTCCCGCGCCCGCCGGTTGATATTGGCGAAGGACATGCCCGTCCCTATCGCCACGCGCGCCGGCTCCAGTTTCCCGAGGGCTTCCTTCACTCCGTCCACCAGTTGGCGCAGCGTCGTCTCGGTGTACTCTTCATCCGCGGCGTGGCCCGAGCGGCCCTTCAACAGGACCTTATAAATGCCTGGCGGCCCCACTTCCGGCGCCGAATGCGTGTGCGTCACGCTCCACCAGAAGTTCAGAGCCGGGATGCCCGTATCCTTTTGTATCCGCCGCGCCGCGTCCTCATATACTGCCGGCGAAAATATACACACGTCGGTGGACACCAGCACGAACCGCGTCCGCCCGTCGTCCATCGCCACAATCCGGTGAAAGATGCGGTCATGGACCCCCGTCGATTGGCGGTCGGCATAGCCGATCAGCCATTTCGGAGTGGATGGCGTGATATCCACCTTCACCGCCGCGGCCCGAAAAGCCGCCGCCGCCGGCGTCAGGGCCGCTATCAGTGCAAGCATCAACATTCGCATAACGTACGTGAGGCATGTTATCAGATTCATGCGGTAGCGCTTCGCGGCCCGCCGTTGGTACTACAGCGCACGGGTGTGCGACATAAAAGTGGAAGTCAGGCCGCCCGGCGGGCCTCCCAATAGTCCTCGAACCGGCCGTTGAGATGACAACAGCGGAGGGCGATGATTGAATTCGCACCTCGGACGGTCCAGAACAT
>JADLBD010000240.1 GCA_020847975.1 Bryobacterales bacterium | reverse complement strand
CGATCATAGCAGTCCCTTGGTGGATGGCAGTTGGTCCTTCAACCGCTGGTCCGTGGAGCAGGCATACTTCATGGCGCGGGCAAAACACTTGTAGATGGCTTCAATCTTATGGTGGCTGGAGCGGCCGAGGAGAACTTTGGCGTGGAGGTTGGCGCCGCAGTTGTTGACGAAGCCGTCGAAAAAGTCGTGAACGAGTTCCGCCTGGAGATCGCCGACCAGCCGCACCTTGACGCCGTCGCGGTAGACGAGCGCGGGACGCCCGCCGAGATCGACGGCTACGACCGCAAGCGTTTCGTCCATGGGGAGCACGAAATAACCGGCGCGGTTGATCCCCTTACGGTCCCCAAGGGCCTTCGAGAATAGCTGGCCGAGCACAATGCCGCAGTCTTCGACGGTGTGGTGCTGATCAACGTCGAGGTCGCCGGTGGCGTGGAGCGTAAGGTCGAAGCCGCCGTGTTTCGTGAACAACTCCAGCATGTGATCGAGGAAGCGGACGCCGGTGCGGATGTCGTAGCGTCCCTTGCCCTCGATCTTGAGGGCTGCCTTGATCTGAGTTTCCCTGGTGTTGCGCTCGAGCTTAGCGGTTCGCAAAGAAGGCCTCCAGTTGATTGATGTCGTCGAGGACGGCGACGGCGTTTTCGGCCTGGAAAAGCGCGAGGAGTTCGGCGCGCGTCGAGTGGGCCTGGCTGGCGACGCCTAGAAAGGGAACGCCGGCGGCGCGGGCGCAGCGGGCGTCATCCACGGTGTCGCCGATGTACCAGATGGGCTGGCCGGGCCGCTGCCGCCGGATTTTCTCGAGGCCTTCGGGGTGAGGCTTGCCGCGAAGGACATCGTCCGCCGTCATGTAGGGATCGAAAATGACGCTCGGGGCGAAGCGGTTCAGCGTGAGGCCGGCTTCATAGCGCGGGCGGCCGGTGTAGATGGCAAGGTCGAAGCTGTGGGACAGGCGTTCGAAGAGTCCTTCGCCGCCGATCCATTTCTCACGCAGGATCATGCCGTCGGAACCGTTGCCAAGGAAGAGCTTCTGGAAGTGATCTACTACGGTTTGATACTCGAGGTCCACGCCGAGGTCGGCGGCCATGCGTTGGGAAAGGGCCCAATCGTTGTTCCAGCCGCCGGCATTCTTGTACGCCTGGATCATGTCGCAGGTAACCGGCTTGCCGGTGAAATGCTCCACCGTGCGGCGGATGGTTTCCCGATAGGACTCGGTCACCTCGACAAGCACCCCGTCCATGTCGAAAACGATCAGTGCGCGTGCCATCACCATATCTGCTCCAGACAATCGAGGAAGCGTTGAGTCTGGGCGCGCGTGCCGGCGGTGACGCGGACGCAGCCTTCGATTTCGTAGCTGCGGTCGCGCACGAGGACGTCCATGGCGCGGAGTTTGTCGCGGATTTCGATGGCGCGGGCGCCGGCGTGGAAGAGGACGAAATTGGCCTGGCTCGGATAGAAAGGGATGCCGAGTCTGGTCAAGCCGGCGTAGATCATCTCGCGCGCGGCCAGCACTTCAGCGACGTAATGGGAGACGTAAGCGGTGTCCTCGATGGCGGCGCGGGCGGCAATGGCGGCAAGCAGGTTCACGCTGTAGGGCGATTGCGCCTTGCGCAGATAGGCGGCATTCGCCGCTTGCGTGAGCAGGCAGCCGAAACGCATGGCGGCCATGCCGAAGGCTTTTGAAAACGTGCGGCTGACGAAGAGGTTCGGATATTCGGCAAGGAGCGGGAGGGCGGTGACGCCGGCGAACTCGAAGTAGGCTTCGTCGATGAGGACGGCGGCATGGGGCGCGCGGTCGAGGATGCGGCGGATTTCCGCAAGGCCGATGCCCGTCCCGGTGGGGTTGTTGGGATTGGCAATCAGGATGGCGCGGGTGGCGGGATGAATCGCCTCGAGCAGTTCCTCGAGGGGGAACGCGAGATCCTGTTTGCGGTAGGGAAGCTCGCGGACGGCGGCGCCGGCAACTTCGGCGTAGAAGCGGTACATGGCGTAGGAGGGGTGAAGCACCAGCACATCATCGTTGTCATCGACGTAGGTATTCACCAGCACCTGGATGGCTTCATCGGTGCCGTTGGTGAGCACGAGTTGCGGCTCTTCGACGGCGAAGAAGCGGGAAAGCGCCTCGCGCGTTTCGGCGTATTCCGGGTAGACGGAGAAGATGTTCCGGTTGAGCCGTTCCTTGAGGTATTCGAGCACTCGCGGAGAGCAGCCGACGGTATTTTCGTTGAAGTCGAGCCGCAGCTTTCCCGCGCGTCCGCCGGTGGGCGGCGAATAGGGCGCCATGCGCAGCACGGCTTCCCGCGGCCGGAGTTGTGTCGAGACGTCACTTGCCAAGGCGCACCTCGACACTGCGGGCGTGGGCTTCGAGACCCTCGGCGCGGGCCAGCGTAGTGATGGAGGGGCCGAGACGGCGGAGCGCCTCGCCGTTCAGTTCCTGGACGGAGATGACCTTGACGAAATCGGCGGCGGTGAGTCCTCCGCGAAGGCGGGCCGCGCCGCTGGTGGGCAGAACGTGATTGGGGCCGGCTGCATAATCGCCGGCGGCCTCGGGGCTGTTGGGGCCGACGAAGACGCTGCCGGCGTGTTTCACCATGTCGAGAAGGCGCATTTCGGGAATGCTGAGGTGTTCGGGGGCGAATTCGTTGGAGAGTTCCACGGCATGCTCCATGGAGCTGACGATGATGATGGCGCTGTTCTTGTCGATGGCTTTGCGGGCGACCCTGGCAGTGGAGAGGTCGTTGAGCTGCTTTTCGATTTCGAGGGCCACCACCTGCGCAAGGCGGCGCGAAGGGGTGAGGAGGATGGCGGCGGCGTCGACATCGTGCTCGGCTTGGGCCAGCATGTCGGCGGCGAGCCAGCGCGGGTCGCCCTCGTGCGAAATGATGAGGATTTCCGTGGGTCCGGCGACGAAGTCAATGCCCACTTCGCCGGCGAGGAGCTTTTTCGCCGCCGCGACATAGATGTTGCCTGGGCCGACGATGCGGTCGGCTTTAGGCACGGTCCTGGTGCCGAAGGCAAAGGCGGCGATGGCATGGGCGCCGCCCATCTGGAACACCTGGTTGACCTCGAGCATGGCGGCAGTGCCATAGATCTCGCGGTTCGGGCGGGGGGAGGCGACGGCGATATTCGGCACGCCGGCAACCTGCGCCGGAATCACCGTCATCATCAGCGTGCTGGGCAGCGGGTAGCGCCCGGAAGGAATGTAGGCGGCCACGCAATCGAGCGGACGAAGGATTTGCCCGAGGCGGATGCCCGGGGCGAGCGCTTTGCGGAAGGGTCTTGGCAACTGAAGCCTGGCGTAGCCGCGAATGTTAGCGGAGGCGGTTTTGACGGCGTGCCGGAATTCGGGGTCGAGTTCCGCGGCGGCCTGGTCCAACTGCTCCTCAGAGACTTTCACGCTGGAGCCCCGGAGATCATCGAACTTCTTGGCGTACTCGACGAGGGCTTTGTCGCCGCGTTTGCGTACGGCTTCGAGAATGGGGCGTACGGTGGCTTCGGCTTCTTCCAGCCGCGCGGCGCGGCGCTGGAGAAGTTTGCCGGTTTGGTTGGCTTCGAGAATCCGGATCATGGCTACATCACAATCTTGTTGAGGGGATATTCCACGATTCCCTGCGCCCCGGCTTTTTTCAGGCGGGGAATGATGGTGCGCACTGTGGCTTCCTCGAGGATGGTATTTACCGCCAGCCAATCGTCCTCACTCAAATGGGAGATGGTGGGACGCTTTAATGCGGGCAGCACGGCGAGAACGGGCTGGAGGTCGTTCTTGTGGACGTTCAGCATGAGGCCGACCTTGCCGAGCGCGTTGATGGCGCCGTCGAGCAGCATGCGGATGTCTTCGAGCTTGTACCGCTTCCACTCCTCTTCCCAGGACTCTTTGTTGGCCACCAGTTGCGTGTTCGACTCCATGACGACATCGAGGATGCGCAGTTTGTTGGCGCGCAGAGAGGAGCCGGTTTCGGTGACTTCGACGATGGCGTCGGCGAGAACCGGCGGTTTGACCTCGGTGGCTCCCCAGGAGAATTCGACCTTGGCGGTAACACCGTGTTTGGCAAGATAGCGGCGAGTGGCTCCCACCAGTTCGGTGGCGATGGTTTTGCCCTGAAGGTCGGTCACTTTCTGGAAGGGTGACGATTCGGGGGCGGCGAGGACCCAGCGAACCTTGCCGAAACTCTGCTTGGCGTAAATGAGGTCGGCGACATTCACTACGCTGGCCTCGTTCTCCTCGACCCAATCGCGGCCGGTGAGTCCGGCGTCGAGGATGCCGTCCTCGACGTAGCGGGCCATTTCCTGGGCGCGGATGAGCATGCACTCGATTTCGGGATCGTCGATGGCAGGGAAGTAGGACCGGCTCGAGGTGGTAATGTTAAAGCCGGCCCGGCGGAAGAGATCGATGGTTGCGTTCTCCAGACTGCCCTTGGGAATTCCTAACTTCAGTTTCAAAACGTCAGCCTCCGTATACTTTGCCGGGATCAAAGGTGCGCGTGTCGGTGACGGCCCAATGTCCATTTTCGAGTTTGCGGTAGAAGCAGCTTTCGTAGCCGTTGTGGCAGACGCCGGGACCGAGGGCCTCCACCTTGATGACGACCGAATCGTTGTCGCAATCAGTGGTGACTTCCTTGACCACCAGGCGATGGCCGGAGCTTTCCCCCTTGAGCCAGAGCTTGGAGCGGGAACGGCTATAGAAGGTGGCGAAGCCGGTTTCGACGGTTTTCTTCCATGCCTCCTCGTTCATAAAGCCGACCATGAGAACGCGGCCCGAAAGATGATCCTGAATCACTGCCGGGATCAAGCCATCCAATTTTGAAAAATCCAAATCCATGTTGCGTGTACCAATAGAAAGCCCGCCGGAACCGCGGCGGGCTAGCTGAACTTCGAGAAGTTACCGGTTCACTGATTAGAACCCAGCCCGTCGCCGCACACGAGCACCGCGGTGATGGTGGGGATGGTGCGGGACGAAGGCTGCCATGAACTCATAAGTATATCAAATCCGGGGTGGGGCGGAATTTTTCGGGCAACAGAGAAACAACCAGGCCCCTGGCCGAGTCAGCGTGATGGCGGTCTTGTGCCCGGCGCCTGCCGGGATGCAAAACCGCAAGCTAAAGGGGGCCTGAATGAAGGGACCTGCGTTTGCCCTTTTGGTGGCAGCGGCGCTGCTGAGCGCATCGAGCGGGCGCATTTTCCATTCTCACGATAAGGCGTTCTACGCCGATCGGAACCTGGTAAATTTTGTCCGGCCGGGGCTGGCGGTCAAGATCACAGGCGCCGCGGCCGGGACGGACGGAGTGATCCGCGTGAACTTTCGCGTCACGGATCCGAAGGGACAGCCGCTGGATGTCAAAGGCGTGGCGACACCGGGCGCCGTGACGACGAGTTTTGTCGCCGCCTACATTCCCAAGGGTGGGCGCGACTGGCTGACGTTGACCACGCGGACGCAGAAAAGCCCCATCACCGGGAACAGCGCGAATCAACCCGCGGCGGACAGCGGGGTGGCGGCGGCGAACGGAGATGCCTACACCTACACTTTCCAAACCAGGCTGCCATCGGGATTCGACAACTCGCAGACGGTGCGAATTGGAATGTGGGCGTCGCGTAACCTGAGCGAGTTCGACCTCGGCACGAATTCGGCGGATGACGTGTTCACATTCCGGCCGGATGGATCGCCGGTTGTGGACACGCATGACGTGATCGCAACGGCAAGCTGCAACCGGTGCCACAATCCACTTTCGGCGCACGGCGGGTCGCGGCGGCTGGTACCGCTATGCGTTACCTGCCACAATCCGGGCGGACAGGGAGTGGACACGATTGATCCGGACACAGGGAACAGCATCGACTTCGAGGTGATGATCCACAAGATTCACGATGGATCGAGCCTGCCCAGCGTGCAGGCCGGCAAGCCCTACCAGATCATCGGATTCCAGCAGAGCGTGAACGACTTTTCGACGGTGGTGTTTCCGGCCGATGCACGGAATTGCCAGATGTGCCATGTTGCGGGCGCCTACCCGCGAAAGGAAACGGTGGGGACCGCCGGTGCGGCGGCGGGGCTACCACCGGCGCCTCTCCATGTGGATGCAAACGGCGCTATCACAGGAGGGTCGGACAATGGGGACTCGACCGCGGCGCCGGTCTTTCCAGGGACCGGGGATCCGACGTCCGGGCCGGCGGGCGCCACCGTCATCGGGATGAACGCCGCCGCTGATCCGGGTCAAGACGGCGAGCCTGCTCCGGCGAACGCGAATTGGTGGTTGACGCAACCCAATCCGCGCGCATGCGGCGCCTGCCATGACAACGTGAATTTCCGGACCGGGGAGAACCACGCGGGCGGGCTTCCAGTGACGGAAAGCCAGTGCTCACAGTGCCACATTCCGCTGGGCGAGTTGCCGCTGGATGCATCGATTCTCGGGGCGCACGTGGTTCCCGAGTGGACGCCAGGGCTGCTGCCTGGCGTGCGATTTCAACTGCTCGAGGCCAGCGGAACAGCGGGGAAGGCTCCGGTGGTGAAGTTCAAGGTCACGGACAATGCAGGGAATGCCGTGGACGCGAGCCAGATGGATTTATTGAATCTTGTTCTGGCGGGGCCGGCATCCGACTATGCGAGCGTGGTGAGTGAGAGCGCGAAGGGCGCGGCTCCGGCTGGGGCGGCGGGCGCCTACACCTACACCTTCAAAAGTGTGATTCCGGCGAACGCAACCGGCACGTACACGGTGGGCATTGAAGGATATAAGAACTTCACGCTGCTGGCGAACACCGTGCTGGCGCGGACGGTGCGCGACGTGGGCTTCAACCAGATTCTGCCATTCTCCGTCGACGGCACGCCGGTGGCTGGGCATCCGGTAGAGATTGTGCAGCAGGATTGCAACACCTGTCATTACCGGATTTCCGCGCACGGCGGAATTCGACAGAACGTGCAGTATTGCCTGCTGTGTCACAATCCCAATGCGACCGACGCCGCGCAGCGTCCGGCAAATCAGGCTCCGGCGCAATCCATCAACTTCCCGGTGCTCATCCACCGCCTGCATACGGGGGAAACCGCGGAGGCGGGAGGACAGATGACGCCGTTCGTGGTTTACGGTTTCGGGGGAAGGCCGAACGACTTCAGCGATGTGCGCTATCCGGCGGACTTGCGAGATTGCGGAAAGTGCCACGTGAACCTTTCGGATTTCCCGCCGCTTCCGGAAGCGCGCCTCGCTGTGAACAATCCGCGGGATTTTCTGAATCCGACTCCGCCGACGGCGGCTGCGTGCACGGCGTGCCATACAGCGAAGGATGCATCGGCGCACGCGTCGCTGATGACCAGCGCGACGCTGGGTGAATCGTGCGGCGTGTGCCATGGGCAAGGCGCGGATTTCGACGTGGACAAGGCACACGCACGCACATTCTGACGCAGTCTACTGCTGGGTGAAGAACAGGTTCGGCCGAGGGCCGCCTGGCGCGGGCGGGCCCTGCGGCGGCTGCGCCGGAGGAGCCAGCAGGTTGAGAAAAATGGCCTGCTGAATGGCGGGCGCAAGTTTGGCGGCGTCCTCGAGTTGCTTCAGCCTGGTTTTTTGCGCATCGGCGAGCAAGGCGACTGCCTGAATGCGGAAGTTCTCCGCAGTGGACCCGGCTTGTTTGCGGAGTGTCTGGATGTCGATGAGCAGACGGCCCAAGGCATTGGCGTCGGTGCTGCCTTGTTGCAGCATGTCATTGAGCTGTTGCTGCTTGTGGGCAATTTCCTGGTTGCGCGTGCGGTTGGTATCGGCCATGCTGCCTATCAGATCCCTGAGTTGCTGGATTTGCGGATCACTCAATTGCAGGAAAGCCTTTACTTCGGCGATGGGCGGCGGCCCTTGGGGCTGCTGTGGCGCCTGAGGGCCTTGGGCAAACAGAGCGCTCGAGAACGCGAACATGGCGGCGAGAAATATACGATGCATCCGGGTTGTTTCTCCTTTGGTAGCGGTTAGGGGCAAGTTCGCCCGCGCTACCAAGGACGGGAAAGTTCCAGGCAGGTTTACTTGCGGATGCCGAAATGCGGCCAGTATTTTTCCGGCAGACGCGTGGGTTTCAGTTCGCGATTGCAGAAGACGTGCTTGGTGTAGCCGGTGGCGAGCAGTCGATTGGCGGCGCGGGTGCGCATCTTGTAAGCGAACTTCACCATCTTCGGATGAGCCTGCTCGAGCCAGGTTTCCACCATCACCTCTTCATCGTAGAGGGCCGGCTGAAGGTAGCGGCAATTGGCTTCGGCGACGGTGAGCAGAACGCCATCGTCGCGCTCCATGTCGCGATATTCAATGCCGAGGGAGCGGCACAATTCGACACGGCCGACTTCCATCCAGACGAGGTAGTTGGCGTAATAGACCACCCCCATCTGGTCGGTTTCGGCGTAGCGGACGCGGAATGAGGTTTCGTGGGCCTGCAAGATTACATCACCGGCCCGATGCGCCAGGGAACAAATTCTTTGTGGCCGAGGCGTTCGGCACAGGTGCGGTCACCGGAGGCGACGCGGAAGAGCATCTCGAAGATCTCGCGGCCCACTTCGGCAACAGTGGCCTGGCCTTCGGCGATGCGGCCGGCATTGATGTCCATGTTGTCGCGCATGCGGTTGTACATGGGCACGTTCGTAGCCACTTTGACGACGGGGATGGTTGGAAAGCCGATGGCGGAGCCGCGGCCGGTGGTGAAGCAGATGAGGTTGCAGCCGCCGGCGGCGAGTCCAGTAAGGGAGACCGGGTCGTAGCCGGGCGTGTTCATCATGACGAAGCCGGGAGAGGTGATGCGTTCGGCGTAGTCCACCACCTGCATGAGCGGCGAGGAGCCCGCCTTAGCCACAGCGCCAAGAGACTTTTCGAGGATGTTGGTGAGACCGCCCTCTTTGTTGCCGGGCGAGGGATTGTCGTTGAAACTGCCTCCGAAGCGGCTGAGGTATTGCTTATAGCCGCGCACAATGTCGAGCAGCTTTTCGGCCACCTCGCGGTTGCGGGCGCGTTTGACGAGCAGGTGCTCCGCGCCGAAGATTTCCGTGGTTTCGGCGAGCACGGCGGTGGCTCCGATTTCGGCGAGCATGTCGGAGCAGACGCCGAGGGCGGGGTTGGCGGTGATGCCAGAGAAGGAATCCGAGCCGCCGCAATTGAGGCCGAGGACGATTTTGGAGCCGGGGAGTTCGACGCGCTTTTCGGCGTGGGCGCGCTCGATCATGGCGGCGATGGCCTTGCGCGTGACATCGACGGTGGCGCGGGTGCCGCCGCTCGATTGCAGCGTGAATCCGCGCAACCGGTCCGTGTCGGGGGCGTTCTTGCCGAGATAATGATCGATCTGGTTCACCTCGCAGCCGAGGCCGAGAATGATGGCGCTGGAGACGTTGGGGTGATGCAGCACGCCGGCGAGCGTGCGCTGCAACTGCTGGGTGTCCGGACCGATGGAGTGGCCGCAGCCTTCGCCGTGAGGGAAGGCCACGATACCGTCAACGTTTTCAGGCAGCGTTTCCCCGGCGAAACTGGCAGCGATGAGTTCGGCGGTGTGAGCGGCGCAATTGCTGGCGGCTACGACGGCGATGTAGTTACGGGTGCCGGCGCGGCCGTCCTCGCGCTGATAGCCGAGGAAGGTGGGCATTCTCGCGGGGGGCGGAGGGTAAGGAACTTCGCTGGCGGGGAACTCATATTCGAAGGTGAGTTCCTCAAAGGCGACATTGTGGGTGTGCACCCACCGGCCCGCTTTGATGTTGGTGCGGGCCGCGCCCATATCCTGTCCGTAGCGCACAATACGGCCGCCGGCAGGAATGTCCTCGAGAGCAACCTTGTGGCCCATGGGGACCTGGTCGAGCAGGGTGAGGCGAAGGCCATCCACCTGAATTTCCTGACCGGCCGGGAGCGATGCGCGCGCGATGGCGATGTTGTCGCGGGGATGAAGGTGAATCACCGCGTTTTGCGCAGTGGGCGGCGGGGCGATTTCAACAAGGGTGCTCATTCGATGCATTTACCTCACTAGAACAGTTTCCGTGATTTGCTCTCCCGTATGCACGTGGAGTTTCTTGCCGACCGGGTGGACCCAGATGCCGGCATGGGGAGGAGCCGGAATCTCCTCCGGACGATTGACGACGATGAAGCCGTAATCAAGTTCGGCGACGGTGATGAACCTTCCGATGTGGACGTGGGCATGGCACTGTGTGCGAACCTTTGGACCATTGTAGGCGGCGCCCCAATTCCCTTCTCCGAAGAGTTCAATGCCTTTGGCGATGGCAGCCTTCCAAAGCCGGATGCGCGCGGCCGGGTGCAGATCGTGTAGATCGTGCTGGCCCGGGGCGTGTTCACGGGGAAGGGCGAGCCAGCGGTTTGGTTTGCGGGGATTGATGTCCTTGAGAAAAAACACATCCTCAGTGGAATGTTTTTCCGCCTCGGCGCAGAGGCTGCACTGCCGCGGGCGCATGGTCTCTGGCTGCGCGGGGTTGCAGTCGCAAGTGGCGGCGGCCCGGGCGAGTAATGGAAAGAACAGGGATGCCAGGAGCATCCAGGTTTTGGACATGACTATCTCCATTATACGGAGGCCGCTATACTTGAGAGCGTGCCGCGTTTCGCGAGGGTGTTCCTCGTCCTTCCGATTGTCTACCTGTTGTACTTCCATGGGCTCGATTCCGTTGGTCTGCTGGGGGCGGATGAGCCGCGCTACGCGTCCATCGCTCGAGAGATGGCCACCAGCGGCGATTGGATTACACCGAGGTTGTGGGGGGAGGTGTGGTTTGAAAAGCCGGCGCTGCTGTATTGGATGATGGCGGCGGCGATGAAATTGGGGGCGCCGGGAGGCTGGGCGGTGCGCCTTCCCATAGCGCTGATGAGCGCTGCGTTTTTGGCGGGATATTTCGTGCTGCTGCGAAGGCGTATCGGCGGCAAGGCGGCGGGGTTGGCGGCGGCGATGCTCGCGACGTGCGCGGGATGGCTGGTCTACAGTCACGTAGCTGTGACAGACGTTCCGATGACGGCCTGCTTCACGGCGGCGATGCTGTTGTGCGCGGAGTGGCTGGAGGATGGCAAGCCTGACAGGCTATGGCATGCGGGTTTTT
The DNA here is from genome assembly GCA_020847975.1 of Bryobacterales bacterium. Lineage (GTDB taxonomy): Bacteria > Acidobacteriota > Terriglobia > Bryobacterales > Bryobacteraceae > CADEFT01. The sequence goes on along the minus strand of JADLBD010000240.1, from coordinate 2,633 downwards.
GGATGGGGGTGGCGGTGCTGGCGAAGGGACTGGTGCCGCTGGTGCTGGCCGCGCCGGTCGCCTGGTTCGGGCGTAAACGTCTGCTCGAGGTGTGGCGTCTGGGCGCGGGGACACTGGCAGTGGCCGTACCGTGGTATGCGCTCTGCGTGGCCGCCAACGGCAGAGCCTTTCTGGTGGATTTCATCTGGAAGCACCATTTCGGCCGCTTCTTCACCCCGGAGTTGCAGCATGTGCAGCCGTTTTGGTTTTACGTTCCGGTGATTCTTGGGCTGCTGTTTCCCTGGACGCCGCTGCTTGCGCTGCTGCGGAGGCCGAGCCAGCCTTTCACGCGATTTCTCTGGGTGTGGGCGCTGTTTGCGCTGATGGTGTTTTCGGCGAGCTTGAACAAACTGCCGGGCTACATGCTGCCGCTGCTGCCGCCGCTGTGCGCACTGATTGGCATGGCGCTGGCGCAGGCACGGCGTCCGGAATGGACATTGGCCGTTAGCGCCGCGCTGGCGGGCATGGTGCCGGCGCTCGCTCCCGCGATACCTCTGGCAGTGGCCGCGGGAAGCAGCCGCGCGCTTGGCTCCATCGATGGATGGTATGTACTGCCGTTGGGTGCGGCAGCGGGCGCTGCGGCGTGGGTGTTGGCGCGGCGGTTCGGGCAGGCGGCGGCGGTGGCATTCGTGGTGTGTCTGACGGCTGGGATGGTGTGGAGGCTGACGCGCGATGTCTTTCCACGGCTGGATGAAGAAGTCTCGGCGCGCGGGACGTGGCGGCGTGTGGAGGCGCGGCGCGGGGAGGTTTGCCTGGAAACTCCACGGCGTGCCTTCCGGTACGGGATGAATTACTACTCCGTGATTCCGCTTCCGGATTGCGCGGAGCAGGAGCGGCCCATCCATCTGAAGCAGTGACTTACCAAATGAAATTCTGTTACTTACAGGTGTTAGTAAATGCCATCAACTGGAGGCCGGCCGGCGAGTGATGGAATCCGCCAATGACCTTTCGGTATACTAACCGGACCATGGCAAATTTTCTCTGTCCTCTCCTCGCTGGGGCTTCCATCGCGCTGGCCTGTTCTTCTGTTCGCGCGCAGACGGTAGATGTGCCAAACTGGCCTGCGCCGCTCTACTGGTCTGGCGACGCCGGGGGGGGCGGCGAAGGGTGAGCGCGAGGCAGCAATCTCGGGGCAGTTGCCGTTTGTGGCGGTGACGCCCTGCCGTGTGATGGATACCCGGCAGGAATATGCGATTTTCGGTTTCAGCGGAGCATTTGGTGCTCCGGCATTAGCCGGCGGGCAGCAACGGGAGGTTCCGATTCCGCAGAGCAATTGCGGAATCCCGTCGAACGCGCGCGCCTATTCGTTGAACATTACTGTGGTTCCCTTGGGATCGCTGCAGTATCTGACGGTGTGGCCTACAGGGCCGGCGCGTCCCAACGTTTCGACGCTGAATTCGTTCGAGGGCAAGATTGTCGCCAATGCGGCGGTAGTTCCGGCCGGCATAAGTGGGGCGATCTCGGTGTATGTGTCAGACCCGACGAACGTGATCATCGATATCAACGGCTATTATACGGATCTGCCTACGGTGGGGCCTCCCGGACCGACAGGTCCGATTGGGCCGGCCGGTCCAACAGGGGCAGCAGGTCCGGTCGGGCCCACTGGCGCTACTGGAGCGACGGGACCAATCGGACCGATTGGACCGACTGGAGCTACCGGGGCTATGGGTCCGACGGGAGCAACGGGACCTGTGGGGGCTACCGGACCTGTGGGAGCCACCGGCGCTACGGGGGCAACGGGTCCCATAGGACCGGTGGGCCCGGTAGGCCCCACTGGACCAACCGGACCAACCGGGGCGAACGGAGTTTCTGGCTGGGTGCGGCTCAGCGCAACCCAAACGCTGGTTGCCAGCGCGTTGACGGCACGGCAGCTATCGTGCCCCATCGGGAAGAAAGTGCTCTCCGGAGGCGCCCAATTGACCACGTCTTTGTCTGGAAACGAGCGGACTCAGATCAACATTCACGAAACCTATCCGGATACGGATTCGACTTGGACCTTCGTGATTTCCAATACGTCGAGTACGACGGTGGATTACGCCCTATATATCATTTGTGCAACGGCTCCTTGATATCTCCCTCTTGAAGGGGAGGAGGCGAGAGCGAAGTAGCTCGGCAGCGGTGCATGCCGGAGGAGCGGAAGGGTGGCCGCGGTGCGGCGGGAGTGGAGCCAGGGCGGCGGCGACCTTGGATCGAGACCCGGTTCCGGCGGCGATGCAGCAACGAGTCTTTCCAAGTGGCAGGGGAGGCTCGGATGAACGCATCGGCGGACGTCTTGGGGTTGGCGACGAGGGAATTGGCGATAACGCAGGCTCCGGATGGCAACGAGAAGGCACGGTCGCTCCCCCACTGAATTTCGGCTGCGGGAATAGCTTGGGCATCCCTGGCATTGAAGACCGGGAAGGCGAGCGGTTGAGGGCAAGCAGGAATTGAGTGGCGATCGCGTGGTGAAAGGATTCGGGCTGAGAGTGGGTTGAGTGGGCGTAAAGTTTGACAGGTGATGGGGTTGTCTGATGTAATGAGGAACGTACTCCTCAGTAGCTCAATGGTAGAGCATTCGGCTGTTAACCGAAGGGTTGTAGGTTCGAGTCCTACCT
>JADLBD010000239.1 GCA_020847975.1 Bryobacterales bacterium | reverse complement strand
CCACCGAACGCGAGGTGGAACTCGCCGAACTCATCCGCGAAGCCGTCCCCTCCATGGAAATGGTGCGCCTCGTCAACTCCGGCACCGAAGCCACCATGAGCGCCCTCCGCGTCGCCCGCGGATTCACGGGCCGCGACCTCACCATCAAATTCGAAGGCTGCTACCACGGCCACGTCGATAGCCTCCTCGTCAAAGCCGGCTCCGGAATGGCCACCCTCGCCATCACCGATACCGTCGGCGTCCCTGCCGGTTTCGCCGCCACCACCATCGCCCTCCCCTTCAACAGCATCACGGCCGTCGAAGAGGCCTTCGCAAAACACGGCGATCAGATCGCTGCCGTCATCATCGAACCCGTCGTCGGAAACATGGGCTGCGTGCCGCCCCTTCCCGGCTACTTGCAGGCACTCCGCGACATCACCGCTCGCCACGGAGCCCTGCTTATCTTCGACGAAGTGATGACCGGCTTCCGCGTCGCCTTCGGCGGCGCTCAATCCCTCTACGGCATCCACCCCGATCTCAGCACCTTCGGCAAAGTCATCGGCGGCGGATTGCCCATTGCCGCCTATGGCGGACGCGCGGACATCATGTCCCGCATCGCCCCCGTCGGCCCCATCTACCAGGCCGGAACGCTATCCGGCAATCCCATGGCTGTCGCCGCCGGCCTCGCCATGCTCCGCCACCTCAAGGCGCACCCCGAAGTCTACACCCAACTCGAATCCCGCGCCGCTGCCCTCTGCGCCAACCCACCCGCCGGAGTCACCGTCAACCGCGTCGGCTCCATGTTCACCATGTTCTTCACCGGTGCCCTCGTCACCGATTGGGACACCGCCAAAAAGTCCGACACCGCCCGCTACGCGAAATACTTCCACTGGATGCTCGACCACGGAGTCTATCTCGCCCCCTCTCAATTCGAGGCCGCCTTCCTCTCCGCCGCGCACTCGGATGAAGACATCGCCCACACCGCTGCCTCCATGCGCGCCTTCTTCGAGCAGCCATAGGTGTCTGCCGGGCGATGTCCGCCGCTTCTTACTCTTGAGAATCCCGCTCGGGAATCAAAACCCAGTCAAACTTGTTGGAGGTCAAAAGAAGGGTAGTTGCCCTTTCATATCAAGCATTTACCGTCACCGCGAACTACCCCGGAGGGCTTCCAATCAAAACCCGATCAAAAGCTCGCACAGGGCCCGCCAGAACAGGAAGGAACTCGCGAATCCACCGGCTGGCGAGGCTGCGTTGTGCGAGCGAGTTCCTTAAACTTAAAAGCTCTGCGCCCGTGGACGGGACCAAACGGGAGGAACCTTTGGTGCCGGTGGGCCTTGCAAAATAGGAGGGTTCCGGCAGCGGAAGTAGGCCGAATATTCAGTGGTGCGGCTCCGGTCAGTCCGGTTAAAGTTAAAGCTCTGCTGAGGTCGGTTAGGGTGCTCAACTTCACGAAAGCTGAACGCGATACTAGGCTTAAGACGCTGAGCGAGCCAGAACTCAAGGGGCTGCTGTTGATGTTTTTCCGAACCTGGATTGAATGTTGTTCCAACAACCGCGTGATCGCCGTCGCGGATTCCCCAGACAATATATGCAAAGGGCTTATCGGCAAGACGTGCAGCGTTGGACATCGCTGAAACCAATCGACCCACCATCTCGGGCTCAGCATAGTTGGACTTGAACTCGACCCAATCCTTTTCTGATGATGCCGACCGGAGTTCATCTATTAGAGCCGAGGAACGCTGACCGCTCATGACTGGCCCCGCTTGATCACGCGGCTTCGAAGGAAGAGAGGGCGCGCATGGCCCCGCTGATGAAGTGGAATCATCTCAATAGATGCAATGTGTCAGCTTGAGATTGAGCCTGGTAGCGTCCAGGCACTGTCAGCGCCAGGGTCGGACCAGGGAAATCGATACATAGTTGATTGTCCTGGATGCAATACCCTGGGTGCAACGCCCGCTTGGGCGCAACTCACTCAAACTTCATCTTCCTTGATCAAAGCGGCTAGTTCCCCTCACACATACGGCGGCGGCTTCCGCTCCTCGCTCGCCAGCCCGATCCCCCACAGCCTCCGCCCGGCGAACCACGCCACCGCAAGGAAAAATCCCAAACTCAGCGTGATCACCACAGCCCTCCTCTCCCTAGACAGATACCGCGCTTCCTTCGGCTCGGAGGCGTACGTCACCACTCCCCGCACATCCACCGTAGCCTGTGCCTTCGGCTCCAACCGGTTGTCCACCACCACCACGTAATCCCCAGGCGTTGCCACGTAGCACTTCAACCGCCCGTTCTTTTCAAACGTGCTCGATGCAATCTCTTCCGGATCCCGCCCCGCCCGGAACCGGCTCACCTCGCTCTCCGGCATCACCGCGATCCGTACCCCCGCGCCGCCCTTCCGCATCTCGTATTCCAACTCCACCGTCGCCGGACGGTTCTTCACCGCCAGCGGCAGCGCTTCGAAGTCCGCCGCCGGCACGCGCATAATGCGCTCAAAGCGAAACGGAGCCGGACCGGCAGCCGCCAGCAGCAGAGCCAAGAAGATCACGGTTTCTCCTGATACACGATGCGCCCGCCCACCACGGTCATCCGCACATGCGTCTTCAAAATCTCCGCCGGCGGAATCTTCATGATGTCCGTCGAAAGCATCACGAAATCCGCAAACTTGCCTGGCTCGAGCGTGCCCTTCGTCTTCTCCTCGAACGCCGCGTAGGCCCCTCCGATGGTCCAGCTTTCCAGCGCCTCCTCCGGGCTCAGCCTCTGCTCCGGCATCCACCCTCCAGCAGGCATCCCCGTATGGTCCTGCCGCGTCACCGACGCATAAAAACCCCATAGCGGATCCGGAGACTCCACCGGAAAATCCGAGCCGTTCGCGATCCGCACTCCCAGCTTTCGAAAGCGCTGCCAAGCATACGCCCCCTGGATGCGCGCCGGTCCCAGGCGCTTCTCCGCCCATCGCATGTCGCTGGTAGCGTGCGTCGCCTGGATCGACGCAATAACGGAATACTTCCGGAATAACGGAAAATCCCCGAGCGAGACAATCTGCGCGTGCTCCACGCGGAAGCGCCTGTCATTGGCTCCGCCGAGCGCCGCGCCGTACGCATCCAGCACCGCCCGGTTGGCCCTGTCCCCAATGGCGTGCGTGTTCACCTGAAACCCGCGCGCTACCGCCTGCTTTGCCACCCGCTCGATATCCTCTTCCTTCAGAATAAGCAGTCCCCGATTCCCCGGCTCATCCGTATACGGCTCCTTCAGTGCCGCGCCCCGCGAGCCGAGCGCTCCGTCCGCCACCAGTTTGATGCTGCGCACGGTCAGATAGTCCCCCAACTCCGGGCCTCTCTTCAGGTATTCCTCCCACAACTGTCCAGGCCCGCCGATCATGGCGTACACGCGGACCGGCAATTCGCCCCCCGCCGCCAGCACGTGATACGCCGTCAGTTCGCGCTCGCTCACTCCAGCGTCATGCACCCCCGTCAACCCGAGACGGGCGCACTCCTTGGCCGCCCGCAGAATTCGCGCCCTCACCTGTTCCACCCCCGCCGGAGGAATCTTCCGCGAAACCAGTCCCTGTGCCCGGTCAATCAGAATCCCCGTAGGCCTGCCTTGCTTGTCCCGCAGAATGCGCCCGCCAGGCGGGTCCTGCGTGGACGCGTTGATATCCGCTATCTCGAGCGCCCTACGGTTCACCCACGCCGCATGTCCGTCTACCCGCGTCAGGTACACCGGATGCTCCGGAGAAACACGTGAAAGCTCCGCCGAATCCGGAAACTCCCCGCCAGGCCACCGTGTCTGGTCCCAGGCCCGCCCGCGAATCCACTCCCCCTTCGGCTTCGTTCTTGCCGCACGCTCCACCGCCCGCGCCACCTCCCCGCTCGAATTCGCCTCCCGCAAATCGAGCGTCTCCAGGCTGTCCCCGAGCCCGGCCATGTGTCCGTGGCTGTCGATCATCCCCGGCACAATCGTCGCGCCCCTGGCATCGATGCGCCGCGTCCGCGCCCCCCGGTAGCGCGCCATGTCCCCGCCCACGGCGAGGATCCTCCCGTCCTTCACCGCCATCGCCGAAGCCTTCGGCTGCGCCCGGTTCACCGTGTAAATATTGGCGTTTTCGACAATCAGGTCAGCCGTTTGCGCCCACGCCGCCGCACTGAGCAGGGCTACAATAAAAATCATGCAAGACAGTATGGCACACCCAAGTCTGGCGGCCCCTGTGGATCTGCCTTCGTGGAAAACCATCACTGCCACCGTCTGCGCCATCCTCCTGGCGCTGCTCTTTCTGGTGGCCGGTGTCTGGAAAACCACGGACCCCTTCGGCGCTTCCGCCCGGCTGGCGCAAGCCAAAGTGCCCGGCGATCTCAGCCTGCCCGCCGCTGTCCTGCTAGGCGCCGGCGAACTCTTTTCCGCCATCCTCCTGCTCATCCCCCGCTTCCGCCGCTGGGGAGCCTTGCTCACCGGACTCATGCTCGTGGCCTTCATGATCTACATCGGCTATTTCTACAACGAACTTCGCGGTGAGGAATGCCGGTGTTTCCCCTGGTTGAAACGCAGCGTCGGCCCCGGCTTCTTCATCGGCGACGGTCTGATGCTCCTGCTGGCCGTCCTCGCGGGTCTTTGGTCGAAGCCCGCTGGAACCCTCCGCGGCGCGGCGATGATCCTCGCCGGCATCGCCGTCGTCAGCGCCGCCTCTTACGGCGTCGCCCTTTCCCAGAACAGCGGCACCAAGGCCCCGGACCTCATCACCGTTGATGGCAAGCCCACCTCCCTCGCCGCCGGAAAAGTCTTCCTCTTCTTCTATGATCCCGAATGCGGCCATTGCGACGCCGCCGCCAAACAGATGGCCAAACACACCTGGAAAGAGGACACCCGCATCATCGGCATTGCGACCCGCCAGCCACAGTTCGCCGCCGACTTCATGCGCGACACCAAACTCAGGGCCGCCAACTCCTCCGATCTCGCGCTCCTCAAGAAGACCTTCCCCTTCGGCGACCCGCCCTACGGCATTCTCCTCGAAAACGGACGCCAAAAGGCCGCGCTGCCTATCTTTGACGACCACGAACCCGAACAAACGCTCCGCAAACTAGGCTTCATCGAATAACAACATGCTACGCCTCCTTTCTCTCCTCCTCCTGGTGATCCCTGTTCAGGCCAAGCCGAAACAATTACGTGCCGGCGCGGCCAAAATCGACATCACCCCCTCAGTCCCCATCTGGATGTCCGGCTACGCCGCCCGCACCAAGCCCTCCGAAGGCGTCGCCCACCCCATCTATGCCAAGGCGCTCGCCCTTGACGACGGCCGCCAGAAGATCGTCATCGTCACCACTGACTTAATCGGCCTGCCCCGAGCCGTCTCCGACGCCGTGGCCGCCCGCGCCGCCAAGCAATACAACCTCGACCGCTCCCACCTGATGCTCAACTCCTCCCACACCCATTCCGGCCCGGTGGTGCGGCCGAACCTCATGACGATGTACTTCCTCACTGCCGAGCAGCGGCAGGCGGTGGACGACTATGCGCTCAAACTCACCGACAACCTCGTTAGCGTAATCGGGGCCGCCATCGGCGATCTCGCCCCCGCTTCACTCTCCCTCGCCCACGGCTCCGCCCCCTTCGCCATCAACCGCCGCAACCGCGAAATCAAGCCCATCGATCATGACGTGCCCGTCTTCGCCGTCCGCGCGCCGGATGGCAAACTCCGCGCCGTGCTTTTCGCCTACGCCTGCCACAATACGACGCTCGGCGGCGATTTCTATCAGATCAACGGAGACTACGCCGGCTTTGCCCAATCGGACCTCGAGGAGATGAACCCCGGAGCCGTCGCCCTCTTCATGCTCCTCTGCGGCGCCGACCAAAACCCCGCCCCGCGCGGCAAGATCGAAAATGCCCGCGACCACGGAAAGACCCTCGCCACGGAAGTGAACCGCCTGCTCCAGGGCAGCATGAAACCCGTGCAGCCGGAATTCAAAACCGCCTGGCAAAGCATCGAACTCTCCTTCGCCCCGCACACCCGTGAGCAGTTCGAACAGGAACAGCGCACCGGGAACCGCTTCCAGAAGCAGCGCGCCACCGAAATGCTGCGAGCCTATGACGAACGCCGCCCCATCCGCTCCACCACCTACCCTGTCCAGGCCATCCGCTTCTCGAAGTCCGTCACCCTGCTCGCGCTCGGCGGAGAAGTGGTCGTCGATTACGCCCTGCGCACCAAAAAGGAATTCCCCAACACCGACCTCATCGTCGCCGGCTACAGCAACGACGTGATGTGCTACATCCCCTCCAAGCGCGTCCTCCACGAAGGCGGCTACGAAGCCGTCGACAGCATGATCTACTACGGCCAGCCGGGTCCCTTCTCCGATGAAGTCGAGGAAACCATCTTCCGCTCCATCCACACCGTCCTCGGCCGCGTCGGCGTGAAATAATCGCGTCCTGCATTCACTTCGAACCCCCGCCCGCGCTAATGCTAACCGTGACAGTCTCCCAAACAGCCATTCCGGGCGCCGGCTGGCAAGCCTATTGCACCACCGCCGCGGCGTAGCAATACAGTTGCATGGTCAGGACACGGCAAGCCAATCTTTGGCGCGCTGATTCCGCGGCCAACCCCGGCGTTGCAGTCTGCGATTCTTGGAGCGCTCGCAGAAACGGCGGGACCTTGTCGACATCCTGCTCGGCTTCTGCTCCAATCCGTGCGCGATTAGTATTAGTCCCAGGAGTAGGCCACAAAATGAGGCAGCCGGCACCTCGCAGCGCACTGCGCAAGACTCAAGGTCGAGATGGAGTCGCTTGCTCCTCCCGTAGGGCTCTTTCATCCTTTACAACATGCCGGTTTATCCCGGCGTACCCGCTCGCCAGCATTGCCGCCGAGTCGGCCCAGGGAGTTTCACCCCGAGCCGCTCACAGATCCGTGCTTGAGCCTCTCGACTCACACGGCTCGTGCCACCACTTGAAAGCTGCCGCCTTCCGTCGAAATCAGTCGGCTCCTCCTGTTACCAGTAGTATTTTCTAATCGAACGATGAGCCTGAACGACGGCGTCAGCCGGCGTTCAGGAGAGGCCTCCTTTCTTCTTCTCTGATCCATATGAGGCCGCGGTGGGAAAGTGGAAATCCTGCTTTTGGATT
>JADLBD010000238.1 GCA_020847975.1 Bryobacterales bacterium | reverse complement strand
ATGCCCACAACCGGCTCATCATCCATCGCGATCTGAAGCCTTCGAACATACTGGTGGACAGCGCGGGGCAGCCGAAGCTGCTGGACTTTGGGATCGCCAAACTGTTGGATGCGACGGAAGAGGCCACGCAGACGGTGGACCGCCTGCTGACGCCGAACTATGCCAGTCCGGAGCAATGGAAGGGGCTTGTCCAAACCACAGCCACGGATGTGTACTCGTCGGGCGCGGTGCTGTACAAGATGCTTACGGGATGTGCGCCGCAGGAGGGTAGGCGGGACCAGGCGAGATCGGAGATTGTGCCGCCGAGCCGGCTGAATCCGCGTGCGCCGCGAGATCTGGATTTCATTCTCAGCAAGGCGCTGCGTGAGGAACCCGGGGAACGGTATGCGTCGATGGACGCATTCGCGGCGGATATCCGGGCGGTGCTGGAGTCGAGGCCCGTGGCGGCGCGTTCGGGCAACATATGGTATCGAACGCGAAAGTTCGTGCGGCGTTACCGGGCGGTGGTGGCCGCAGCCGCCACGGTGGTGGCGAGCCTGTCGGCTGGGCTGTATGTGGCAAATCGCGAGCGCCTGGTAGCGGAGAACCGATTCCAACAACTGCGGCAACTCTCGAACCGGGTATTCGAACTGGACCGGGCCATCCGGGGCCTGCCGGGCTCGACCGAGGCGAGGGAGCGCCTGGTGAGCACGTCGCTCGAGTACCTGGAGGGACTCCGCGGGGGCGCTCAAGGGGACATGGACCTGGCAGGGGAGATCGCCGATGGCTACGAACGGGTAGCGCGGATTCAAGGAGTGCCCACGGAGCTCAATCTCGGTCATTTTGACAAGGCGGAAGAGACACTGAAAAAGGCTGACGCATTAGCGGAAGCGGCGCTCGCCGCACGTCCGGAGGACCGGAAGTCCCTTTACCGGTCCGCGCGGATCGCCCATGACCGAATGGTTCTGGCGGCATCCGAGCAGCGCAATGCGGACGCACTGGTGCACGCGCAGAAAGTGGACGGCCGGCTGGAGGCGTATCTTCACCATGGGGAGGCAACGGAAAGCGAACGCGACGAGATTGCCATGATGTATTCCAACGTCTCGCTGGCATATCGAAGCGCGCACCGGTACGGCGACTCAGCTCAGTACGCGCGCAAGAGTGTCGCGGTGGCGAGGACGCTCTCGCCAGGCAACCGCCGCCTGAGCAGCGGATTGAGCATGCTTTCGAGCGCGCTTCGCGACGAAGGGGATCTGGAGGGGGCGCTACGGGCCATCCAGGAAGCACGCGAGATCGCCGAGAAATCGGGCATGAGCGAGACGGCGCGAATGATCGCCCTTCACGGAGCTCTCATCCGGCAAGGACTGCTGTTGGGCGAGGACGGAGGTATCAGCCTCGGGCGGCCCTTGGAAGCAATCGAGCCTCTTCAGAAGGCCCTGGATCTTACTGAAGAAGCCGCGCAGAAAAGCCCGAACGATTTCACGAGTAGAGGGCGGCTGGGAGCGACGGCTGGGGCGCTTGGAGCGATCTTACGCCACCGGGATCCGCGGCGGGCGTTGGCGGTGTGCGATCTCGGCATTCGGCGGCTGGGGGAAGTGGCGAAGAATCTCACGGCACGCCGCGACCGGGCCGAACTGCTGGCCGTTTCCTCTTATCCGCTGCTTTCCCTTGGCCGGCCCGAGGAAGCCAGGCAGCGGATCGAAGAGGCGCTGTCGATTTTCCAGGCGACGCATGAGTATCCAGCGGAACGCATTTCCCCGGATAGCGGCCTGGTGACGGCGCTTTCCGCGCTGGCGGATTACCAAGCCTCTCGAGGTGATTCGCGGCGGGCGATCGCGATATACGAGGAGCTGCTGGACCAAGTGATGGCATCGAAGCCGGATCCGAGGGGTGACCTTCGGGACGCTAACAAGTTGTCGAACCTGTACCGGCCGCTGACCAGTCTCTATCGCGTGGCCGGTGATCCCACGAAGGCGGACGCGATGGAAGCGCGGAGCGTGGAACTGTGGCAGCATTGGGACGGCAAGCTGCCGAATCGCGCGTTCATACGCAATCAATTGGCGTCACTCAAACACTGAAGGCGGCATGATGGCGACCTTGGACATCCGCGGCCGGAAATCCATATATGGCAGAATGTCGCGCTCGATGTCGATGCCGGGTGCGATTTCGATCAATTCGAGGCCGTCCGCGGCGAGACGGAACACGGCGCGTTCGGTGACGTAGAGCACCTGCTGGCCGGTGTCGCGAGCGTAGGCGGCGGAGAAGGTGATGCGCTCGACGTTTTTCACGAACTTCCGGACGCGGCCCGGCTCGACGATTTCGAGCTTCCCGTCCGTCCAGCGTAAGCGCGTGCCCTGGGCATCGAAGGAGCCGCAGAACACCACTTTCCTGGCATTCTGCGCGATTTCGATGAAGCCGCCGGGACCGATGAGATTGCCGCCCAAATGGGAGACGTTGACGTTGCCGGCGGCGTCCGCTTCGCCCATGCCGAGGAAGGTGATGTCGACTCCGCCTCCGCTGTAGAAATCGAACTGTTCGATGGAGGGGACGATCGCATCGGTGTTGCGCGCCGCGCCGAAGAGGCGTTCGTCGAGCATGCGGCCATTGTGCGTGCCTTGTTCGACGCTCATCCAGTACTCGTGCTGGTTGCCTTGCCCGGCAATCACTCCGAAAATGCCGCCAGGCATTCCGAAGCCGAAGTTGAGGGAAGCCCCGGGACGGAGTTCCATGGCGGCGCGGCGGGCAACGATGCGGCGCTCGAGCTTTGAGGGAATCCCGGCGGCGATTGCGCCGAGGTGGGCGCGTTTCGCGCCACTGACCGCCGGGTCGTAGGGCAGGCCGTAGAAGAGTTCCTGCGCGGGATCCTCCACCACGGCGTCCACCATGATCCCCGGGACGCGCACGTGGCGGGGGTGGAGCGAGCCGGGCTCCAGCACTTGCCTTACTTGCGCAATGACCGTGCCGCCGCAGTTGTGAGCCGCGAGGGCAATCGAGTGAATGTCCATATCGATGGCCTCTTCCTCGGGACTGATGTTTCCGCGCCGGTCGGCGTATGTGCCGCGAATGATGGCCACATCCACGCGGAATGGCTTGTAGCGGAGTACGGGGCGGCCGTCGATGTGCATCAGTTCGACGAGTTCCTCGCGCGTCCGTTCGTTGCAGCGGCCGCCGTCGTGCCGGGGATCGACGAATGTGCCCAAGCCGCAATGGGTGAAGAGGCCGGGACGTCCCGCGCCGATCTCGCGGAGCAGATGTTGGATGGCGCCGCCGGGAAAGCAATAGGCCTCGATCCTGTTGTCGCGGACAAGCTGCTGCATCTTTGTAGACCACGTGAAATGGCCCGCGATGACGCGGCGCAGCATTCCCTCATGGGCGAACCGGTTGGCGCCGAGCGCGCCGCGGTCGCCGAGGCCGAGCGAGTGGACGAGCGTCAAACCGCGGGGATGTGCGGTTTGGTGGAATCGCTGTTCGATGGCGGCGAACACCGCTTCCGCCGAAATCATGCCGGAGCCGTTGCCGCTGATGGCCACGGTGTCGCCGTCTTTGAGGAGGGCGGCTGCGCCGGCCGCGTCGAGGAATTTGGCCGTGCTCATCGGGGACTCCTAGCGGTTGCGGTAGACGGGTTTGCGCTTTTCGAGGAAGGCTTGGACCCCTTCCTTACAATCGCCGGACGCCGCGGCCTGCGCGACAGCGGCGGCGTGCTGGTGGCGGAGATCCTGGTGCATGGTGGCGAGGATATTCTTTGTGAGGGCCATGGCGATGGGGCCATTGGAGCACAGTTTGTCGAGCCAGACGCCGAGTTGCTGCTCCATGTCCGCAAGGTCTTCGGCGATGGCGGTGACCAGCCCCCAGTCGAGGGCCTGCGCGGCGGTGATGGGCAAGCCGAGCAGAGCCAAGTGACGGGCCCGGGCCACTCCGACGATCTCCGCGAGCCTGCGCACTCCCATCCAGCCGGAGATCATCCCGAGGGTCACTTCCGGCGTGCCGAGCTTGGCAGATCGCAGAGCGATGCGGAGGTCGGCCGCCATCGCCAGTTCGAGGCCGCCGCCGAGCGCATGTCCGGTAATGGCAGCGATTACGGGTTGGGGCAGGGCGGCAATGCTGTCGAAGACGCCGATGCCCGGAAGAATCCAATCCTGAGCCATTTCCCAAGAAGAAAGAGCGCTCCAGGCATCGATGTCGCCGCCCGTGCAGAAGAATCGTCCGTGCGAGCGGATCACCACCGCGCGCACTTCGCAATCGGCGGCGACTTCGGGCAGCAGCGACGCCAGTTGGTTCAGCATCGGCATGTTCAGCGCATTGCCTTTGCCGGGCCGGTTGAGGGTGATCTCCCCCCAGGCCACATCGCCGTGCTGGTGGCGCGAGTAAAGGATTTCCGGTTCCATGCTCTGCTCCGTTCTCCTAAGAGGCGAGGGTATCAGGCGGCGCATTACGCCCAGGAGTCGAATTCCTCCTCGAAAGGAATCGTGTTCTCGCGAAGCCAATCCCGGACGGCGTGAGCATGGGCGAAGGTCTCGGCAATAACCTGGAGCAGCATCTCGTCATTGACGATGGGGGAGCCGGTGCGCTTTTCGAGCAACTCGTAGAGCTTCGGCATGTGGACCGGCGAGACGCGATACATCCACGCGACATCATTTCCCATGTGCGCCTGTGCTTCCGGGCTGAAGTCATACAATTCGAGTTCCAGGCGTCCGTCCGTGAGAACGCGCGCCCACGCGGCGGACTTGTCCCACGGGCTCCTCAGCTTGACGGAGAGCCGGGCCTCGGGCTCGGGGGTGCTCACAAGATCAGTCTAGTTGACGGTGATTCCTGATGCCCGCGCCGCCAGGAGGAAATCCGATGCGGCAGTCAGAGGAGCATTCCAAATTCGCTTGTATCATCAGCAGGATTTTGAGGAGGTATATCGGGTATGGGCGATCTTAACATGGACACGGCGCAGATGAAAAAGGACCTGGAGTCGATCAAGAAGAGCCTCCGGGAGGGGCAGGCGGCGCTGCGCGACCTGCAATGCAGCCTGCTGTTCGAGGCGTACAGGAAATACAACACCAACCGGTCACTCAAGTATCTCAGCCGCGGCGAGCTGGCGATGTTGCCGGAATTTATCGAATGCATGATCATCGCGAGCCGTCAGGTGGGTCCGTTTCTGAACAAACACCCGCAAGCCTCCAACTTCAATGTCTCGAGTCCGGTGGGAGACATTGTCTCCTCGGTCAACAAGCATGAGGATTACACGTTCAGCAGTGATATGCGAAAACGAGGGTTTTCCGTGGACGGGAATGCACGCGGACTGTATGACTGGCATGACCGGTCGATCCACCTGCAAATGGGGGCCACGCTCGGCCACGCCATCCACGAGGGAGTGCACAGCTTTTCTTCGTTCACCACGGAGATGCCTGTGTTCCTGAGCACTCTGGGAAGTTTTCTCTACGAGGGCGTGACGCAGGTGTTTACCGATCAGGTGATCTCAGACCATCAATGGGACGCGGCGAATCACGGCTACCAGGATGAGGTAACGTGCGCGAAAGCGTTCCTTCGCGAATTTACGGCGATCGTGGTAGCCAATGCCTATTTCCGGCGCCAGGTTGTGCCTCTCGCCGAGGCGGTTGCGCGGAAATTGAAGATCAATCTGGATCAATTGCGAAGGCTGAAGGATATCCAGACGAATGGCCGCTCCGGGCGGGATCTTTGCGAGAAGCTGGGGTACATCTGACGAGGCTGCGCTTGAGACCGGTGAGACTGCCTCTATTGGGATAGCGCGGCCAGGAGCATGGCTTTGGCGAAGGCGTAGTTGTAGATTTCGCCCACGAAGCCGCCGCCGCCCACCTTGGCGTACTGGCCGCGGATACCGCGCTCGCGGTCAATGTCGATGGCGCGAGGGTGTTCGGGGAGGAGACTGCGGGAATATTTCTGGCGGACCAGTTCCTTCATGACTTCGAACATGTTGACCTGGCCCTCGTCGAGCCATACTTCGGTGTAATCGACGTAGGGCTGGCGGACGGTGACGTTGCGGTAGTGGACATGGTTGATCACGTCGCGCGAGCCAAGGTAGCGGCAGACCGATACGGGATCTTCACCGAGTTCGCGCGTGACGCCGCAATCGAACGTGATGCCGTTGTAGGGGCTCTTCACCAGGTCCAGATAGCGTTTCCAGTTAGCGAAGGTGGCGAACATCTGTTGGGAGCCGCGCGAAATGGGGGCGGGCGGGTCGTTCGGATGGAGAGCGAAACGGACGTTCGCTTTCCGCGCTTCGGGGATGACGGCTTTGAGGAAATACTCGGCGCGTTGGAAGAGGTCCTCCATGGTGTGAGCGCCTTCCTGTTCGAGCGGGGGCAAATCCTTGACGCGCGCATAATTGAAGCGGGTGAGCCCGGAGCCGCCGCGTCCGAGTTCCTCTTCGTAGCCTTCCACCAGGCGGTGGGCATAGAAGTTGTACTCGATGCAGGGGAGGCCGGCTTTGCCGGCGGCGCGAGTGGACTGGATGATGTTCTCGATTTCCTGGTCGCGGTTGGGGCCGCCATGGATGATGTCGTGCATGCCGCCGATCATGGCGTTTACGACGGTCATGCCCTGCCCTTTGAGCCGGGTGAGGGCGGCGCGAATCGCCTCTTCCGTCCAGGGGGCACGGCCGCCGATGCCGCCGATGACGTGATAGACGCCTACCTGCTGCAAGGCGCGGTTGGCCGCCTCACTGGGTCCGGCGTAAGCGCAGATCTTGGGAATCCCATCGCCCATGACAGAGATGGGCCATTTCGCGGCGGCAGCCTTGGCGAGTTGGGGGGCTGCCAGGGACGCGGCGCCGCCGATGCCGGCAATCTGAAGGGTTTTTCTGCGCGAAAGCTTCGTGTTCACGATGAAGCACCTCCTGGGGGTGACTCACTATTCTGTCGCGGGAGAGGCCGGATGGCAAATCGTATCGCGGATCAATGCGGCGCGATGTACTTTATCGCGAGGTCATCGGGTTGGATGCGCCCGCCGGACATGGCCACCAGCAGCGACATGCCGCCCACCAGAGCCTTGGCGAGCGACGCCGTGCCGATCTTTGTTTCCGGAGTTGTGCCCTCGGCATACCATTCGAGCACTGTCTTGCCGTTGTGGAGGATCAGGAGGGCACGGGTGCCCCGGGAGGCAGCGTCTGCGCGGAGCGCTTCCAGGCGGGCGGAGTCCGGGGCGGCATGCAGCGCGCAACAAAGGGTCAAGGTAGCGATGAGGTGGTTCACAGCGTTCGCAGGAAGGCGATCAATGCGGCTTTGTCCTTGGGACTGAGCTTCAAGCCGAATTCGTGGCCGGGGACGGCGCGGCGGGCCGCTGGAACGCCGCGGAACCCGGTGGGCTGGTAGTCCGGACGGAGGCGGGCAGTGTCAAACCAATCCTCGAGGGTGGCCACCGAGCCGTTGTGCTCGAGGGGACCGCGATACCAGACGCCCTTCAGCGACGGGACCTTGTAATAACCGGTGCCTTTGCGGGTTTTGAGGGTGTAGCGCGGGTCTGTGCCGATACGGTCCCAGGGGACCAGTTGATTGTTGGTGTAGAGCGGCGGGGTGTGGCACTTGGGGCAGCCTTGTTGGGTGAAGATCCGGCGGCCGCGTTCCGCGTCGGGGCCGCGGGGATTGGGGTTGGGCGGGGGTTGGAGAGAGTAGAGGTATTGGACGAGCGCGTACAGTTGCGGATCGCTGTAGCGTGAACCGCGGGGTTCGGGCGGCTTGTCATCGGGGCCATAGCGGGCATAAGCGCTGACGTCCTGGGAGACGGTGGAGTAGCGCATCAGGTCGCCGATGTCGCGATGGCGGATGAGGCCCGTATGATCGAGGAAGCGGCGCTCCCGCACGCCGATGAGATCAGGAATCTGGGGCGGGACGACCATGCTGGTGCGGGCGCGCGCGGTGACTCCGGGCGGAATGGCTTCGCCGGCTTCGATGAATTGAGTGAGGGAGAAGGCGGCTGCGGCGGCATTGGGATCGTCAGGGACCCAGGGAACTTCGAACTGGCGGGCGAAGAGGCGAAGCCGCGCGGTGAGTTTCCCGGGCGAGAAGGCGGCGGCTTTGCGGAGCATGCGCGCGCCCTGGCGATCGGCGGGATTGTTGCTGGGGGCTCCGGGGACGATGCGGCCTCCTTCAAGGAGGCGGGTATGGCAGGTGGCGCATCCCATGGAGCCGAGTTCGACAACGCCCTTCCTGCGGACCACCCAGCGGGCGAAGGGGACTGTGCCGTCAGCGGCCACGGGCATTCCGGTTTCGGAGTAGAAGGCGGGGTCGCGCAGGTCTGAGGCGCTGAAGAAGACGGGCTCGAAGGAGGTGGGCGCTTCGAATACGATTTTTCCGGCGGCGATCCACTGTTCGGGGGTGTGGTATTCAGAGGGGTTGAAAGCGACCTGCGGCTCCTGGTTCTTGAGCATGTCGAGGTAGCCGGCGGGTTCGCGGCTGGGGTGGTAGACCGGGTAGGTTTTGTAGAGGACGCGTTCGGGGATGCGGTAGTAAGCCTCTTCGGATATCTGGACGGGGGAATACGCTGGATTCGCCAGAGGGAGTTCGAAGCTCGAGACAGAGGCGGCATTCCAGGTGCGTGGAATGGATTGAGCCCAGAGTGAGAGAGGCAGGGCGAAGATGACGAACCGCATGAGGTGATTGTCGCAAACGGGCCTGTGGGGAGTGGGGTCCGGTGGTTGTCCGGTGTATACTGGGGCGGTCCGCCAGGCGCTCACCGCTGGAAGGTATGACGCATGAACCCCGGCACCGCTTCCATCTCCGGCCCTCTCGCTCTCGGCTCGCGCGGCCCAGGCGTGAAGACACTCCAGGAAACCTTGAACCGGCTGTTGCCGGCATTCCATCTACAAGTGGATGGCGCCTTCGGGATGAAGACGGACGCGGCGGTGCGAGCGTTCCAACAATCGCGCGGCCTGGTTCGTGACGGAATTGTAGGGCCGCGCACGGCTGCTGCCCTGGACCTGCGTTACGCCGCCATGGCGCCGCTGCCCTCGCCCAACCCGCCTTCGCGCACGCAACTTCCCAACGAAACTCCGATTCTCCCCGGAGTATCCGTCGATGGCAATGCCATCTCCCAATTGGTGGAGGCCGTGGTTCAAGGGCTCGCCGCAATCCACAGCAAGGTCCTCGGCATCTTCAACGCGCTGGAGGAGATGCCTGACTTTGCCCTGAACGAAATCCGCAGCCTGCTGTCCGGCCCCCTCCAGGCCGCGATCTCCGCTCTTCGCGAAGCCGGCCGCCTGGCGCAAGCCACCCCAGCCGCGGCCGCCAATATCCTTGCCACCGCCATTCGTTCCGCCTTTCAGAAAATGATAGCCGCGCTCCAAGGTGTTCTCGGGGTGATTCGCCGTCTTCCCGATCTTCTGGGCCTTAGCGGGATTGTCGACAAGATTCAGAGCATTATTGTGAAGGTCCAGCGGGCTGTGGAAACGGTGATTGACACCATCCTGCGAACGCTCAGCGGCGCAGGCAATTCCGTGGCCCAGGCGGTCTCGACAATCCTCAGCGTGCTACGCGGCGCAGCGGCGGCCATCTGAACGATCAGCGCGGCGTCGGGGCTATTCGTCGCGATGCACCGTAGACGGGCTGAAGGCGGGCAGACAGACGGCGATGTACTCAGCGCCTTCCTCGAACGGTGTGGAGTAGCGGACCCATTCACCCGGTTTCGTGTGGATAGCCTGGCCGGGGCGCACCTCGAGCACGCCGTTTTCATGTTCCACTCGCAGGACGCCTTTCAGCACGAGGGTGAATTCATCGAATTCGGGACGCTGGCCCGGCTCGTTCCAGCCACCCGGCGAACGCATGTGAGCGAGGCTCAGCCGGGACTCACTCGTGCTTGCGGCTCCGAAGAACTCGTCAATGATCTTCGGTTTATTGCCGGCGGCTTCGATTCGGGTTGGGGACTGGATGAGATTGGGCATTTGCTCGCTTTCCCATTATCACCGCGGCCAAGGCTGGCGCCCTAACGAGGGTCCAGCTTCGTAAGGAGCGTCCGGACCATCGCGGGCGTGATCGGCTTGGGAATAAATTCATCGACATCGAGTTCCCCGGCCTGGCTGTTGTAGAGTTGGATCTCCGCTTCGGACCGCGCGGTCACCATCGCGATGTGAACCCTCCGCGGTTGGTAAGCCGCTCGCAGCTTGCAGGCGACATCCAGGCCTTTCATGCCGGGCAGATTCATGTCGCACAAGATGAGATGAGGATGGAAGCGAGGCGCGAGGCCGACAGCGTCCTGGCCCGTAACTGCGACCATGACGTCAAAACCTTCGCTGCGCAGAAGATCGGCTGTCATCGCCGCCACATCCGCGTGGTCCTCCACCAGAAGCACGCGCGGCTGTTCCCGGTTGTCTTCGCGAGGCCGGCCGGTGATCAGCTTCAAGATTTCGGCAGTATCCACCGGCTTCACCAGGTAATGATCGAATCTGGCGCGCAATTTTCGTTTTACGGCCGGCTGCTCAAAGCCCGAGATGCCGATGAACAGCGTGTTCCGCAGATGAGGCAATTTCCTCATCCTGGCGAGCACCTCGTAGCCGTTCATGCCCGGCAACCCGATGTCGAGCAGAACAGCGTCCGGCCGCAGATCCTCGATGCCTGACAAAGCGGAGGACCCGTCCTCGAAGTGGTTTACGTGGTGGCCGGCCTGCTCGAGAGCGGCGGTCATCGTGCGGCTCACGTCGGCGTTGTCCTCGACGAGTACCATGTGCAGCGCCCTATGGGGACGCGGCGGCGCTGTGGCTACGTTTGCCGGTGGCGGCGGCTCCGCCGCAAGGAACGGCAGCCGAATCACAAACTCGCTGCCCGTACCAGGGCCTTCGCTTGACAGCCATACGCTTCCGCCATGAAGTTCCGCCAGGCGCTTCACCAGCGTCAGGCCGAGGCCGAGGCCCGGGGAAGCAGACTGGTCCTCCATCTCCACCCGGATCAGAGGCTCGAAAATCCGGTGCTGCATCTCCAGTGGAATACCGCGCCCGGTATCTTTGCAGCGGATGACCACCGCGGAGTCTTCCAGTGCGCCCGAGAGTTCAATTGTGCCGCCCGGGTCAGTATACTTCGAAGCATTGTCCAGCAGGTTTGCGGTAATCTGCTTCATCCGCACCTGGTCGGCCACAAACAGCACGGGGTTCCGGGGCATCCGGACCACCAACGTTTGCCTCCGTTCCGTCACCGCGGGATGCGCCGCCGCGGCGGAGATTTGCAGCAGGTCTGAGAGATCGACGCTCTTCTTTTGCAACCGGATTTGGCCATGAGTGATTCGGGAGACGTCCAGAAGATCGTCGACCAGCCGCCTCAGAAATTCCACCTGGCGCCGGATCAGTTCATCCAGGGAAGCGCGTTGCGCGGCCGTAACGCCGCTGGAGAGCACCTGAACGGCGTTGGAGATGGCGGCCAGAGGGTTCCTCAGCTCATGGCCCAGCACCGCCAGAAACTCGTCTTTGAGGCGCGCCTGTTTGCGGTCCTCTTCGGCCTGCTTGCGTGCCGAGATGTCCACGGTCACCGCCAGGCCGCCAATCACCTCCCCCTGCTCGCCGCGAAGCGGCGCGCCCGAAACCTCGAGGAACCGATTTCGGCCGTCCGGCAGTTGGACTTGGAGTTCCACGGGCGGAATGACGCGGCCTTCGCGAGCAGCCCGTTGCAAAGGCAGTTCGGCCACGCTTAGCGGCCGGCCATCCTGCAGGTGCACCATCCGGCGGCCGAACGCATCCGTGTTCACAGCCCTGCCTGAGATGTTGTCCTCCGGGCCAGCGCCGAGAAGCGCAAGCAAGGTGGAATTCCCGGTAACGCGCGTACAAGCCGGATCATTGGAAAACATGACACCGACCGGCAGCGAGCGCATCAAGGCTTCCAGGCGCTCGTGCGCTTCATAAAGTTTTGTTTCCGCCTCTTTGCGCTCGGTCACATCGCTGGCCGCCCCGAACCACTCCCTGATCTTGCCGTTTGCATCGAGCAGCGGTACGGCGCGGGAGTGGATCCAGCCCAGGGTACCGTCTACTCTCCGCACCCGATGCTCGAGGTCGAAAATACTCTTCGTTCGAATGGCGCGCTCGATCACCTCCATGACGTGCTTCTGGTCGCCGGGAGGAATGTAGCTTTCCAACCATGTTTCGCGTGCGCCCGGCGTGTCAGCGATTAACCCCTTGCCCTCGAGAAACCACAATCGTTCCCAACCGGGGCTCATGCGATACAAGATGTAGGAACCGGCGGTCACCAGGGCGCGAAAGCGCTCCTCGCTCTCATGCAGCGCCGCCTCCGCCTTCTTGTGCTCCGTGATGTCGACGCAATATTCCGAAATCGTTCCATCCCCGAGATCCTGTCCGGCGAACATCATCCAGCGCCGCGAGCCGTCCTTGAGGAAATATTCTTTTTCGTAGGGTCCGATTCTTCCCGTGGCGGCGAGCTTGATGAGTTGCTGCTCGCTGATCTCGATCCACTCCGGGGGCGTCATCCGCCGCCATGTGAGTTCGCGGCGTTGTACCTCGGCCCGCGTATGACCGGTTATTTTCAGGAAAACATCATTGGCGTCAATGACCGTGCCGGTTTGATCGAAAAAGAGCAGGCCGATGGAATCGGTCTCGAGAACTCGCTTCAAGCGTTCCTCGCACGCGCGCGAGGCAGCCGTGGCGCGAGTGTTTTCAACGGTATCGGCTGCCTGGCGGGCGAGCAGACCGAGCAGTTGAAGGGTGTGGTCATCCGGCCGGTGCGGTTTCCTGTAATGCGTCGAGAGAACGCCGATGGGCTTTCCAGACCGGGCTATGAGCGGAGTGGACTGGAATGCTCGAACACCTGCCTCGAGTTGAATCCGGAGGGCAGGGCTGCCGGCGAACAAAGGACTGGCTTTCACATCGTCCACAACGATGGGCGCCTGCTGTTCGAGCGCCGTGCCGCGAAGCCCCTGTCCTTTCGAGGCGTTGTCCCAGAACTCGATCCACCCCGGCGGGAGTCCGCGCTGCGCCACGATCCTGAGGTCGCGGGATGCCGGATCAATCAATTGAGCACTGCCGAAATCAGCGCTGGAAAGCGCAATGGCCAGGTCGATGACTTCTCCGAGAACGGGCTCGAGGCCCGCGGCTCCCGCGGAGAGCATGGCGCGATTGTCCAGCCCGGCTGTTTCATGGCGGAGTTTTGACTGCTGTTTTTCCACCGGATCTCACCATCAGCATACTAATAATGTCTAAGGGGATGATGCAATGTGGAGAAGGGGGGACTCCGCCCCCGGCGGCGGAGCTTGGTGTGGGATCGACTTTTCCCGGAGAGGTTCTCCTCCGCTCCGCCACTTGATCGGTGTGGGACTCTTTCGCACGCGCAGCGCGGCAGTGTACGGAATCGACGCGCACTTGATAGACGTGGAGGTGGACCTCTACCAATCGGGGTCGGCTCGTGATTTCATTACGGTGGGGATGCCGGATACGGCGGTGCGGGAAAGCCGGGAGCGAATCAAGTCGGCGCTGGTGAATTCGGGGTTGGGGTATCCGGCGAAGGCGATCACGATCAACCTTGCACCGGCGAACGTGCGGAAGGAAGGCGCTGGATTCGATCTTCCGATGGCAATGGGGATACTCGGCGCCATGGGGACGGTGGCGCGCAGCGAGCGGTTTCTGCTGGTGGGGGAACTCTCGCTTGACGGGAGCTTGCGGCCGGTGAGAGGGGCGCTCTCGATTGCGGTCTGCGCGCGGCGGGAGGGCGTGCCGGGGATTGTGGTGCCGATGGAGAACGCGGCGGAATCGGCGGTGGTGGAAGGGGTGCAGGTGTTCGGGGCCAGGCACATCGCGGAGGTGGTCGCCCTGCTGCGCGAACCGGAGAAGTTCCAGCCTCAGGCGCCCGCTTCCCGAACGGTGGAGGAATCCGAAATCGCGGCGCTCGACTTTCGCGACGTGCGCGGGCAGACGACGTCGAAGCGGGCGCTGGAGGTGGCGGCGGCCGGGGCGCACAATGTGCTGATGGTGGGTCCGCCAGGTTCGGGAAAGACGATGCTGGCCAAGAGGATGGCCGGCATTCTTCCGCCGCTGACGTTTGAAGAAGCCATCGAAACCACGAAGGTGCACAGCGTGGCGGGGTTGCTGCCGAAGGGCGTGGCGCTGCTGCGCGAACGCCCGTTCCGCGCGCCGCACCATACCATTTCGGACGCGGGGCTGATCGGGGGAGGCAGCGGGGCGCTGCGGCCGGGCGAGGCGAGCCTCGCGCACCATGGGGTGCTGTTTCTGGACGAGATGCCGGAGTTTCCGAGGAATGTGCTCGAGTTGCTGCGGCAGCCGCTGGAGGACCGTTCGGTGACTTTGGCGCGGTCGAGCATGACGTTATCGTTCCCCGCGAGCTTCATGCTGGTGGCGGCGATGAACCCGTGTCCATGCGGCTTCTATGGGGATTCGACGCGCGAGTGCCGCTGTACGGGGGCCATCATCGCACGCTACCTGGGCAAGATCAGCGGACCGCTGCTCGACCGGATTGATCTGCACATCGAGGTCCCGGCGGTGCCGTACAAGGAACTGCGCGGGCGGGACGACGGGGTAACGTCCGCGCAGATGCGCGAGCGGGTGCTGGCGGCCCGGGATCGCCAGCACCGCCGTGGCTTCTACAACTCGGATATTCCGCCGTCGCAGCTCCGCACGCACTGCTCGCTGGACGATGCGGGGGAGCGGACGCTCGAAATGGCGGTGCGGCGGATGGGGCTCTCGGCGCGGGCGCATGACCGGATCCTCAAGGTGGCGCGGACGATTGCGGATCTGGACGGCGCGGACCGGGTGTCGGCGAAGCATTTGGCGGAGGCGGTTCAGTACCGGAGCCTGGACCGCAATTACTGGACGTGATGCGGCTCGCTTACGGCTGTCCGATGGAGTAAGCTGCTCGTATTGTGCCTGACAAACCGACTTCTCTCCGGCTGCCGTTTGGTTCCGATGACCTCCGGCTGCCGGATGACTTGCGCGCCCCGATTCGAGCCCACCTGGCGGCCCTTCGGGAGCAATATGTGGATCGCGGCTGGGCCGGCCGTGTGGGCTTCGGCAGCCGGCCGGCGCTGATCGTGATCGATCTCGCGCTGTGGTGGACCGATCCGGCGAACCGTTCCCAGGGGAGCAATGTGGATACGGTGGTGGGCGCGGTGTGCGCGCTGCTGAAGGCGGCGCGTGCGGCAGGGATTCCCATTTTTTTCACCACCTGGGACTATGACTGGTCATTTCCGCCTTCGCCGCATGACCGGAAGGTGCGGATGGAGTTGAAGCCGGGCGATGAGCGATGGTTCCAACTGGACGCGCGGCTCGAGCGCCGGCCGGAGGAGCGAATCATCGCCAAGCGTTATGCGTCGAGTTTCAAGGGCACGAATCTGCACGAGAACCTGACCGCGCTCGGTGTGGACACGCTGGTGGTGACCGGCGTCAGCACCAGCCACTGCGTGTACGCCACCTGCCGGGACGCGACGGACAGCTTCCGGGTGATTGTGCCTCGCGAAGCGGTGGGGGAGCGCTGCGAGATCATGCATGAGGTAAATTTACTGGATATCGATGTGGATCTGGGCGACGTCTGTGGGTTGGAGGATGTGCTTTCCTATTTCGAGGAGTGCGGGAAGCGGTGACCTGACGCCCGGCGGGCGCTCCTTTGCGAGGAATGCCCCATGACTGACGAAGGGATGCGGCTGTTCCACGAACTGGCGGACCGTACGGCGGCGGAGCGGGAGGATTACTACGCCGGGCACGGAACGCTTCAGGCAATCAGGGACGAAGTGGAGCCGCTGCTGGCCTTTGACGGGGGTGGCGGAGATCCGGTAGGGGAGCGAGTGGCGGCCGCGGTAGGCGATCTGTTCGCGGAGGGGGCGTCGCTTCCCGGCGGCGGGCGATGGGGCCGTACCGCCTGGTGCGGTTGCTGGGACACGGCGGCATGGGCGCGGTCTATTTGGCGGACCGTGAGGATGGCGAAGTCAGCCAGCGGGTGGCGATCAAGTTTCTGGGTCTCACGGCCGGGTTTCCGGAGATGCGCGGCCACTTCCGCCAGGAACGGCAGATTCTGGCCTCGTTGGCTCATCCCGGGATTGCGCGCCTGCTCGACGCGGGGCACACCGGCGGCCAGCCGTACCTGGTGATGGAATACATCGAAGGCACGCATATTGACGAGTACGCCAGGAAGCTGGATACGCGCGCGATTTTGAATCTTTTCCTTGCCATCTGCGATGCCGTGTCCTATGCGCACCGCAACCTCATCATTCACCGCGATCTGAAGCCGTCGAATATCCTCATCGACTCGGCGGGCTGTCCGAAACTGCTCGACTTCGGGATTGCCAAGATATTGAATGAAAGCGAGGAAACCCGCGCCTCGCAGCGGATTCTGACGCCGGAATACGCGAGTCCCGAGCAGGCGCTGGGCGGAGCGCAGGGCACCGCGACGGACATCTATTCGCTGGGCGCCGTACTGTACAGGCTTCTGGCCGGCAAGGTGCCGGGTGATCCGCGAAGCCGCGGGAGCCTTGGGAACGATCTCGGCTTCATTCTCGGGAAAACGATGCGTCCGGAGCCGATGGCACGCTACGCTTCCGTGGATGCGCTGGCCAGCGACATCCGGGCCTTCCTCGATCAACGGCCGGTGGAAGCGCGCAAGGGGAACGTCTGGTATCGCACGCGCAAGTTCTTCCGCCGTTACTGGCTTCCCGCCGGCGCGGCCGCCGTGGCGGTCTGCAGCCTGTCTACGGGTTGTGGGTGGCCAACCATGAGAGGCTGGCGGCGCAGCGCCGTTTCGAGCAGGTGCGGCAACTGGCCAACAAGCTGTTCGACATCGACAAACAGATAAGGATGACGCCCGGCACAACGGACGCACGGAAACTGATCGTTTCCACGTCGCTCCAATATCTGGAGGGGCTGGCAGTGGACGCCCGCGGCGACAAGGATCTCGCTTTGGAGATCGGGACGGCGT
The DNA here is from genome assembly GCA_020847975.1 of Bryobacterales bacterium. Taxonomy (GTDB): domain Bacteria; phylum Acidobacteriota; class Terriglobia; order Bryobacterales; family Bryobacteraceae; genus CADEFT01. Next base: position 42,373 of record JADLBD010000238.1, on the reverse strand, counting down.
ATCATCAACTGGCGCGAATCCAGGGAGTGCCGGTCAATTCGAATCTTGGCCAATACGAACAGGAGGAGGAGAGTCTACGGCGTGCCGCGGATTTCCTGGAGATAGCGTTGCGGGCGGACCGGACGGACCGGACGAACCGCGCCGCGCAGTTCACGCTGGCGGCCATCGCGCATGACCGCATGGTGATCGCGGGATCGCAGGGCCGGGTGGACGAAGCGCTGGCGCAGGCCGGAATCGCGGCAGCAACGCTTGACGCTTATATTGCGGGTGGTCCTCTCGATGAGAACGGGATCAAGGACGCCGGCTTCCTTTAGCAATATCGCCGTTACTGATGTGGATAACCGGCTGTTCGAGGAAGCCCTTCGGAACGCGTCGCGGGCGCTTGAAATCATCCGTCCGCTCGCTTCCACCGGCGGCCAGCGCAGCCTCGCGCTCGGCATCATGGCGGTTTCTTACAGAGAACTGGGGAACCTGGATCGTGCCCTGGAGACCATTCGTGAGTCGCGCAAGATTCAGGAGCAGCTTACGGAAACGCATCAGAGCTGGCAGCAGGCGAACCTCGCGCTGGCTTTGTGGCGCGAAGGATCCATTCTCGGCGAGGAAGCGGAAGTGAATCTGAATCGCGAGGCGGAGGCTCTGGCCGCGTTTAGAAGAGCGTTCGCCGTGGCGGAGGACCTGGTAGGGAAAGACCCGGCCGACAACACGCATTGCCAGCTTGCGGCTGAAGTGGGCAGGCGGCTCGGCAATGCTCTGCGGCATTCGGACCCCGCCGCCGCCCTGACGGCTTATGACCAGGCGTTGAAAATCCTGCGGCAGGCGAGGATCCGCACCGTCCCGACGCGAAGAGCGGAAGCCGCCCTGCTCGCGGATTCGGCTTCTGCCGTTCGTGCCCTGCATCGCGGCCGCGAGGCGCGGCAGAGGATTGACGAGGCGTTCCGGCTGCTCGGGGAGAACAAGGACTATCCCGCGGAGAAGGTGGCTCTATCGAGCGAGGCTGATTTCACGCTGCGGGCTCTCGCCAGCCATCTGGCGGAGACCGGGCACATCCGGGAGGGGGTGGCGGCGTATCGCGAGTTGCTGGGCAAGATCGGCGCGGATAACCCAGATCCTCGCCGCTATCTCAGCAGCGCTCTCGCGCTTTCGGAGATCTACACTCCGCTCGCCGCGCTGGAGCGCCGGGCAGGGAACGTGTCCGAGGCGGAAGCCCTGGAGCGGCTTCGAGGCGGCCTGTGGCGCTATTGGGATGCGAAGCTGCCGAACAACGCCTTCGTACGCCGGCAGCTTGCGGCATCGACGGTTTCTGCTTCGACGGTTTCTGCTGTGGTTCGCTGAGACACCACATGGAATCGACCGGGCTATTGCCGGTGGCCATAGCGCGGGATAATAGAAATCGCAATGGGTCTAAAGGCGAGCGGATTCGTATATCAGCAGCGCATCGACCAGGGAGTGACGAGCGCGGCAAGGGCTTTGGCGCCCGATGTCGTTCGCATTCGCTATAGCTTTGGTGAAGACTGGAGCGGCTCCGATGCAATCTTTTTCCGGGTCTTGCTGAGTGACGAGGCAAGCCGGCGAGATCGCTTGCGCGCGGTGGCACGTGAGGTCACTTCCACTGTCTTTCGGGAAGTCGCGCCTGATGAATTGGGCCTTCAAGCCTACTTCAATTTTCGCAGCGCAGCCGAGCAGGCGCAGTTGAAGGAAGAGGCGTGGGCTTGAGAGAGCATGGGTTACCCCGAGGACTTACTCGAACAACCCACTCGTGAGGTGCAAGTGTGGCAATCGCGCAAGGTTGCGCCTCGCCAGAAGGACCGCGGCCTCAACGCCCTGAAACTCCTTTTCCCGGAGCAGCGTCTCCGCCAAACGGCGACGGAAGTGGAGACGAACGCCACCGGACAGTGTTGCGGCGGCGTGGGCTTCGAGAAAAACCGCGGAGTCGCTTTGTCCGGCTTCAAAAGCCCGAATGATCCCATTGTAGAGCCGGTATTGGAACAGCAGATCGCCGAGGGCACCCGCTGAATCCGGTCCCGCGTACGAGCCGTCCGCGAAGAGCACAGAGTCCAGGATTACCTTCACACGTTGGGGTTTTGGAAGAGAAAGCAATTGGGCTCTGACGCGGTCCGGCAGGGGTTCAGCAAGCCCCAAAGAGTTGACTACCTCCCAAGACCGGGGTGCGAGGTGATGTTGATACACACGCAGGTACTTGGACTCGGGGCCCTGCGACAATGAGTATCGCCAGGCGAGTGCGAACAGGACAACCGGTTTGCTGGAGTGGTTGGCCACGAGCACCACGTGAGGAATCAATTCCGGCCGCGATTCCACGATCGCCTGCGCGCTGGAGACCTTGAAACGGGAGCATCCGGCAGCAGCAACCGTGAGGCCTGAACCTGGGATACCCTGTGTCTCCATGACTGGCATTGCGGGATCCATGACTCACTCCAACATCCACCATCATAGTCAGACCCAGATTCTGCCTACAAGAACCGCACCCACAAATAGAGGTGCGAAAGCAGAATCGACAGAATCATCAGCAGGAAGCTCGATTTGAGATACGCCAGGAAGCGGATGGGCTGGCCGGCGCGTTCAGCCATTCCGGCGACCACGAGGTTGGCGGAAGCGCCGATGAGGGTTCCGTTGCCGCCGAGACAGGCTCCCAGCGAGAGGGCCCACCACAATGGCAGCAGCGCCTGATCGCCGCCGAAGGCCGGGGCCATCGATTTGATGAGCGGGATCATGGTGGCGACGAAGGGGATGTTGTCAATAAAGGCCGAGAGGATGGCGGAGCCCCAGAGGACGGCGATGACGGTCACATTCCGGTCGCCGCCGGTGGCCGCGAGGAGTTCCTTCGCCATCTTCGCGATCACGCCGGAGGACTCGAGGCCGTGGACGAGGATGAAGAGGCCGAGGAAGAACATGAGAGTGACCCATTCCACTTCGGAAAAGGCATGGTGAACGCTCTTGGCCTGCTCTTCGGCATCGCGGTGGAAGTTATCGAGCAGCAGCAGGGCGGCGGCTCCGAACATGGCGATGGTGGCGGGTTGGATGTTGAGGGCGTGGGCGAGCACGAAGCCGGTGATTACCGCGGCCAGGACGGCAAGGGATTGCTTGAGCAAACGCGGATCGGTGATGGCCTCGCGCTCGTTGAACTTCATCACGCGATTCATGGCGGCATCGGTGGCCGTCAGTTCACGCCGCCAGAGGAAGTAGATGGGAATCAGCGTGGCGCCCATCACGACGAGGATGACAGGCGTCAGGTTGAGGACGAAGTCGTTAAAGGTGAGACCCACCGAGGAGCCGATCATGATGTTCGGCGGGTCGCCGATCAGCGTGGCGGTGCCGCCGATGTTCGAGAAGAGAATTTCGGAAAGCAGGTAGGGATAAGGCTTCACCTTTAGTTCTTCGGTGATGAGCAGGGTCACGGGGACAATCAGTAGAACGGTGGTGACGTTGTCGAGCAGCGCGGACAGGACCGCGGTGACAATCGAGAGCATGAAGAGCACGCCAATGGGGCGCGCCTTCACCTTCTTGGCGGACCAGATGGCGACGTATTGAAATACGCCGCACTTGCCGGTGATGCCGACAATCACCATCATCCCCAGCAGCAGGCCGATGGTGTTGAAGTCCACGCCGCGAATAGCGGCCTCCTGCGTGAGGACGCCGGCAAGGATCATCAGCCCGGCGCCCAACAGCGCCAGAATGGCCCGATTCAGTTTCTCCGTGATCACCATCACGTAAACCGCGACGAAAATGAGGCTGGAGACCCAAGCCGCGCTCCAGCCGAAGATCACGTGCGCCGCGGCGCTTTCCGAATGCATTCTTCAGTCACTCCTTGTCATGCAGTTTGTTGAGAATTTCCCATGGGGTGAGAATGCCGAGAAATTTGCGCGTCTTTTTTTCCACCACCGGAAGGACTCCGTCATGGTGATAGAGCAGGAGGATGGCCTCTTTGATGGAGGTTTCGGGATGGATGGCCGGGGCCTCCTTATCCTTGAGAAACTGGGTGACCGGACGGGGCCCGGCCTCGAGGGCTTTTTCCCGCAACTCCTCGATCGAGCCCGGCATGAAGCTGAGGTCGGTGACGTTGGCCCCCTCGAGCGTGGCGGCTTTGGGAAGCAACAGTTCCCAGAGGTCGTAGAGGTAGAACATGCCGCGGTAGATTCCGGTGGAATCGAGCACGGGGAGGGCACGGATGTGGCGCTCGAGCAGGATCTCGAGAGCGCCGCCGAAGGTCTCCTCCATGGTAATGGTGACGGGATGGGGATTGAGCAGGTCTTTGACAGTCATGGGACTCACCTCGATGGGGCGGATTCGAACATACCGGCTGGCTCACAGATAGCGAAGCCACAGATATACATGGCACACGGCGACAGACAACACCATTAGCAGAAAGCAGGACTTCAAGTACGCCAGGAAGCGGATGGGCTGTCCGGCGCGCTCGGCCATGCCGGCCACGACGAGGTTGGCCGAGGCGCCGATGAGCGTTCCGTTTCCGCCGAGGCAGGCTCCCAGCGACAGCGCCCACCACAAAGGCAATAGCCCGTGGGCTCCGCCGAAAGTGGGCGCCATGGATTTGATGAGGGGGATCATAGTGGCGACAAACGGGATATTGTCGATGAAGGCCGAGAGGAACGCCGATCCCCAGAGGATGGCGATCACGGTGACGTTGCGGTCCCCGCCGGTGGCGGCAAGCAGGGCCTGGGCCATTTTCGCAATGACGCCCGAAACCTCGAGCCCGTGGACAAGAATGAACAATCCGAGGAAGAAGATGAGAGTGACCCACTCGACTTCGGCGAAAGCGTGGTGCACGTTTTTCGACTGGTCGTCGGCGCTGCGGGGGAGATTGTCGAGCAGCAGGAGAATAGCCGCCCCGAACATGGCGATGGTCGCCGGTTCCACATGCAGCGCGTGCGCGAGGACGAATCCGGAAATGACGCAGGCGAGCACAAACATCGCTTGCTTCAACAAACGGGCGTCGGTGATGGCCTCGCGGTCATTGAAACGCATCACTTTTTCCATGGCCGCTTCCGTGGTGATCAGGTCCCTGCGCCAGATGAAGAAGATGGGGACCAGCGTAGCGGCCATCACCAGCAGGATGGCCGGGGTGAGGTTGATGACGAAGTCGTTGAAGGTGAGCCCCACCGAGGAGCCGATCATGATGTTCGGAGGGTCGCCGATCAACGTCGCCGTGCCGCCGATGTTGGAAAACAGCACTTCAGAGATGAGGAAGGGATACGGTTTCACTTTCAGCTCTTCGGTGATCAGCAGAGTGACGGGGACAATCAGCAGGACAGTGGTGACGTTGTCGAGGAAGGCGGAAAGCACTCCCGTGACGATGGAGAGCATGAACAGCACGCCCATGGGACGCGCATTCACCTTCTTGGCCGACCAGATGGCGACAAACTGGAAGACGCCGCATTTGCCGGTGATGCCGACGATGACCATCATCCCCAGCAGCAGGCCAATGGTGTTGAAATCAATGCCGCGGATAGCCGCCTCTTGGGTGAGAACGCCGCCCAGGATCATCAAACCCGCGCCCAGCAGCGCCAGAATGGCCCGGTTGAGTTTCTCCGTTACCACCATCACGTAGACCGCGACGAAGATAACGGTGGCCACCCAGGCCGCACTCCAGCCAAAGATCACCTGGCCGGCAGTAGTTTCCGCATGCATGAATGCATCTCCTTAACGGGGAAATTGTCCTGACCTGGGAATTGCTTATTTCTGCTCGAATTGACGCGCGAAGCCTTCCGTCATATGACGTTTGCCTAGCACGTCGATCACCAGTGCGTCCACCTTCTCGCGGCGGGCGAGGGCGAGGCCCTTTTCCGCGCCGAGAATGAAGATGCCCTTCGCGAGAACCACTGCCTTTTCGGCCTCTGGAGCGAGAACGCTGACGGAGATGGAAGCATTGGCGGGGTAGCCGGTCCGCGGATCAATAATGTGGTGATAGCGAATCCCGTTGACGATGCGGAACCGCTCGTAGTCGCCGGAAGTGACAAGCGCTCCGGCGGTGAGTTTCACCATGCCGATCATCTGACCGTGTGCGGCGCGCGGGTCCTGGATGCCGAGCCGCCAGGGCTCGCCCTGGTTGGTTCCCGAGACCAGGATGTCCCCGCCTCCATCCACCAGTGAATCCGCAAAGCCTTCATTTCTCAGCACTTGAGAGGCGCGATCCACGGCGTATCCCTTGGCGATTCCGCCAAGGCCGATATTCATTCCGGCAGGGAGGTAGACGCGGTCTCCCTCAATCTGAATCGCGCGATAGTTGATGTTTTTTCGAGCCTTTTCCACTTGCCCACGCGAAGGGGGAACAAAGGCGTCGTCAAAGCGCCAGATGTTGCCCATGCCGCGCCAGGTGACGTCAAAGGTCCCCTCGGTGATGTCGCTGTAATGGATGGATCTCTCGAGCATCTCGCGCAGTTCGGCGGGCACTTCGACGGGGTGCTTTCCTGCGTTGGCATCGACGGCGGAGATGGGGGAATCCGGCTTCCATTCGCTCATCATGCGGTCGATGCGCTCGAGTTCGACGTAAGCATTGGCAATGGCTTTTCGAGCCGCTTCGGTGCGGCCATGGTCGACGACTTCGATGGTCCAGGCGGTCCCCATCAACGGCCGCTGGACCTTGAGCAGACCGCCCGGCGCTTCGCGCTGCGCGGCGTAGCGGACCACCAGGAGCAGGCCGGCAATTGCCAATCCGATGAGAGTCTTACGCCACATCCCTCTTCCAGTTTAGAGGACGGCGCATGTTGGCACGGAATTTGCATTAGTCCCTGATGCGAGGATTGCTGGTGATACCATCCACCCTAAATTCCCTGATTCCATTACCGGACTGCCCGAAATGGCGCATGCCAGAGGAGAATCGGGCTGGAGCCATTGGGGCAAATACCCCAACTTGTGGTGCTTGCCACACCCCGAAGCCTCGAAGGGAATTGTATGCTTGAATACCTGATTGCCGGCGGATTGATGGCGGCTATCGGTACGCTGCTGGCGGCGATTCTCGCCTTCGCGGACAAGAAACTGTATGTTTACGAAGATCCGCGGATTGACCAGGTCGAGTCGATGTTGCCAAGCGCCAATTGCGGCGCCTGCGGGCAGGCCGGATGCCGGGCCTTCGCCGAGAAGGTGGTGAAAGGCGAGATCGCCCCTGGCAAGTGCACGGTGAGCACGCCGGACGGCATTGTCGCCATCGCCAACCTGCTTGGGGTAGCGGCGGGAGCGGAAGAGAAACGGGTGGCGCGCCTGGCCTGCGCCGGTGGAGATCACGTGGCCCGCAACCGTGCCCGTTACAGCGGTCTCGATACGTGCCGGGCGGCGGCGCTGATTTCCGGCGGGGGCAAGAGCTGCTCCTGGGGCTGCCTCGGGCTCGCCGATTGCGAACGGGTGTGCGATTTTGACGCCATCCACATGGACCGGCATGGGCTTCCGGTGGTGAGTGAAGTGAAGTGCACGGCGTGCGGGGATTGTGTCGAGGTCTGCCCGAAGAGCCTGTTCTCCATTCACGTGGTGAGCCACCGGCTGTGGGTGGCCTGCAAGAATCTGGCAAACGGAGAGGAAGCGGAGGCCTCCTGCGAGGTGGCCTGCACGGCGTGCGGCCGCTGCGCCGCGGACGCTCCGGCGGGCCTTATCCAGATCGTCAACAACCTTGCCGTGGTGGACTACTCCAGGAACAAGCTGGCGAGCGATATTCCCATTCAGCGGTGTCCCACGGGAGCCATCGTATGGATTGATCCGGAGAAGGGACTAGTCAAAGGGATTGAAGCGAAGAAAATTACCCGCAAGTCGCCGCTGCCGGTGGAGCCGGCGGATTTGCCGGTTTCACCGCTGAGGTGAGTAAGGAAGACAGGATGAGCACAAAAAGGACGATCAAATACCCGGGCATCCGTCAGGCAATGGACGGCAACACGGCGGTCATCATGTGCGAGCGCGAATCGAGCGACGCCGCGGGAGCCTATCCCATCACGCCGTCCACGCAAATGGGCGAGTATTGGGCGGAAGAGACCGCCAAGGGTCACATCAACATCTCCGGCCGTCCGCTGATCTTCATCGAGCCGGAGGGAGAACACGCCGCCGCGGCAGTGACCGCCGGCCTGTCGATGACGGGTCTGCGCGCCACGAATTTCTCCTCCGGGCAGGGCATCGCGTACATGCATGAGTCACTGTATGCCGCGGTGGGAAAGCGCCTGACCTACGTGCTGAACATGGGCTGCCGGGCGATGACCAAAGCGAGCCTCAACGTGCATGCCGGCCACGATGATTACCACTGCGTGGACGATTCCGGCTTCTTCCAGTTGTTCGGAAAGAGCGCGCAGGAGGTGTGCGACCTGAACATCATTTCGCACAGGATCGCCGAGCTCTCGCTGACGCCAGGCATCTGCGCGCAGGACGGGTTTCTCACGACGCACCTCATCGAGTCGTTGATGCTGCCGGAAAGGGAGCTGATTGCCGAATACCTGGGCCGCCCGGACGACATCATCCAGACGCCCACTCCGGCGCAGCGCATCCTCTACGGTGAGACGCGCCGCCGCATTCCGGAGATCTGGAACGTCGACAATCCGGTTCTGTGCGGAACGGTGCAGAACCAGGACGCCTACATGCAGAGCGTCGCCGCGCAGCGCCCGTTCTTCTTCGACCATATTGCGGAAATCACCGATCGGGCCATGGATGAGTTCCACGAACTCACGGGCCGGCGCTACCACCGCGTGGTCACTTACCGGGCTGAAGACGCTGACTACCTCATCGTGGGCCAGGGCAGCATGCTCGTCACCACCGAAGCGGTGGCCGACTACCTGCGCGAAGCCAAGAAGATCAAGGTGGGCGTCGTGAACATGGTGATGTTCCGGCCCTTCCCCGGCGATCTGATCGGGAAACTCCTCACCGGCCGAAAGGGCGTGGCGGTGCTGGAACGCGTGGATCAACCGTTGGCCGCTGACCTCCCACTGATCCGCGAGATCCGCGCCGCCATGGGCCGGTGCCTGGAGAACGGGCGAGCCGGCAAGGGGCCGCTCCCCTATCCGGATCACGCGACCTATCGCAACGCGGAGGATATGCCTCCGCTCTACTCCGGTTCGTACGGCCTCGGCAGCCGGGACCTTCAGCCGGAGGGCCTGATTGGAGCCGTGGAGAACATGCTGCCCAACGGCGGCAGGAAGAAGTTTTTCTATCTCTCGGTGGACTTTGCACACGACAGGCCGTTCACTCCCAAGCAGGAGATCCATCAGCAATCGGTCACCGACGCCTACCCGCACGTGAAGGAACTGGCGATCCGCGGAAGCGAAAATCCAAACCTGATGCCGAAGGACAGCATCACGGTACGGTTCCACTCGGTAGGCGGGTGGGGAGCCATCACGACGGGCAAGAACCTGGCGATGACGCTGTTCGACCTGCTCGGGTTCCACATCAAGGCGAATCCGAAATACGGTTCGGAGAAGAAGGGGCAGCCCACGACGTACTATCTTTCGGCGGCTCCGGAGCCCATCCGCATCAACTGCGACTATTTCTACGTGGACGTGGTGCTTTCGCCGGACCCGAACGTGTTCAAGCATTCGAATCCGCTGGCCGGACTCAAGAAAGGCGGCGTGTTCATTCTCCAGAGTTCGTTCGAGGATCCGCGGGAGGTTTGGGCGCAGATTCCCGAGCAATACCAGCGCATCATCCTCGACAACAACATCCGCGTGTTCTATCTCGACGCATTCAAGATCGCGCGTGAGGAAGCGACAGACCCCGAACTTCAGTTCCGCATGCAGGGCATCGCCTTCCAGGGCGCATTCTTCAAAGCGTCCCCGGTGATGACCGCGGCCAAATTGAGCGAAGAGCAGTTGTTCCACGCGATCGAATCGCAGCTCGAGCACAAGTTCGGCGCCAAGGGCGCCCGCGTGGTGCAGGACAATATGCGCGTGGTGCAGCGCGGCTTCGACGAGGTGAAGGAGGTTCAGGAGAAGCAGGTGATCGTGGCGGCGGCGGGGCAGTTGCGCAAGGACCCCGGCCTGCCGGTGCTGCTGAAAGAGCAACCCGCCAGCACCGCGCCGACTACGGATATTCACCGCTTCTGGGAGCAGACGGGCAACTTCTACCTCACCGGCAAAGGGAACGACAACCTGGTGGACCCGTTCATCGGACTGAGCTTTATCCCTGCCGTGACCGGTGTGTTCCGCGACATGACCGGCATCCGTTTCGAGCATCCGCAGTGGATTCCGGAGAATTGCACGGCGTGCGGCGCCTGCTACACCGTGTGTCCCGACAGCGCGATTCCGGGCCTGGTGCACTCGCCGCTGGCCGTGCTCGACACGGCGCACAAGATGGTGGTCCGCTCGGGCCATCCGGTGAAGTATCTTCCGCGGGCGGTGCGGACGGTGGAACAGAGGCTGCGCCCCAGGCTGCAGGCGGCGGGCGAAAAGGCTGACGTACGGGCGCTGATCCACGAAGCCATCGCCGACGTGCTGCTCGGCTACGGGCCTGATTCGGCGGAGCGGAAGGAAGTGGAGCAGGAATTCGAGTGGCTCCGCGAGGCGCTCGGCGAATTCAAGTTCTCGCTGACGCAACCCTACTGGACGGCGCGGGAGAAGAGACAGAAGGGCAGCGGCGGATTGCTCTCCATCACTGTCAATCCATACGCCTGCAAGGGGTGTATGGAATGCGTCGAGGTCTGCGACGACGATGCGCTGCGGCCCATACCGCAGACCGCGGAGACCATCGACCGGATGCGCCGTGACTGGAACTACTGGATGGCGCTACCCACCACCTCCCCCGAATTCATCCGTATCGACAATCTCGAGGAGAAGATCGGGGCGCTCGAAACGCTGCTGCTCGACAAGCGCAACTACATGGGAATGGTCGGCGGCGACGGGGCCTGCCTCGGCTGCGGGGAGAAGACGGTCATCCACCTTTTTGTGGCCACTGTCGAAGCCCTGATGCAGCCGCGCGTGGCCAGGGAGGTGGCGAAAATCGACGACCTGCTGCAGCGCCTGGACCAGCACGTGCGGCTGAAGCTGGCGGCTTCGATGGACCTTTCCGATATTGGGCGTGTGGAATCCGCTCTCGACAAGCTGAAGGATTCCGATCTGACGCTGGCGAGCTTTTCAGAGAAGCTGGATGAGCGGCATGCGGGCCAGACCATCGACAGCGAATGGCTGCGCGATGTGACACAGCTTCTGGCCAAATTGAAGCACCTGAAGGCGCAGTACACGGAAGGACCGGGACGCCGCGGCCGCTCGAGCCTCGGCATCATCAACGCCACGGGCTGCACGTCGGTGTGGGGTTCCACCTATCCGTTCAATCCCTATCCGTTCCCGTGGGCGAACCACCTGTTCCAGGATTCTCCTTCCATGGCGATGGGGGTTTTCGAAGGCCACATGGCGAAGATGGCCGAGGGCTTCAAGGCCATCCGCATGGCGGAGATTGAGTTGAACGGCGGCTATAAGAAGGAGAAGCACGGCGAGTTCTTCACCTACTTCGACTGGCGGAAGTTTTCCGACGAGGAATACCAACTCTGCCCGCCGGTGATCTCCATCGGCGGCGACGGCGCGATGTACGATATCGGCTTCCAGAACCTCTCGCGGATGATGATGTCCGGCAAGCCCATCAAGGCGCTGGTGCTCGATACGCAGGTTTATTCGAACACGGGCGGCCAGGCGTGCACTTCGGGGTTCACAGGCCAGGTTTCCGACATGGCGCAGTATGGCAAGGCGGTGAAGGGCAAAGAGGAGATCCGCAAGGAGATCGCGCTCATCGGCATGGCGCACCGCACCACGTATGTGGCGCAGGGCAGCTTTTCAAACGCGACGCACCTGATTGAGAGCTTCATCGACGGACTCAACACACGGCGGCCCGCGCTGTTCAACATTTACAGCGCGTGCATGCCGGAGCACGGGATCGGCGACGATCTGGGTGAACATCAGGCCAAGCTCGCGGTGGAGTCGAGGGCCTATCCGCTGGTCCGCTATAACCCCGACAAAGGCATCACCGCGGAGGAATGCTTCGACCTCGAGGGCAATCCGGCTCTCGACGACGATTGGCCAACCTACACGCTCGACTACACCGAGGAGGATGGTAAGCCGGGGAGGATGGAACTCCCCTTGACGTTCGCCGATTTCGCGGTCACCGAGGCGCGCTTCCGCAAGCAGTTCCGCACCGCGCCGCGCGACACGTGGAATGAAAACATGGTGACGCTGGCGGAGTTTGTGGAACTCCCGGTGGAAGACCGCGACGGCAAATTCCCCTTCATCTGGGGTGTGGACAAGAAAAACCGGCTGATCCGCGTCATCCCGGCCGAACCGATTGTCAAAGCGACGGAGGACCGGCGGAACTTCTGGCGGATGTTGAAATCCCTGGCCGGCGTTCGCCCCGTGGTGGACGCGAGCGAAATCGAGCAGCGGGTGAAAACCGAATTTGCCCAGAACCTGGCGGCGCGGCTGCTCGAGCTGGCGGGAAATGGCGGAATGCAGATCGACCTACCCGCCATTCCGGCGTCTTCGGGCGCAGCCGCCGCGGTGGCTGTGGCCGACCCGGCAGTGGCGGCGGCAAGCGAGAACGGCTACGTCGCTCCGTGGATTGATTCCGCCGAATGCACCTCCTGCGACGAATGCATCCTCATTAACCCGAAGATCTTCGCCTACGACGAGCGGAAGCACGCCTACATCAAGGACCCCAAGGGCGGGCCTTATAAGGATCTGGTGCGCGCGGCCGAGAAGTGCACGGCGCAGGTAATTCATCCGGGCTACCCGGCCGGCCAAAGCGGCAAAGAGACTGAGAAGCTCGTTCAGCGGGCGAAGAAGTACATGTAGTGGACAGAACCAATGGGCCTCTTAGATCTATTTAACGGAAAGGCGCTTCACCGGGGCGTACACGTGCCGGAATGCAAGGAACTGACGGAGCACCTGCCCATCCGCCGGCTTCCCTTCGCTCCGATGCTCGTTGTGCCGCTTTCGCAACATGCCGGCGCGCCGGCCATCCCAATCGTCCGGGAAGGGCAGGAAGTGGTCCGAGGGGAGCCCATCGCCAAGGCGAACGGCTTCATGTCGGTCCCCATGCACGCCCCGGCAACCGGACAGATCGAGCGGATTGCCCCCGCGCCGACAGCACGGGGCGATCTGGCTCCCGCGATTTACCTCAAACCCTGGCCTTCGGCGAGCCAGGAGATTCTTTACGGAGCGCCGCAGGATATCGAGCACATGAGCCCGGCGGAGATCATCCTCGCCGTGCAGGAAACCGGCGTTGTAGGTCTTGGCGGGGCGGCGTTCCCCACGCACGTGAAGCTGAAGCTGCCGGAAGGCAAGAGAGTGGATACGGTGCTGGTGAACGGCTGCGAATGCGAGCCGTATCTCACCACCGACCACCGCGTGATGGTGGAGCAGCCGAAGGAAGTCCTTCATGGGGCGCGGATCGTGATGAAGGCCATCGGGGCGGAACGAGGCATTGTCGGCGTCGAAGATAACAAGATGGACGCGGTGGAGGCGCTGCGCAAGGCGCTCGGCACGGCTACGGATATCGCCGTCGAGGCCGTGCCTGCGAAATATCCGCAAGGCGCGGAGAAGATGCTGATCCAGGTGCTGCTCGGCCGCGAGGTGCCATCGGGCGGACTGCCGAGCGATATCGGCGTGGGGGTCTTCAACGTCGCCACGCTGGCCCAATTGGGAGAACTCCTACCGCGGCATCAGGGCCTGATCGAGCGCGTGGTCACCATCACGGGGACGGCGCTGGCCAAGCCCGGGAATTACCTCACCGCGCTCGGGACGCCGCTGCGCTGGGCGCTCGAACAGGCCGGCTGCAAGGACGAGCTCTCCTCGGTGATCCTCGGCGGGCCGATGATGGGGCCGGCCATCAGTTCGCTCGAGGTGCCGATCACCAAGGGGGTCACCGGCATTGTGGCGCTCGGGCGCCATGATGTGAACGGCAGGCCGAAGCGCGTCTATCCCTGCATCCGCTGCGGGGCATGCGTGGATGCGTGCCCGCTCCACCTCAACCCCTCGCGCCTCGGGATCCTGGCAAGGAAAGAGCGCTACGAAGAGATGGAAACCGATTTTCATCTGAATGACTGTTTCGAGTGCGGCTGCTGTAGTTATGTGTGCCCGGCGAACATACCGCTGGTGCAATACTTCCGGGTGTCGAAACAGATGAACCGGGAAAGAAAGGCTCGCGAACGTGCCAGCTCTAACGCCTGAAATTCAGTTACGGACCTCGCCGCACTTCCACACGCCGCGTTCGGTGTCAATGATCATGCGCCACGTGGTGTACGCGCTGCTGCCCATCTGCGCCTTTTCGGTGTGGCTGTTCGGCATCAGCGCGCTCGCCTCGATCGTGACAGCGGTTGCCTCCTGTGTCCTGACGGAGCACCTGATCTGCCGTATCGCCGGACGTCCGACCACGGTGGGAGATTTCAGCGTCGTCATCACCGGACTTCTGCTGGCGCTCACGCTTCCGCCGGGCTTTCCCCTATGGATGACCGCGGTGGGCGGGCTCATCGCGGTGGGATTGGGAAAAATGCTGTTCGGCGGGTTGGGGTTCAACGTGTTCAATCCGGCGCTGGTGGGACGCGCGTTCCTGCAGGCCGCCTTTCCCATCGCCATCACGGCCTATACGCCGGCGATGGCGGTGAACCGGTTCCTCGAGTTTATTCCAACCACGCTGACGCTGCCGTTCGCGCAGCCGCTTGTGCTGACGGAATGGATAAAGCGCGTGCGTGTCGATGCGTTTTCGAGCGCCACGCCGCTGATGGCGCAAAAATTCGATCACGTCACCACCGAAGTGATGCCTCTTTTCCTCGGAAAGGTGGCGGGGTCGGCGGGGGAGACCTCGGCACTGCTGATTCTCCTGTGCGGCGCCTACCTCATCGCCCGCAAGTTCATGGACTGGCGCATTCCCGCCGCCATGCTGTCGAGCGCGTTTCTCGTGGGAGGGGCGTTCTATCTGGCGTCTCCCGCGCAGTATCCAAACCCGTTGTTCGTGCTGTTCTCAGGCGGACTCATGTTGGGAGCGATGTTCATGGCGACCGACATGGTGGCCTCTCCGGTTACTCCCCTCGGGGTGTGGATCTACGGGGGGCTGATGGGACTCGTCACCGTCATCATCCGCTTCCTTGGCGGGCTGCCGGAAGGGGTGATGTACGCCATTCTGCTCGGCAATGCCCTCTCGCCGATGATCGACAACCTCACCCAGCCGCGAATCTACGGGGCGCGGAAGAAGGAGGCGGCGAAAGCATGAGCGCCACCACGCAAAGCCCGAAAGCGCAAGCGCCGAAGCCGCCCGCCGCCGAAGCCGCCAGCAGCGTGAAGATGATCCGTCTCATGGGCTCGGTTTCGCTCATCTGCGGGCTGCTGATCGTCACCACCTATCGCAGCACCCTGGTCCCCATCCAGCGGAACCAGGAAATCATCATGAAGGAGACGGTGGCGGAACTGCTGCCGGGGGTGGAAAAGCAGGTGATTTACGGGGTGCAGCCTTCGGGCGAGATCTCTGTTTTGAAGAGTCTCGATTATACCGGGCCGCGGCTGTTTGCCGGCTACAACGCCTCCGGCGCGCTGCTCGGCGTGGTCCTCGAGGCGAGCGACCGCGGCTATGCCGACGTGATCCGCACCATGTACGCCTATTCGCCGGCGCAGCAGGCCATCACTGGCTTCAAGGTGGTGGAACTCAAAGAGACGCCGGGTCTCGGAGACAAGATCACCAGCGACCCGGATTTCCTGGCCAACTTCAAACGCCTTGATGTCCGCCTGAATGCGGACAAGACCTCGACAGCGCATCCCGTCACTACCGTCAAGCACGGTACGAAGAAAAATCCCTGGGAGGTGGACGCCATCTCCGGCGCCACCATCTCTTCCCGCGCGGTGGGCCGCGCGCTCGACAAGAGCACGCGCGACCTGCTGCCTGTCGTCAACCGAAACCTCAGCCGCATCGAGAAAGGGGAATAATGGCTCACGTACACGAACTAGAAGCGCCTGCTGCTTCCGCCGGCGAGAGCATGGAAGCTTTCTTCAACGGGCTATGGAATCAGAATCCGGTGTTCGTCCAGGTGCTCGGCATGTGCCCGACCCTGGCGGTAACCAACAGCGTCCGCAACGCCCTTGCCATGGGTTTGGCGACCACGTTCGTGCTGGTCTGTTCGAACACGCTCATCTCCATGGTGCGGAAGCTCGTTCAGAAACAGGTGCGCATCGCCACGTATATTCTGATCATCGCCACCTTCGTCACCATCGTCGACTATCTGATCAAAGCCATCAGCATCCCGGTGTATAAGGCTCTGGGAGCTTTCATCGCCCTGATTGTGGTGAACTGCATCATTCTCGGCCGGGCCGAAGCCTACGCGAGTAAGAATTCCGTCGGGAAGAGCATGCTGGATGGGCTGGGTATGGGGGTGGGCTTTGCGTTCGCGCTCACTTGCCTGGGGAGCGTACGCGAGATTCTCGGCGCCGGTTCGTTCCTCGGGATTCACCTGTTCGGCCCCAACTTCCAGCCCTGGGTGCTGTTTCTGCTTCCTCCCGGCGGGTTTCTCACGCTCGCGACGTGGCTGCTGATCTTCTCCGCATGGAAGGCGCGGTCAAAGAGAAAGGCGGAAGCGCTCGAGGAGGCACACGTATGAACCAGGCTTCGCTCAGTTCGATCTTTCTTGACTCGCTGCTGATCAACAACTTCGTGCTCAGCGTTTTTCTCGGCATCTGTCCGTTCATTGGGGTGTCCGGCAAGTTAGCCACCGCATGGCGCATGGGAGTTTCGGTCATCTTCGTCATCACGGTGAGCAGTGTTCTGGCCTACGCCTCGAACCTGCTGCTGATTTCCCTGCACGCCGAATACCTGCGGATCATCACGTTCATCGTGATCATCGCCTCCACGGTGCAGTTGCTCGAGATGTTCATTAAGAAGACGAGTCCATTGCTGTTCCGCGCCCTCGGCATCTATTTGCCGCTGATCACCACCAATTGCGCCGTCCTTGGCGTGGCGTTGTTCCAGACCGCACGCGAATATTCCTTCGCGCAAAGCGTTGTTTTCGCCGTTGGAGCGAGCGCCGGATTCGCCCTCGCCCTAGTCATCATGTCCGTCATTCGGGAACGGTTGGAGCTTTCCGACATTCCTGACATGGCCAGGGGAACCGCGCTTGTGCTGATGCTGGCCGGCATCCTCTCGATGGCGTTCATGGGCTTTGCCGGCATGGGAGGAGGCGCTTAACACATGCTTCTCGATTCATTGAGAGCCGTTGGCGGAATCCTGCTGCTGATGGCTTTGTGGTTCGCCGTGCAGGCGCTCCTTCGCAAGCGTACTGCGCCGCGGCAGGATGCCGATGTGCTGGAGGATATGGTCCACGGCTGCGGCGCCTGTAGCCATGCAGGCTCGTGCTCCAGCCAACCGGATTCCAGAGAGGAGAAACACCAATGCCGGTCCTGATCCCAAACCAGGGCAACGCCCTGATGACTCTCGGGGAATATGACATCAGTCATCCCTATACCGCCACGCTCATCTCGAGTGAGAGAATTACGCCCAAGACCGAGGCTGAGGTGCGCCATCTCGTTTTTCAGCTTCCCGATGACGTCGGCTTCGACTTCCTCGAGGGGCAGAGCATCGCGGTGCTCGTGCCCGGCCCGCATGAGTTCGGCAACAGACAACACATCCGCCTTTATTCCATCGCCAGCACCAGACGGGGCGACGCGGCGCACCCGGGAGCCATCTCCATCTGCGTGCGCCGCTGCTTCTATATTGATGAGGTGAGCGGCGAGCGCTATCCCGGCAAAGCCTCCAACTACCTCTGCGATGCCGTGCCTGGCGGCCACATCCAGATTGCCGGGCCGTACGGCGCCCACTTCCTCATGCCCGCGGATGATTCCTGCAACTTGCTGATGGTGGGCGTGGGAACCGGCATCGCGCCGTTCCGCGCGTTCATCAAGCACATCTATGACGAGATCGGCGGCTGGGAAGGCAAGGTGCGGCTCTATTACGGAGCCCGCAGCGGCATGGAGGTGCTCTACCACAACGACCTCAATCGCGATCTCGGCCTTTTTTATGATGAGAGATCCTTCCAGGCGTTCGAGGCCGTGAGCGCGCGGCCGTATTTCGACGAAACGTCAACGCTCGACCGGGTGCTGGTGGAGCATCAAGTGGAAGTCTGGGAAATGATCAATGATCCGAAGACTTACATCTATGTCGCCGGGTTGCACGAAGCCGCCGAGAAGTTCGAGAAGGCGATGATCGCCATGGCGGGCTCGAAGCAGGCCTGGTCCGGCAAGCGGAAACAACTGATCGAAGAGAAACGGTACGCCGAGCTGCTGTACTAGAACAGGAAAGGATGTCCCTCTTGCGGTGGCTTCTTCTTGTATGGCCTTGGATTCTCCTGGCGGGGTCGCCGGAACCGCAAATCCGTGTGCTGCATG
This sequence comes from Bryobacterales bacterium, assembly GCA_020847975.1. Lineage (GTDB taxonomy): Bacteria > Acidobacteriota > Terriglobia > Bryobacterales > Bryobacteraceae > CADEFT01. Next base: position 24,032 of record JADLBD010000238.1, on the reverse strand, counting down.
ACGACGGAGGTTGGTGTTGGTTTGAAGATGAGCGCGCCGTATTCAGAGGCGGCCAGCTCGTCTTCGGGGTCGTCGCGGCCGGTACACGCGATCCCGCCAGGCGGGGGAACATTGAGGTGGTCACCTACGATCTCGCTTCCGGGCGGAGGCAGGTGGCCACCTTGCACCGCGCGGAAGGAAACCGCCGCTGGTTTGACGATCACAATTCGCCGGCTCTTCTGGTGCGTCCGGATCACCGTGTGCTGGCGATGTACGCGCTGCACGGCGTGGACAACAGGATCTACTACCGCATCTCCGCGCCGGAGGATACCACCCAGTGGGGACCGGAGCAGGTCTTCATCCCGAGCGCTACCTCTCGCGTCACCTATTCGAATCTCCACTTCCTCAGCAACGAGGACCACGTCTACGACTTTTTCCGCGGCCTGGATAATTCGTACAAGCCCTCCTACGCCTACTCGGACGACCTCGGCAATACGTGGAAGACGGGCAACGTGCTGATCCACGTTCCTCTCCAGTTCAAGCACCGTCCCTACGTAAAGTACGCCTCGAACGGCCGCGACACGGTCCATATCGCCTACACCGAAGGCCACCCGCGCGACTACGACAACAGCATCTATCACATCATCTACCGCGAGGGAGAGTTGCGCCGTTCGGATGGCGCGGTGATCCGCTCCATCAAGGAAGGCCTCCGCGCGCCTGAAGAGGGCACGCGGGTCTTCCAGGGCGGTCCGAACCGCGTCGCCTGGATCAGCGACCTGCACCTCGACCCCAAGGGCAATCCGGTGCTTGTCTTCTCCGAGCAGCGCGAGCCCTCCGGCCTCGACCTGCGCTATCACTATGCGCGGTGGGACGGCAAGAAGTGGGTGGAGCACGAGATCGCCTACGCGGGCACCCGGCTGTACAAGGGCGAGGACGACTATACCGGCAACATTGCGCTCGACCCGCAGGACCTCTCGACAGTCTATATCTCATCGAACGCCGATCCGGTGAGTGGAAAGCCGATGGCGCATTGGGAGTTGTACCGCGGGGTCACGGCGGATGGCGGGGCGCACTGGAAGTGGTCGCCGGTTACGCACGATTCCGCGGCTGACAACATCCGGCCGATCGTGCCGGTTTCGGATGTGCATCATGTGGTGATGTGGCTGCGCGGAAAGATGACGGCGTACACGGACTACCGGTTCGAAGTGGTAGGGATTGTGCGCTGAGGGGCCCGGTATGATGGAGGAGCATGTTGAAGGCGCCGCGAGCACGGGTGTTCATCAGTTGCGGTCAGAACAAAGACTCAGGAGAAGTAGAGATTGCGAGGGCGATTGCCGCGAAGCTGACAACTCTCGAATTCGATCCATACATTGCCGTGCAGGAGCAAACCCTGCGAGGGATCATAGAGAACATCTTTGGTCAACTTCGGACGTCGGAATACTTTATATTCGTTGACTTCAAGCGGGAGAAACTTGCGGGCAAAGGTACCTGCCGAGGCTCCCTATTCTCGCATCAGGAACTGGCTATTGCCTCCTTCTTGGGAATCGATGTATTGGCGTTCCAAGAAGATGGAGTAAAGAAGGACGACGGAGTGTTGGGCTTCATCCAAGCGAATGCGATCCCTTTCACCGAGAGGAGCAAATTGCCTGACCTCGTAGAAGCTGAGGTAAGGACTAGAGGTTGGGATCCAAACTGGAGAAACGAACTGGCAATGGTTCGTGAGCCCAAACAGCATGTCGACACTACAGACCCGACATCCCTGAAGATAAGCAGGTGGTTTCATATCACTGTGAAGAATCACCATCGCCATAAGACTGCAAAGAACTGCTACGCATACATGCAGAGTTTCACCGATCTTGCGAAACGGACATCGGTTAGATTGAACTTGGTGGAATACAACTGGGCGGGTGTTCGTCTGCCTAATGCCCAAATCCCACCCGGCGAGGAAAGGCGTTTCGATGCCTTTGTTATCGATCATACATCCCCTACTGAACTGCGCTTTAATCCATTTGCCACCTCAGAGGAATTTCTGCCCCCAAGAATCAAGAAACCAGGCAAATATAGATTTGATTATCTCGTCGTTTCGGACAACTTCGCTCCCGTTCGCCAGGCTTTCACACTGACGCTAGAGAGGTCGCTCAACGACACAGTTTTTGAGAGGACCTCCGACAGCGCATCTTCAATCTAGCGGCGCTCCGTTTGTGATGCGTTATGTTCTCTCGGTCGGTGATGACGCTGCGCGGAAAGATGACGGCGTACACGGACTACCGGTTCGAAGTGGTAGGGATTGTGCGCTGAGGGGCCCGGCTATACTGAAGTCGTGACTGGCGAGTCAACATCCCGCCGCACACTGTAAGGCCGTCTTCATGGATACCGGGTGATAGGCGCGCCTTGTGAGGGTCAGCATGGAGAAGCAACTCAGAAATATCGAGGACGCATACAAGTGGTCGCTGGAAACCGCGGCTGCCCTGCGTGCGGGGGATTTTTCCCGCATCAACACTGAGGAACTCATTGACGAGATCGAGTCGATTGCCAGCGGTTTGTGGCGGGAACTGGAGTCCATCCTGAAAGACATCCTCGAGGGAATGCTCATGAAGGAGTATGGGTACGGCGATCCTCAGGAAGCAGATCGTCAGTTGGTGACAGCTCAGGGCGAACTGCAGCTCCTGCTGTATTCGTCACCATCGCTGCGGGATGCTTTGGGCGAGGCCATTGCGCAAGCCTACCAGCGTGCCAGAAGGGACGTGACCGAGGATTACGGTGCAGCCTTGCCGGATGAGTGTCCCTTCGCGGTGGAACGCATTGTGGAAGACCCTTACGACCGCCTCGTGGCCGAAGGCAAGCTTGTATAAAGATGCAGCGGCAACGAATCAGCGAGATGGGAAAATCGGAGCTCCGGGAATTGGAAAGCCGTCTCAGCGTCCTCATCGAGCACGCGCTGAAAATCAAGTACGTGAAAGGTCAGGCCGGAACGGATAACAGCCGCGGATGGAACAAATCACTCAGGAACCAGCGAAGTGAGTTGGTGATTCATTTGACAAGACATCCAGGCTTGAAGACGGAATTGAACGACGCTCTTTTGGACAAAGCACATCGCGCCGTATTGGCGAGGCTTGCCTTGGCCTACCCCGGCTTTCGTTTTCCCCGTGTCCGGCAGTTGTCCATCGCGGATGTAGTGGGACGGGATGTGATGATGATCTTGCAGAGATAGCGCTCCGGCTTTTTACAAAACTTAATATTCACCCTCTCTCCCACCGCGTCGAACGCAGTGATGACACGACGCAGCCTCATATTCAGCCTGACTTCGCAATCGGGGCTCCTGCTCATCCGCGCTTGGGCGAAGGGGAGCGGCCAGTTTTGGAACGACAAGCCGCCCGCGGAGTGGTCCGCGGATGAGATTGACCAGTTGATCAGCAAGTCGCCCTGGGCCAAAGAGGCGACGCTCGCGTACAGCGCGGGCGCTATGGGCCAGGGAGGCTACGATCCGCAGGGCCCCGCGGGAGGCGGTGGACGAGGCGGGATGGGCGGCGGAGGGCTCGGGATTCCCGGGGGCATCGGCCTTCCCGGCGGCGGGATGGGCGGGCGTCGCGGCGGGATGGGCGGACCCGGAGGCATGGGGTATCCGGGCGGAAGGCGCGGACCCGGTGGAGGGCGTTCGCAAGCCAAAGTCCTGGTGCGCTGGGAGACCGCGCAACCCGTTCGCGCAGCGCTCAAGAAGGACCTGCCGGAAGGGGCTTCCGGACACTACATTCTCAGCCTCAACGGACTGCGGTTTCGGGGCGATGAGGACACGCGCGCCGGGGACGCCGGTTCCGATCAGGACCGGCCTCGCGACCGGATGCTCGAACGGCTGCGCCAGAACAGCCAGCTACTGCCGAAAGACCGGGCGGCCATCTTCCCCGGCCGGGTCGAGCGCGCTGATCTCGGCAACGCCATCCTGTTGTTCTTTCCCCGCGGCGACAAGCCGCTGACCGCACAGGACAAGGAAGTGACATTCCAATCCGCCGCCGGTTCCTCGACACTCAAGGTGAGATTTTCCCTGCGCGACATGCTCTACCATGGCGAACTGGCGCTTTGAGAGCGGGCGTTCAGGGTAGCTCTGCGGCGTCGAATTTGAGGTCGCGGTCGAGCACCATTTCCATGCCGGCGCCCTTGGCGAGGATGATCTCCGGTCCGCGCCGGAGAAGCACCCCGGCCAGCCCGGCGGCCGCTCCCGCCGCTGCTCCCGCGCCCGTGTTTCCCCCGAGCCTGCCTATACCGGCGCCGGCAGCGGTGGCGCCGCCCACGGTCTTGGCGTCGCCCGCTTTGTTCGTACCGCCCTGGATCTTGCCTTCACCGCGCTCGACGGTCTGGTCCTCGGCCGAACTCAGCCGGGACCGCAAGTCCCGTGTCGTGCCGTTCGGCAGGGTGATGGAATCGAAGCGCAGGTAGATTTCCGCCCGGCCCTTGGCGCGTCCGGCGCGCTTTGCATCAGTCAGCGTGGCGGCGACCTGGCTCCCCGGAGGAATGACGACACGGCCGTCGGCGAGGATGGGGAACGTGGTCTCGAGATACACGCGGTCGCCTGTCTTTGCCTGCTTCGAAGTCAGGCTGTGAACGGTGACAAGGGGGATCTTTGTTCCTTTGGGAAGGACGAACTCGCGGGGCTTGGGAGGCTGCGGTTCCGGCTGGACCTTTCGCAAGGAAGGCGGAGGCGCCGGCGGCGGGCCGGCCGAGTGAACGCCTTCACGTTGATAGACCAGCGTCGATTCCGATTCTCCACCTCCGATCAGATACTGGCGGCGGATGGTGAAGGTGTTCCGGTCCCTCGATAGCATCCAGCGGTCCATGAGAGTGTATTGCCGGGAGCCCGAGGCAAGAGAGTTGATGAGCAGGGCACTGCCTTCCCACTTAAGCAGGCTGCTCAAGGAGGTTCCCGCGACGGTATGCGTGGAAGACTGTCCAGCCGTGTTGTAGGTCCAGGCGGTGTCACCCTGGCAGCGGATGGTATACCCGTTCATCTCGATGCGCAGAACGCGGTCCGGCGGGAAGGGGAGGCCGCGGATGGAACTGCGCTGGGGGTTGAGATTCCAAACACCGGAAAAATCCCGGTCAGGGTCCGCCGCCGGCAGCACGGCAAGGGACAGAAACGCGAACGCCGCAAAACGCATTTTGCCCACCTTTGCAGCCCAAGTATAGCATCCGAAAAGGAGAAAGGCGCTCCAAAAAGAGCGCCTTTCGTCGCGTCAATCCGAGTTTACCCTGGATTAGTAACGTCCTGGTCCCCTTCTCATCGGGGCAACTCTATTGTCGCAATCCGGACGGGTTCGCGCAACCCATTACCCCTGGTACCCCGCTGTGAGCTAGATTGATAAATAGGCTTCAGGCCGTTCATCGCGTGTTTCGAACCACCGCTCTCGCTTTCACCCTGGTCCTCCCCCTGCTGGCGGCCGCCTCCTCCAGCAGACTTCCGGTGCTGCCGGAAGCTATTCGCCTTGTGCGCGCGGAGGCTCCGCTGGCCTTCGAGGTCAATCGCGGCCAGACGCATTCATCGGTTCAATATCTGGTCCGTACATCGAATTTCACCTTTTTTCTGACGAAGACGGAACTGGTGGCCGCGGCATCCGGCGCCGGATTCCGCATGAAGCTCGAAGGCTGTGACACCGGCAACTCCTGGATGGGCGAATCGAAGCTGGCGGGAGTCACCAACTATCTCACCGGCCGCGACCCGGGCAAATGGATCACCCGCGTATCGAATTACGCCGTCCTGCGCCGTCGCGTCTATCCCGGCATCGATATGGTGCTTCGCGGGGGCCGGCAGCGGCTCGAATACCGGTTCGAGATTGCCGCGCACGCCGATCCGGCGCTTCTGCGCTTCTCTTTCCGCGATGCCGAACCGTCGCTCAGCCCCAACGGTGACCTGGTGCTTCATACTCCAAAAGGGGATTTCCGGCACAAGGCGCCTGCCGCTTACCAGATTGTGGGTGGGAAGCGGCGGAGCGTGAGCGTTGCCTTTACGCTGTCCGAAGAGAAGGCCGCGGGATTCCATCTGGGGAACTACGACTCCGCCTTCCCTTTGGTCATCGATCCTGTCATTTCCTACTACGGTTTCTATGGAGGCAGTTCCGGCGACTCGGCGACGGCCGCGGCAGCGGACCCCACAGGCGACCTCTACGTCACCGGCTGGACTGATTCGCTCCAATTTCCTCTGGGCGGGTCGCCGTACCGCGACTTCAATTCGGGCGCGCGCGACATCTTCGTCAGCAAGCTGTATCCGAACGGCAGCTTCATCTGGTCCACCTACATCGGCGGAACGAACAACGACGAAGCCACTGCGCTCGCAATTGATTCCTTTGGCAGCAGTTACCTCACCGGCACTACCTCATCGCCGGATTTCCCCACCACCACCACGGCGTTTCAACACACCTACGGGGGCGGAGGAGATGCCTTCGTGATCAAGCTGAACGTCGAGGGGTCGAGCCTCACCTACAGCTCCTATCTCGGCGGTAGCGGCGCGGAGTCCGGACAGGGCGTGGCCGCCGACGGGCTGGGATACGCGACTTTCACGGGCTTCACATCCTCTACCGATCTGCCCACCTGGAATGCCCGCCAGAGTGCGTCCGGCGGGGGGGAGGATGTGTTTCTCTTCAAGCTGCACGCCAACTCGTCGGAGGTGATTTACTCGACATACTTTGGCGGCAGCGCGGATGATGAAGCCTATGCCGTTGCCCTTGACCGTAACGGCGATGCATATGTCACCGGCCGCGGCGCCTGTTCCACACTTCCGGCCGGGGCAGTACTGGGACCGGGCGGCGGGACAGACATATTCGTGATGAAGTGGAAATCCGGCGGCGACGGCGCGGCGTATCTCGCCTGTGCCGGCGGCAACGGGCTCGATTCCGGGCACGGGATAGCCGTTGACTCGCAGGGCAGCGCCTATGTCACCGGCTTCACATCGTCCACCGATTTCCCTGTCTACCTGCCCTTGCAGAGCGCCTATGGCGGAGCGCTCAGCGGCTCGCTCGGCGATGCCTTCGTGTTCAAGCTGAATGCGGCGGGAACTTCGCTGCTCTACTCCACCTACCTGGGCGGCGCGCGGGACGACTGGGGGCAATCCATCGCCGTGGATGCGCTTGGCTCGGCTTTCGTTTCAGGCATCACCTTTTCGAACGATCTTCCCAGAGCGGCGGGAGTCTTGGGACCGGCAGCCGGTGTGCGCAGCGGATTCGTCGCCCGGCTCTCGTCACAAGGTTCGAGCGTTGTGCAATCCTACTTCTTCGAGGGCATCACCTCGAGCGACCGCTACGCCCTCGCGCTCGATATGAAGGGCGGCCTCTACGTCGCGGGCGGCGCCTCCTCGAGCTTCCATATCCCTTCGGCCGCGGCCCCTCCCTTGCGCAACTTTACCGGCCCCGTGCAGGATGCCTTCCTCGCCAAGCTTGCCACCGCCAGGCTGCAGGTGTCCCAGGATACGTTTCCCGCGACGATACCGCCTGGTTCCACCTTCCAGTTCACGCAGCGCGTGGTCAACCGGGGTCCGGACGATGCCGAAGCGGTTACCTTCCAGGGAACGCTGCCACAGGGGATGACCGTCTTGGCCTGCACCGCCTCGACGGCGCTGTGCGCGAATTCCGCCTCGAGCTTCCGCATCGATCTTCCGGTGTTGAAGGCGGGGACAGGGGTGGAAGTGAATCTTTCCGTCAGTCTGGCTCCGGGCGCTCCTTCCTCTTTCATCGTCTATAGCAACGCTGCTTCCCCAACCTACGATCCGCTGCTCGAGGATAACAGCCTTACCGCGGCGTTCTTTACGGCTGCCCCCGGGACTGTATGCGCATACGGCCTCAATACGCAGACGCTGAGTGTTCCGCCGGCGGGTGGGTTCACTTCGGTGAACGTGTCCGCGGGCTTTTCCTGTCCCTGGACCGCATCTACTCCCACCGGATGGATCACAGCGGCTTCTCCGGGCGCCAGTTCGGGGAACGGCGCTTTCACGGTCAGCGTGGCCGAGAACGCCACCGGGGTTCCCCGGATCGGCAGCTTCCTCGTTGCCGGGCAGCGCGTCCTGGTGCTCCAGCAGGGCACGCCGCCTCCCATCCCTCTCATTCAGCCTTTCGCCGATGTTCCCGCCGGCCACCCCTTCTTCGACTCGATTCAATTGATGCGCTTCTATGGGGTGACCAGCGGCTGCACCACTACGAACTACTGTCCGGACGCGCCTACTACCCGCGGACAGATGGCGGTCTTCATCGTGCGCGCCCTGCTCGGGACGGACAACTTCAGTATTCCGGCTACACAATTCTTTGCTGATGTTCCGGCCGGCCACCCCCAATACCGTTACATTCAGAAGTTGAGGGAATTGGGGGTCACCAACGGCTGCAACGCGTCAAATTATTGCCCGGACGATCCGGTGACGCGCAGCCAGATGGCGTCGTTCCTCATTCGCGGGCGGCTGGCGGTGCTTCCTTCGCAGCCTTTCGCCTTTCCGAATAATTTCGCGTTCAGCGATGTTCCGGTGAGTTCGCCGGCATATCCCGCCATCCAGAAAATGAAGGAACTCGGCATCACGTCGGGCTGCGCCGCCACGCGGTATTGTCCGGATGACACCACTACTCGCGGGCAGATGGCTGTCTTTCTGGTGCGGGCATTTCTGACGCCGTAGTCCCGTTTGGGGAGAAACTTCCTCCGCCGGCGCCGCGTTTGTATTGTTATGTGGGATAAAATAAGGCGAGGTAAATTGACCGTGCATCTGTTGCTGGCTGGTCTGAGCGCCGCCCTGCTTTTCGCGCAACAGGAACCGGCGGCTGCGCCCGCGGCTCATCCGGCAAATCCCGGCGAATATCACGTCGAGCCTGGTACGCGGATCCCCTTGAACCTGATCAACAGCGTGAGCACGCGCAATGCCGCCGAGGGCGACCGCGTCTACCTGGAGACGGCCTTCCCCATTGTCATCAGCGGCAGAATTGTCATTCCGCCCGGAAGCTACGTGGCCGGCACGGTTACCCAGGTGAAACGTCCCGGGCGCGTGAAAGGCAAGGGGGAACTGTACATTCGGTTCGATTCGCTGACGCTCCCGAACGGTGTCACCCGCGATTTCCGGGCCCGCATCAGCGGCCTTGACGGAAGAGGCACTGAAGACCTCGACCGCAAGGAAGGCAAGGTCATTAGTGAAGGCAACAAAACCGGAGATGCGCGCACGGTAGGCGAAACCGCCGTTACCGGAACATGGATTGGGACGGTAGCGGGCGCCGCCGCGGGACGTCCGGGCTTGGGGGCCGGCATGGGAGCAGCCGCCGGGGCGGCCGCGGGGATGGTAGGGGTCCTGCTGTCACGCGGGCCAGACGCGATCCTGGCAAAAGGTACCACGATCGAGATGGTGCTAGACCGGCCGCTGTATTTCGAGGACTCGGAACTCGATTTCACGAACGGGATGCGGAGGGTGCCGATTGACGGGGGTACTGGTGCGGGGCGAGGGGGCCGGGAGAGTGGAGTGCCTGGGATGGGGAGGCGATCGGGGAGGGGGATCCCGTAGGGCGCTAGGTAAACATCAATGTTCGCCTTTATTTCGCAAAAATCTCTCTTCGAGTAGTACGGTATAAGTCCCTGGTACTCTGAGGCTAATGTCGATTCCAGCGTAGGTACTAATATGTTTTGAGAATTGTGGTCTATTTTACCCGCTTCATCGTGCCGATATGATCACTACGAGACGATGGAACCCGGCACTCTCGAACTTCAGATCTTCGTCAGCCTGATCGTGATTCTTGGAACGGCATTCGTTGCCCTGATTTGCGACTACCTCAAGAGCAACAATGAGCATCTCCGGGAACACAATGTGGAGTTGCGGGTACGCCGGGAAGAGCAGGAAAAGCACAAAGCAACAGAGGCGCAGCTTGGGGCGGTCGAGTGGCTCCGGCATCTGATGGGGGCAGGGCATCTGGTGGCGGGGCAGCAACAGCCGGCCCGGCCTTTAGAGGCGCGGACGGCAACCCGGTCGAAGTTTGTTCCGGCAATGGCTCGCGCATCCAACTGGCCCGTGCCGGAAGAACCTAAATCGAAGCCGGCGCCGGAAATCAAGATCAGGTCCACAGGGTCGATGGAGGAGGTTCCAGCGGCGTCAACCGGGGAGAACCGTCCGGCTTCCACTCGCCCGCATACACTTGTCGAATCTCTTTCTGTTCCCGCGTGGGTAAAGAAGGAGCAGGAAGAGAAGCTGGCGGCGAAAGTGCAGCGTGAGGAACCACCCTCTGATCTGGCGGCTGGTGTGAAGGAGACAATCTCTCTGGTTCCGCCTCCGGTGCCGGTTCAGGAATCCGTTCCACCCCTGGTGACCAAGCCAGCGGCCAAGCAGGACGGCTTCTGGACGTACCGCGGTCTGCTGGACCGGGTGGTGGCGGCGACGAGCACGCCATCGATTGCTGCCGAGGATGCGCCTGTTGAGCAGGCGCCGGTGCTGGAAGTAGAGAAAGCGGAACGTAAGATTGTGGAGGAAGTGGCGCTGACGCCGTCTGGCGCAACCGCTATTTCCACTGTGACCATGGAGATGCCGGCGCAGCCCCCCGCCGAAGGGAGCGCGGGTCCCGTCCTCGAGCAGACAGAGGAACCATTTGCGGAATCGGGGGTGTTTGAGGGGGAACTCGAATTCACGCCCGAAATTGAACCAGCGGCGGCCACCGTGGAGGTAGAGATCGAAGAGGAGATGGATCCGCCATCACAACACGTGGCGGTTGCCGAATTTCCTGCCATGCCGGAGTTGAGGCTTCCCCCGGGCTACCATGACCGTTCCGTCCTTACCTCCCACTTGCAATCCACGGATGCTTTGACCGGCGTAGTGGTGGCCATTGGAATCAACGACTATAGTCACCACCGCGAGAAGATGGGACCGGTCCCGATGCAGGATTTGATGCAATCGGTAGAGACCATGGTGAGCGGGTTGCTGCGCGAAGGTGTCGATTTCGGCTGCCGTTCCGCCGAGGACGAGTTTATCCTGGTCTTCCCGAATGAAACCGGAGCGGAGGCCCAGCGACGCCTCACTGCCATCTCCGAACGGCTCTGGAACTTCCAACTGCGGTCACTGAGTAATTTCTCGGTCCTCTTCAGTTGGGGCGCCGTCGAGGTACGCGGGGAAAGCCTCGCCGACTCGGCCGCTTCCGCCAGTGAGCGGATGTACCAGACCAAACGCAACCGCAAGACCATCTCGATGGATACCCAGCGCCGCAAGCTGGCCGTGAACCTGTAGCGCTCCCTGCCGCCCTTCCACCGCCGGTTGCTATAGTGTCGAAGTAAGCTTCGCATGGGCGGCGGAAAGAAACCGGCCGGAACGGCCACAACCTCATCTTCTTCAGATATTGGCACATTGCTCGATTCCAGGCTCCCCTGGCTGGTGATCGCCGTCATCGTAGTCCTGCTCGGAGTCCAACTGCGGCACGCCGCCCTCATTCACCTCAACCCGGACGAAGCGCTCCACTATCAGCTTGCACACCAGACGACGCTCTACCAGGCCTATCTCGAGAACAATACAAATGCTCATCCGCCCCTGCTGATTCTGCTGCTCCATTTCTGGCTGAAGCTCAGTACGGCGGAGTGGTTCCTGCGGCTGATCCCCATTTCCGCCTACTGCGGCATGATCTGGTTCGCCTGGCGGTGGGGGGCGCTGGCGCTAAACCAGGAAGCCGGCTTCACGCTCGCCATGCTGCTCGCGTTCACACCGCCTATTTTCAACCTGGCGACGGAGATCCGCCACTATATGCCGGTTTTCTGCTTCGCCTTGGCGGCGCTCTACTATTTCGAACGCGGGGTGGAAGAGGCGTCTTCCAAATGGATGGCGATCTCGGCAGCGATGCTCGCGCTGGCGATTCTCTCGGATTACTCCGCAGTCTGGTTCACAGTCGGATTCGGGGTCTACACCTTGCTGCGGGTGTGGAGAGCCGGACTGCCGCGCAGAACGCAGCTTGCCTGGATTGGCGGTCAAGCCGGCGCGATCCTCCTCTACCTGGTTCTCTATGTCACTCACATTTCTAAGCTCCGGGACGCGGGAATTTCGAAAGAGGCGCGCGAAGGGTGGCTTAGCACCATGTATTGCGCGCAGGGCTGCGACGCCGCAAGCTTTCTCGGCAGGCACACCGCCGGATTGTATAGTTACGCCTTCGGTTCGCCGTGGGAAGGACTTATCGGCGCCATGCTGGCGATGGCCGGCATCGGCTTCCTTTTCGAGCGCTACCCGAAGGGCCGGCCACTGATCGCCGGATCGGCTGTGGCGTTCCTGTCATGCATGGCCGCGGCTGGGAGCGGACTCTACCCTTATGGGGGAACCAGGCATAGCCTGCCTCTTTTCCTGTGGATTGCGGCCTGTGTCGCCGCAGTGGCGGGGGTGGCGGGGAAAGGAAGGCTCCCCCTATTGCTGGCCGGGATTGCGGTGATAGTCCCTGTCTGGCGGCTTGCGGCGCTGCCGGAAGCCCAGGTGCTGCCTGTAGCCGAGCAGCGGCGCGAGTTCGCCGTGGATGCGGTTCGCTATCTGAGGGAGAAAGTCTCTCCAAAAGGAATTGTGTTCGTGGACTTGCAGAGCGCTCTACTGCTGCTTTTCTACCACAGTCCCGGCGTCTACCCGACTCCAACTCGCGGGCACTTCTGGGATTACAACCTCGATGGGCTCCACGTCGTGATGACGCCGGAGTGGTCGCTCGATCCCACGCCCTTCGTGAACGAATTGAAGGTACTGAAGCAAACCTACCACCTGGAGAGGGGAGCCGAGGTGTGGGTCTTCGACGGCGGCTGGGGGAGCCCCATCAACCGCATGCTCAACGTGCAGTACAGCGGCACGGTCCTGCCCGAACTGGCGGAATTCGGCAACCACTTCGCGGTTTTCCGCGTTCCCAATTGACCAACCCCTCCGCGGCTTCCTGCTAAACTCAAAGAATTCAGATGGCATCTTCCACGGCAGTAGGGAAGGCCCGAATTCGGGAGCCCATTCCGGGCAAGGGAGCGGTCATGGCGGCGGCGAGCCCGGATCCGCGGGCGCTGAACCACGGGAAAAAGATCGGAATTCTGATCGTTGCCTACAACGCGGTCACGACGCTCACGAAGGTCCTCAACCGCATTCCCGCGGATGCCTGGGAGAACGTCTCCGAAGTGGCGGTAATGGATGACGCCAGCCAGGACTCCACTTATGAACTGGCGCTCGGCTACAAATCCGTATCGCAGCTCGAGAAGCTGCATGTCATCCGGCACCCGGAAAATCTGGGGTACGGAGGGAACCAGAAGGCCGGCTACCGCTACTTTCTCGAACGTGGGTTCGATGTGGTGGTGCTGTTGCACGGCGACGGGCAGTATGCCCCGGAGATTCTGTCGCATCTCTACCACCCCATCGTCACCGGACAAGCCGACGCCGTTTTCGGTTCGCGCATGATGAAGGACTACGGCGGTCCGCTCAAAGGCGGCATGCCGTTTTACAAGTACATCGGCAACCGGATTCTCACGACGATGGAGAACCGCGCGCTGGGCCTCAACCTGACGGAGTTTCACAGCGGATACCGCGCCTACAGCCTTCAGGCTTTAGAGCAGATTGATTTCTCGCGCATGACCGATGATTTCCATTTCGACACGGAGATCATCATCAAGCTCCATCACCAGGGGATGCGCATCCGCGAGGTGCCCATACCGACCTATTACGGCGGCGAAATCTGCTACGTCAACGGCATGAAGTACGCGCTGGACGTGACCAAGGCCGTCCGGCGCTACCGGCGCACCGTGCAATCGCTTGAAAGATTTCCCGAGTTTGCCGAATATTGGACGCACTACCCGGTAAAAGAGAGCAGGTACTCGAGTCACTACTACCTGAGGAAGTGGGTGGGATCGCAGCAGACGGTGCTGGATGTTGGCTGTGGGGAAGGGTTTCAGGCCCAGGAGGTGGGGCAGCTTGGCAACGAGGTGACCGGCATCGACATGGTGAAATCCCCACGGAAGGCCGATGCCATGCGGCAGTACATCCGCGCCGATCTCAGCAAGGGGCTTGCGCCGCTGATCCCTCAACTCGAGCGGAAAGCGTTCGACAAGATCCTGTTGATGGACGTGATCGAGCACCTTCCAGACCCGGAACGGATCCTGCGGGAGGCGAAAGAGTTGCTGACGCCGAAGGGCCAGATCATCGTCTCCCTGCCCAACGTGGCTAACATCACTGTGCGGCTCTCGATGCTGTTCGGGCGGTTTGAATATGCCGACCGGGGCATCCTCGACAGGACGCATCTCCGCTTCTTCACGCGGAAGACAGCGCGGCGGATGTTGGAGAACTGCGGCTACCAGGTAGTCCGCCAGACGATGACTGTGATGCCCATCGAGCTAGCTCTTGGCTTGTCCGCAAGAAACCCGCTCATGCGAATGGCCACGGCGGCGCTTGGAGTGATCACGAAACTCCTGCCAGGGCTCTTCGGCTATCAATGCATGTTTGCCGTCCGCCCGAAAGAGTGAGCGCGGGGTAAAAGTAAAATCTGACCCTGCGCCACTAGGCGAAATCCTCCCAGCGTGCCATGATGTGGTCCTGGGAGGCCTCACGTGTCTGACCTGCGCTTTGCCCTCCGCACCCTTCTCCGGGCTCCTGCCGTTAGTGGTGTCATGATTCTCTCTCTGGCGCTCGGCATTGGAGCTAACACCGCGATCTTCACCATTCTGGACCAGATTCTGCTGCGTGGTTTGCCGGTTCGCCACCCCGAGCAATTGGTGTTTTTTTATCAGCCAGGGCCTGTGCAGGGCCGCAGTTCCACGGACGAGGGCGGAATGCCATCGTTCTCTTACCCCATGTTCCGCGACCTTCAGAAGAAGCAGACGAGCTTTGCGGGCATCGCGGGGATGCGCGCCTTTGCGGCCAGCCTTTCTTACCACAATCAGGCTTTGCCCGGCCAAATCCACCTGGTCTCCGGCAACTACTTCGAACTGCTGGGAATGCAGCCGGCAATCGGACGCTTGTTTACACCGGAGGACGACCGAACTCCCGGAGGCCATTACGTAGCAGTCCTCAGCCACAGCTACTGGACGAACCGGCTGGGGGCCCGCCCTGAGGTCCTCAACCAGCCGATTCTGGTCAACGGCTATTCCATGACGATCGTGGGAGTAGCTCCGAAGGGCTTCCATGGGGATACGCTCGGAAGGCCAATCGATGTCTTTGTTCCCATCACCATGAAGGCCCAGATGACGCCGAACTGGGACGGCATGGAGGACCGGAAGGACTATTGGGTAACGCTGGTAGGCCGGCTCAAGCCGGGGATGACGCTGGAACGCGCGGCCGAAGAGATCAACTCGCCGTTTCATGCCATCCAGCAGGAGGATGCCAAACTGCTGAACCATCCCGACAAGATGCTGCTCGATCGCTTTCTCAACAAGCGCATTGTGCTGAAGCCTGGTTCGGGCGGGAGGGGCGGAGTGCGCCAGGCTGCTTCCACGCCGCTCGCCCTCCTCACCGGCATCACGGTTTTCGTTCTATTGATCGCGTGCGCGAATGCCGCGAATCTTCTGCTGGCGAAGGCCGCCGGGCGCCGGAAGGAGATCGCCATCCGGCTGTCGATTGGGGCGAGCCGCGCGCGCCTGATCCGCCAACTGCTGCTCGAATCGTGGATCCTGTCCCTCTCCGGAGGTCTGCTGGGACTTCTGGTTGCCCAGTGGACGCTGGACGTACTGATCTCCTTCATCCCCCCTACGGAGCTGAGCGGCTTTATCAACTCCCAACTGGACGGTCGTGTTCTACTCTATTGCCTGGCCGTGTCGCTGGCGACCGGATTGGCGTTCGGTCTTTATCCGGCGCTTCAGGCCACCAAACCCGACGTTGCGCCCACACTGAAGGACCAGTTGACGCCCGTCACCACGGGCTCCTCCCGGTATTTCCGCGATTCACTCGTGATCGCGCAAGTTGCCCTCTCTTTAATGTTGCTGGTGACGGCGGGATTGTTTGCGTCAAGTCTTGTAAAGATGACGCGCATCGATGTCGGCTTCTCGAGCGACAGGCTGATGACCTTCTCGCTCCGCCCGGAGCTTGCCAAGTACAACCGGGAGCGTGCCGTGGCGCTGTTCGAACAACTGGAAGACCGCCTCGCCGCGTTACCCGGCGCGCGGATGGTATCGGCAGCCGAGATCCCGCTGATCGCTGACAGCAACGCTTCGAACAGCATCACGGTGGAGGGCTACACATCGAAAGGAGAGTCGGACAGGAACGCGTATATCAACGAAATCGGTCCCGCTTTTTTCGCCACCCTCGGCATTCCACTCGTTGCGGGCCGCGAGTTCACGCGGGCAGATTCGATGAACTCTCCCAAGGTGGCCATCATCAACCAGACGTTCGCCAAGCGGTACTTCGATACGCGTAATCCGCTGGGACGCCATCTCGGGATCGGCTCGGGACCGGGCACGAAGACGAACATCGAGATCGTCGGCGTGGTGAAAGACAGCAAGTACAGTCAGGTGACCAACGAACCACGAGCCGTGTATTATCTGCCCTACCGTCAGGACGAACGGCTCGGAGCGCTTTTTTATTATGTGCGTACCGCGATGGATGCCGAGCAGTTCGCTCCGCTCATCCGCAGGGAAGTGGCGAAGCTCGATCCGAACATTCCCGTGGACCGGCTGAAGACAATGAACGCGCAAATCTCGGAATCGATCTTCGCCGAACGGCTGCTCTCGACGTTTGCCGCCGCTTTTGCCTGTCTGGCCACGCTGCTGGCAGCGATCGGCCTTTATGGCGTGCTGGCGTACACTGTGGCACGCCGCACCCACGAAATCGGCATTCGCATGGCTCTGGGCGCAAACCGGCATGACATCCACCGCCTCATTTTGCGCGAGGTGCTGGTTATGCTTGGCATCGGGATTGGGATTGGCTCCGCTGCTGCCGTTGCGGCGAACCGCCTGTTTGAATCGCTGCTCTATGGCGTGAAGAGCACGGACCCCGCGGTGTTGTTGGGGGCCGCTGTTTTACTGGCCGCCGTTGCCCTGGCGGCGGGCAGCCTGCCGGCGCGCAAGGCCACGGAAGTGGATCCCATGGTAGCGTTACGCTATTAAGACAACAGTGTCTAAGAGATAGCGCGGCATAGCTTCCCCCAACGGACGCGAATCCGTGATAGAATCGCTGCGAAACGTATTCTGGGAGGAGTGTCTTCATGCACATTCCGTCACGTAGGGCTATAACTGTCGCCGTTGCCGCGGGCGGTTGTTTTGCCGCTTTGTTGCTCGCGGGCGACACCGCGCCAATGAATGAGCCTAAGCAAAAGGAATTTACGCAGGCGCAGCGCAAGTGGTGGGCATTTCAGCCGGTGAGGAAACCTTCCATACCCGCTGTGAAGAAGACAGGCTGGGTGCGAAACGACATCGATTCGTTCATCCTTGCCAAACTCGAGGAAAAGGGGCTGCAGCCGAACCCGCCCGCGGACCGGATCACGCTGCTGCGGCGCGCTTCGCTCGATCTCACGGGGCTTCCTCCCACGCCCGAGGAGACGCGAGCTTTCCTCGCGGATGATTCGCCGAATGCCTGGGCGAAGGTGGTGGACCGCTTGCTTGCCTCACCGCACTACGGCGAGCGCTGGGCGCGTCACTGGCTCGACCTGGCCCGCTATGCCGACAGCGAAGGGTTCAAGAGCGATGAAACCCGGCCAAATGTCTGGCGCTACCGGGACTACGTGATCCGCTCCCTCAACTCGGACAAGCCCTATGATCGTTTCGTGAAAGAGCAGATTGCCGGGGACGAACTCTACCCCAACGATCCCGACGCGCTCATCGCCACCGGATTCAACCGCCATTTTCCCGACGAATCGAACGCGCGCAACCTCATGCAGCGGCGGCAGGAATTGCTACAGGACGTCACCGATGTAGTCGGCTCGACGTTCATGGGGCTGACGGTGGGCTGCGCCAAGTGCCACGATCACAAGTTCGACCCCATTCTCCAGAAGGATTACTACCGTCTCGAGGCTTTCTTCGCCAACACCCGCATCGAGGACCAAGCCTCGCTTGCGGCACTCAAAGACCGCAAAGCCTACGAGAGCAAGCACGTCGTCTGGGATGCGCAGACGAAGAGCATTCGCTCGGAAATGCACGCCCTGGCGGAGCCCAAACTGGAGGAACTGTGGAAAGAGGGTTTTGACAAGTTTCCGCCCGAGATCCAGGATGCGATTACGACGCCGCCCGAGAAGCGCACGCCATTTCAGTGGCAGATGTACTATAAGGCCAAGCCGCAGATCGAACACCCTGAAGAGGACGGGGCCAAGAAACTGAAGGGCGAACAGGCCCGGCGCTATAAGGAACTCTCCCGCCAGCTTGCGAAATTCGACGACATCAAGCCTCGGGAACTCCCCGTTGCCCAGGCCATGATCGACAACGAGAGCGTGTCCCCGAAAACCTATGTGCTGCGGGTGAGCAATTACGACAGTCCGATGTATGAAGTGGAACCGGGTTTTCTCAGCATCCTCGACCCCGCCCCCGCCAGGATCGTGAAGCCGGAAGGGGTGGACTCGTCCGGACGCCGCAGCGCGCTTGCCAACTGGCTGGCCGATGCGAACAATCCTCTCTCGACACGGGTTATTGTGAACCGCATCTGGCACTATCACTTCGGGCGCGGTTTGAGCGGCACGCCCAGCGATTTCGGTGTGATGGGCGAGCGTCCGAGCAACCCGCAGCTCCTCGACTTCCTCACCTCGACGTTTGTCGAAAATGGCTGGAGCATGAAGAAAATGCACCGCATGATTCTGCTCTCGGCCACGTACCAGCAATCATCGGCCTACAACGAGCAGGCAGCGAAGGCGGATCCGGACGACAAGCTGCTGTGGCGCTTCAGCCGGCGGCGGCTCGAGGGGGAAACGGTACGCGACGCGATGCTGTCGGTAAGCGGGGCGCTCAACGAGAAGATGTACGGCCCCGGCGTATTTCCACCGCTGCCGCCGGGAGTGGTCACGCGCGGCGGATGGAAGAAGGACGAGTCGATATCGGAAGCCAACCGCCGTTCCGTATATGTTTTCGTGAGACGCAACACCCGCTATCCGATGTTTGTCGAGTTCGACATGCCGGATACCCATGAAAGCTGCGCCCGGAGGAACAACACAGTCAGCGCGAACCAGGCTCTGGACCTGCTCAACAACGAGTTAGTGCTCGGCTGGGCGCGTGATCTGGCCAAGAGGGTACGGAACGATGCGGGCATGACGCGCGAATCGCAGGTGGAGCGAGCATACCGGCTGGTGTATTCGCGGGAACCAAAGAATGAGGAGACACAGGCGGCGCTGGCCTTCCTCGAGCGGCAGGACAAGATCACCGGCGCGAAGGATGCCACGTTTGTGGACTTCTGCCACATGCTGCTGAACTCGAACGAGTTTCTATATTTGAATTGAAGGAGGAACGGTCCGATGCTGGACAAACTCGGCCATCACTGGCAAGTAAGAACGCGGCGGGAATTCTTTACCCGCGCCGGCAGCGGTCTTGCGGGGCTCGCGCTTGGATCGATGCTGGCCGGCAAGGGTGTGGCCGCTCCCCGCGCGGTGGATCCGATGGCGCCCAAAGCGCCGCATTTTCCTCCGAAAGCGAAATCGGTCATCTGGCTCTTTATGGAGGGTGGCCCGAGCCACGTCGACCTGTTCGACCCCAAGCCGCTTCTGGAGAAACTGAACGGCCAGCCCATGCCCGCTTCTTTTGGCCGTCCCATCACGGCCATGGGTACGGCCAATAACACGCTGATGCAGTCCAAGCGCCAGTGGAAGCAGCACGGGCAAAGCGGGTTGTGGGTTTCCGACTGGTATCCGCACATCGCCGAGCACGCCGATGAACTGGCGGTCATCCGCTCGTGCAAGGCGGATGGGTTGAACCACGTGGGTTCGGTTTGCCAGATGAACACGGGCTCGATTCTCGCCGGACGGCCGTCCATGGGAGCCTGGGTGACGTACGGGCTCGGCAGCGCCAACCGGAATTTGCCGACTTTCGTGGTTCTGCTCGATGACCGGGAAGTGGTGGGGGGACCGAAGAACTGGAGTTCCGGATTCCTGCCGGCCACTTTCCAGGGCACGCAGTTCCGCACGGGCGATACGCCGATCCTGCACTTGAAGAACCCCGACGGGGTGAGCAAGGCGCAGCAGAGAAGCAAGCTGGACTTTCTCAACGAACTCAACGCACGCTGGGATGCGGACAAAGAGGATGATAGCGAACTCGATGCCCGCATCCGGTCCTACGAACTCGCCTACCAGATGCAGAGTTCCGGTCCGGAAGCCGTGGACCTGAGCAAGGAGAGCGAGGCCACCAGGAAGCTGTACGGCATGGATGACGAGGCGACGCTCGCCTACGGGCGCAATTGCCTGCTGGCGCGGCGCCTGGTGGAGCGGGGCGTGCGGTTTGTCGAGCTGTACTGCGGCTCCGGCAGCGGCTGGGACGCGCATTCGCACATCGAGGAGAACCACTCGAAGTGGTGCCGCGCCTCGGACAAACCGATCGCCGGACTGTTGACCGATTTGAAGGCCCGAGGGCTTTTGGAGGAGACCCTGGTGGTTTGGGGGGGCGAATTCGGCCGGACGCCGTTCAATGAAAAAGGCGACGGGCGCGATCATAATCCCTGGGGATTTACCATCTGGATGGCCGGGGGCGGCGTCAAGCCCGGCCAAGCCATTGGGACGACAGACGAAATCGGACTTCGGGGGGTGGAGAATCCTTACCATGTGCACGATGTCCACGCCAGCATCCTGCACATGCTGGGGCTGGATCACGAGCGGGTTACCTACCTGCACAACGGGCGGGCGGAGCGGCCGACACTGACGGACGGAAAACTGATCAAAGAATTGTTGGCTTGAACCTGCCGGTGGATGCTGGAGGGGGATTGGTGGACGGCGTGGGGATCGAACCCACGACCTCAGCATTGCGAACGCTGCGCTCTCCCAACTGAGCTAGCCGCCCACACCTCGGTCAGATATAAGTATACTACGCCTTTCTATGGATTGAACAGACGCGGTAGGATGAGCATTGGCGATGAAGTTCGAAGAACAGTTGGATAAGATGCGGCTCGATTGGGACGAGCGGGCGCGGCAGAACGCGCGGTTTTTCGTCAACACCGAGCGGGAGCAATGGACGGACGAGGAGTTCCGGGAGTCCGGGCAGCGTACGGTGGAGGAGGAGATCCTCACCGATATGATCAACATCTGCCTGGGGAAAGATCCGAAGCAGATGAGAATCCTGGAGATCGGGTGTGGAGCCGGACGTGTGACGCGGGCTCTCTCGGAGGTATTCGGCGAGGTTTGGGCGGTTGACGTCAGCGGGGAGATGATCCGCCAGGCGGGCGAATTCCTACGGGACAGGCCTAACGTGCGTTTGCTGCAAAACAACGGCGCCGATCTCGAGGGGATTACGGAGAGCGCCTCCTTCGACTTCGCCTTTTCGACCATCGTGTTTCAGCACATTCCCAGCCGGGACGTGATTGTCCGTTACGTCCGCGAAGTCCACCGTTTGCTGCGTCCCGGAGCGCTGTTCAAGTTCCAGGTTCAAGGGGATACGTCCTTTGAAACCAAGCCGGATGACACCTGGCTTGGCGTTTCTTTTTCCGATGCGCAAGCAGTGGAGATGGCGGAATCCTGTGGATTTGAAGCGAGGCACCGGCATGGCGCCGGGGAGCAATACTTCTGGCTCTGGTATTTCAAGAAGCCGTAGCGCCGGGGTAAGCGTCTGGGGAACCACCTCTCCCCCAAGCAGCAAGCCCGAGCGGGATCGTCTGATTTCAGTCTTGGGGAGTGGTTGCGAGGGCCTTCCAGTTGTGCGGCAGCAGTTCCCGGAGGCATACGCCATGGCGCTCTACAGCCCGATTCGCCCGGTGACCGCCGCCGGTGAGGGACAAACAGTCCGCTGTGGCGCGAGTTCGAATTCGCCTGTTCGCACTTCCCCGGGCAAACGTGTTACCACGGCGGACTACACTCGTCTAGAATCGCGCGTCCCTGATAGACTGAGGACTGAGAGGTGTTCCATGGAACGCGAATCCGTCATCGTGAGCGATCCGGAGATTCTGGGAGGCACGCCGTGCTTCCGGGGAACGCGTGTGCCCGTCGATTCCTTGATCGACTACCTTGAAGCCGGCGACACGCTGGATGAGTTCCTGGACAACTTCCCCTCCGTTACCCGCGAGGCGGCCATCGCCGCTCTGGAAGAAGCGAAGGCTCTTCTTACCAGCCCGCGATGAAGATTCTCATCGACGAGAACCTGCCGCGAAAGCTCGCCGCACATCTTGAAGGACACGAATGCCGCACGGTCGTTGAATGCGGTTGGTCAGGGAAGAAGAATGGCGAGTTGTTGGCACTGGCCGATTCGCTGTTCGATGTTCTCCTGACACTCGACAAAAACCTCCCTTACCAACAGAATCTCGACTCAGTGCGAATCGCGGTGCTGATCCTCCACGCGTACTCGAATCGGATTCCGGACCTGCTCCCGCTCCTTCCAGAATGTCTCGCCACCTTGGCAACCATTCAGCCCCGACAAGTTGTTCGCATTGGCATCGTTCCGTCCCGCTGAGCCCATCAGTCCGATTCCTTCCTCCAATTCACCGCTACGCGATTCTGGTCCGGTTTGTAGACGACACGCGCCACCATTTGCCGCAGTCGAACGGCATCCACCGCTTCCCCATCGCGCGTGTCCGGATGCCGCTTCCAGATCATCGACTCGATGTTCCAGGCGTGAAGAAAGACGGCGGTGAGACGATCTTCTTCGTTGGCGACTCGTTCACGCCCTCTGGCATGGACGACTACAGTCTGCTCAACCGCAATTTCGTCCCACCCCAGAAAGCATCGCTTACTGCCTGGACGTGCTGAAACGCACCCCCGAGTGGCTGGTGAACCATCATATCGAGCCCATGTTCCGCTTCACCCCCGCGCAGGTGGAACTGATGCGTCAGAATTTTTCGACCCGCGCCGGGCTATCCCGGGCGCTGTTTCCCTGGGACGGTCCCAACTTCGGCCTCGACGAACAGTGGCTCGCTTCCTTCCCTACCGCAGCGAGGCCAAAGCGGGACAACCGCTCACTCTCGAGTTCGTGGTTCTGAACCACTCCTCGCAGCGCCACGAGTTCCGGATCACGGTCCACGCGCCTCACGGCTGGCGCCTGGAAACGCCAATCGAGTTGAGCGTCGAACCTCGCAAAGAAAGAACGGCCGGGTCCGTCTGACACCCCCGGACGGAGCCGCCACGCTCCACGTCATTACGGCGGACGTCGCCTGCGCCGGCTGGGACCTGCGCGAATGGGCAGAGGCCTTGGTCGTTGTCAGCCGGTGAACGCAGGTGAATGTGGCCATAATGCCAATCACTCTCCTTGCCGGAATTTCCCCCCGTCCTGCTC
This sequence comes from Bryobacterales bacterium, assembly GCA_020847975.1. Classification (GTDB taxonomy): domain Bacteria; phylum Acidobacteriota; class Terriglobia; order Bryobacterales; family Bryobacteraceae; genus CADEFT01. The sequence continues at coordinate 767 of JADLBD010000238.1, read as the reverse complement.
GCTCCCGCGCTTATAGGTTCGAGACGCCTTCCGGTGGCGTCACAGCAGCGTCAGGCGGCAACTCAACTCCGGCGCGCCGAGCGGGGCGGTGAGGCGCGTGGCGCCGGCCTGGGCGGAGACGTAGTATTCGACCAGGGGCGCGGATATCGGGAAGGGCCCGAGCCAGGTCTCCCAGGTGCGGCGGCCCAGCAGGCGCGCCGGATGGGACGTGAAGGCCGGCGCCCCATGCGGCTTGACGTGGAGCGTCACCGTGGTGGGGTCGGCGGGACCTGGAGCCAGGATGAGCAGCCGCACCTTTTCGCCGCGCGCGAGGAAGGTAGGGCGCGTGGGCAGAAAGAGGCGTTGGGCGACGGCGACGGCAGCGGACGAGGCCTGCTCGTAAGCCCGCTGCATATCAGGCGAGATTTCGCCGAGATACTCCTCGATGGACATCCGCAGACGCACCAGGGCGAGGCGCACGAACTTGTTGTGCAGCGATGCCAGTGTGCCCACATCGCTACGCGTGGCGGCGATATTCTGGAAAGCGAGCATCGCCTGGCGCACCTTGGGCGCCAGCTCGAGCCAGAGGGGAATTGCTTCGGCGCGGACGCGGCCCCGCGCATCAGCGGGGCGCTTCTCCTGGACGAGGCGCGCGACCTGGTCGAGCACCCCTTGAGCGCGGTGCGCCAGGATCCAGGCGTCGGCATAGGGAACGAGGAATTCGAGGTGCCCGGCGAGGTAGGCGAGGCGCTCGCGCTCGGCGGGCGTCGCGGCCTGCGCAACCAATT
>JADLBD010000237.1 GCA_020847975.1 Bryobacterales bacterium | reverse complement strand
TGGGAAGGTTCGGCGATTACGCCCATGGTTACCGGCTTGGCCGGCTCTCTCTCCACGCGCTTTTTCTGGTTCATTGCTTCAGACTCCCATCCTTTGCAGGCAAACTATACGGGGCCAGGAAGGCGCACAGCCGGCCGAGGAAATCATATTGGTGTGAAACCTCGACCCACCGCAGACGCGCTTGCTCCCCTTTTGCACTGAAGAATCCAATTCCACCTGTTTTTAATCTGTCGTCACTCCAATAATCGACCACTTGGCCCTGGACCAATAGGGTGAAACCGTTACCACGCACATCTACGCGTATCCGATAGAGCGTATCGGCGTGAATCTGCAACGGCAGAGGCCGGCGGTAGTGGGAGGATTGCTTACCGTTGACAACCGCGTAGCGTTCGATGATCGCCTGCGGCAGCGGCCCCGCGGTTGTCAGCGTAATCTTCGTGGCGTAGTAATTCTCCGTATCCGCGGCACGATAGACCCAGCCGAGGCTCTTCTTCTCGATCTGGCCCAGGAACTCCATCCGGTAATCGGACAAATTCAGGGAAGGTCTATAGAGCGCCAGGGGGCCCGTAACAAGAAATCCCGCCGGATCATAAGACCACTGCTTCGACCAGTCGCCGCGACCCTCCCATTCTCCGAGTCCGGAACGGAAATCGTCGCTCAAAGAGATCGCCGCACGGCGGAGGATGCTTTGCTTGAGGCCCTCGATCCCACCGCTGAACGGCGCCGCGCTCGCCGGTGTCACCGCCGTCTCCGGGACATGTGCGATTACGGGAGGCGGTTCGGCAGCCTTCCGGCTGTGGGACCGCACATGCCTGGAGACCGGCGGCGCGGCCTCGGCGACGGCAGTTTCCGGTTCGGCCTGCGGAACGGCGGAGGCGACAGGAGCCGTTTCCTGGCTATTGGTGAGCGAATACACTGCGAGGAGAAGAAGCACTGGCACGGACATAACAAACCATTTCAGATCGGGTCTGGAGATTGGAAGAGCAAACGAAGGCATGCGCATCCAGGGTTTGCGGCGTCCGCCCCATACCACATTGATGGCGCGAACGGCGTCCCGGACGTCGCAATCCTCCGCAATTCCGGCCTGGAGGCGCGGCATAATCCGCGCCGGATCCGGCCACAAAGAAGCCTGGCCCTGGCCGAGAGCGCTCTTCGGATGAGCCGCCGGGGTGTGGCTGGGAATCGGGAGCGCCTGCCGCGAGAGAGCCGGCAGAGGCTCTCCCGCGAAGCGCGAAGCAGGCAAGATGGCCCGCGGGGCCGGCGTTTCGGCGGGCGTTCCCTGACACCGGATGAATCCAAGGACGGAGTCCCTTTCCAGGAGCGCCACGCTAGCCATTGAATGGCTGGCCGGAAGGTTCGGAGAGGGATGAAAGAGCGCGCCCGGCGGGAATTTCGGCCTCACCACGTGATCCGCGGTGCTCGATGTAACCGGAGCCACTCGGCGGCTACGGCCGTATGCCGTTCCCGCAACGGGTTCGCCGGTCAGCCTCTCGGGCAGCTCGGAGATGAGCAGCGAGGGAGTTCGCAGCAGGCCGGTCAGCCTCGGTTTCTCGAACGGCGTGGCCACATCCAAGGCAGACAAGTCATCCGCGGTTCTCATACGAGGCGCCAGTGGGGCAGCGGTGACCGCAGTCGCCAGGACGGCTTCGACGGCTTCGCCCTCCGGCAATCGGACTGGAATGGTTGGGATGTCCCCGAGCCGCGGCAAGACCTGCCTTTCGCTGATCGGGGCGGGAACGAAGGAGAACGCGCCTATGCCGCAGCCCGCGCCGCAATCCATCGGCCCGGCGAGAAACGGCAAGGCCACGGGCCCGGGATTCCACTCGGATCCGGTTGCCCCGGCAAGCAATGTTTCCGGAACACTACCGTGCGCAACGCGGGAAGCAAGCGCCGGCAGGTCGCCAAGACGGGGGAGCGGGAAGAACATCTCTCGCGTCCGCACGCGCCGCATGTTCCGTTTCCGCTCTGCTGCATCAGGCTTCTGTAAGGGAGCCAGTCTGGAAGTCATGGGAGCGGGGGCCGGGTTCTCCTCGAAAGTGAGAACCTCTTCGACGCCCATGACGGAATGTTCGACAGGTATGAGCAGCCCGCGCGGGAAAGCTTTGGAGATGGCGCCCGAAAATCCAGGGGCGAATTCCTCGGGAAGAACCGGCGTGGCAGGCTCGAGGATCTGCACTTCGATGACCGGGTCCACATCCAGGGCGCCTTCCGGGAAGTTGAGCACCGGGTCAAAGGCGAGCATGGGAAGCGCCGGAGGAAGGGACGCAAGCTCAGCGCCGCAGTTGAAAACCCGAAGCGGTGTCTGGAAGCCAGCGGGTTGTTCCCACTTCCAGCCCTGCTCCCCGGCGCCGGCGAGACGGGCAGCGCCTTGCCGGAAATTCCATGCAGGCAGTTCCGGCCGCGGGCCCGCCGCAAGCGCATCGAATGACGCCGCCGGGCGTCGGAAGACAACGGGGCCGGGCTGCGCGATGGCAATCTCCACGGCTCCGGCCGTATGAGGAAACACCTCGAGACGCAGATGGAGCTCCGGCAGAAACGGCTCTACCATTTGTCTCAAAGGTCCGACGGACAGTTGCCGGAAGCCCCGCAGGGACTTGGTGACCGGACCGTAGGGAAGGAACCCTTTCATCTCCTCCTGCGGGAGCGGCACTCCGTTCATCGGGGCGGCTTTCCCATTCCTGCCGTTCTTGCCGTTCTTGCCGTTACTCGTCTCCGTGCCCGTTCTGGTGAGAGTTTCGAAGCGTTTCTGCGCGTCCATGAGACGCGTCAGGGCCATCTTTTCGTGTTCCTGATGGAACAGACGGCGGTGCATGTCGGAGCAGAACTCACCGTCGGTGAGCTTGCGTAGCAGCGCCAGCCGTTTCCCGCAGTATAGGCACTTCATGCGTCCATGCTCCTAGCTCAGTCCCATGGTAGGAAAGGGAGGATGGGAATACTACGCGGCAAAGGCCTTAGGGAGGGCCGGAATTATGCGGATAGGGCGGGAGATTTCGAGGGCAAGGCAGGGTGGACTCCTTAGAACCCTGCTGTCCTTTCATTCTTCCCACGCTGGCATCTTCGCCTTTTGCCGCTTCACGGGGTTGCCGTGCGGACCCTGATAGATCACGTCCGTTTCCGGCATGTCGAACAGAGGAGCGCCCTGCCATTCCAGGCGCGTCGCATTCATCAGACCAAAATGGCGGCCTGAGGGACCACCCTCGCTCACATAGGCGAAATCAGCGTCCGTGCGAAGAGGTCCGTAGGAGACCGCTCCGGATTCCCAATCCCACAACGGGCGTCCGTCGCGATTGGCCATGCCGATGGTCTGATCAAGCTTCAGGCCGATGGTGAAACGGGTTCCGTCCGCCGTGGCGACGCGAAGGCCAAGTGTGCGGTCCTCTTTATGAGAGCCCTCGAGGAGGCTGACCTCGTCGAGCATCCGCGGATCGAAGGTCCCGGCCGCATGGGGACGCAGCACAGTAATAAAGGTGAGGCGCTGTCCTTCGAAATACCAGTTGCTCGCGAACTGGTAGAAGGTTTTCGAGGGCTCGTAGCGGCGGGTGATTTCTTTTACGGCTTCGCGCTTGCCGGTGCGGTCAAGAAACTCCACCAGCAGATCGCGGGTGTGTGGATTGTTCCAGCGGATGCCGCCGATCTGCAAGCCTTCGGGCCAGGAGACGACATAACCATCGCCGGTCTTCAGGATGTGGGCAGGATGCCAGATGTCGGCGAATGTCTTGTGTCCGGCGCGGGTGATGCGGATGTTGTCGACGGCGACGAAGCTCCCCTGGGAGGGGAAGAACAGAAGGATGCGGTCAGCGGTGTAGCCGCGGGAATCATCGCGCAGGCGGGTGCGGGAATAGTCAATGCCGCGGAAGGAGCGGAAGTGCACCTTCTCGGTTTCGACGGGCGTGTAGAGCTTGTTGGCGGCGAGGAAGTCGAACACATCGCCGTGCATGGGGAAGCCCTCACGGGCCACCAGGCGATTGTGAAAGACATCGGCGCGCCAGCCGCCGAAGTAGTCGTTCTGGGGGCGGTAACCTCCGTCGCCAAGCAGGACTGTGCCGTCATCCATCAGAGAAGTAATGGAGTTTTCGTCGGCGTGGCCATGGTGGGGCTTCTCCTCGTAGGCTGCCAGGACCTGGTTCACATGGTCCCGCGTGTAGCGCCCGTAGGGGCCCTGGTCACGGTAATTGAGCAGGAGATAGGCCCCCGCGGGGTTGCGGAAAACGATCTTCTTCCCAATAAGGTCCTCGAGCGCCTCGGCCGAGCGCGTGAAGCGGAAAGGTTTGGTTTCCACGCCCGGGTCGAGCCATTTGAGCGCCTGCGCATTGGCAAGCATGCCATAGCCACCGAGGGGGAACTGGGCGCGCCAGTAGTCGTAGAGGCGTTCGGCGGCGTACAGGTACTCGCCGTTGTGATAAGCCGAGGAGGCGCGGACGAGCACCGCCACGTACAGTTGCCACATCGAGGACCACTCGCCGTCGCCGAAGTCGGGCATCATGCCGCCGGGCATCTGCAACTGGCGGTAGTAATCGAAATAGTAGCGGGTGGTGGGCTTGGCCATCAGTTCTTCCTGGCGGCCGGTCGAGTCGGCGCAATCGAGGAGGAACATCATCCACAGCGGCTGATAGAGGGAAGCGTCCTCGACAGACCAATGTCCCCAGCTTTCGCTCGCCAGCGCCTCGGCGTAGCCGCGCCACTTGCCCGCTTCCGGGTCCTTTGGCATGGCCTGGACGGCGCGGTAAAAGCCGGCCGCTCCGATGAGGGAGCGGTTGTGCGCGCCCCAATCGGGCAAGGCGTACTGGCCGCGCAAGGTGAGCCGGATCAGTTCCTCGGCCGCGGTACGGTCGGCGGGCGGAAGCGAGGGGCGGAAGTAGATGTAGGCCTCTATGAAGGAAGCGGCGTGGAAGGGATGAATGGGCCGGCGGGCGGCGGCGGTGGCGTGGATCTCTTCTTTCGCCCATCTCAGGTACTTGGGGTCTTTGGTGCGGGCATGGAGGCGGGCCATGCCAAGAATGCCATAGCCCTCTCCCTGGCGCGTCTGGTCTTTGGCGTAGTTAGCCGTGAACCAGGCATGCCATTCCGCGGTGGACTGCGCCAGGTCGGCTTCCAGACGTTTCTCGAAGGCGCGGGTGTCAGTCTGCGCCGGCGCCGCCGCCAACAGCAGCAGGAACAAAGCAAACAGCCGGGGTGTCATTTTCAGGCTTCCGCGCGGCGCGCCTGGGCGTTCCAGCGAATGCGCCTGCCGGTGCGGAGAGATTCCATGGCCATGCAGAGAACGACGTTGGTGTATTGTCCCACTTCAATGGGCGCGTTCGGTTCTTTGCGCGTGCGAACGCATTCGAGGAAGTTGCGGATGTGGGCGCGGGCGGCTCCGTTGAAGCTGCCGGGCTTGCGGACGTTGGGGTCCGCGGCCAGGTCGATAGCCTTGGGGTCCTCTTTGTACAGCGCGTAGGATTCGCGCCCCACGTCGAAGCGCGCCTTGTCGCCGTGGAACTGCTTCAACTGGTCATTGACTCCGGCGTAGCGCATGGCCTGGTAGCCGAGCGTGAAAATCGCCAGATAGCCTTCCGGATACTCCACGGATATAGTGGCGGTTTCGGGCACCTCGGCGCCGGGGATGTTGGGCTTGATCGAACTGGCCGTCACAGCCAGCGGGTAGGTGGAGTTCTGGAACCAGTGGATGGCGTCGATGACGTGTGCCGCCTGCCCCACCAGCAGTCCGCCCGAGTAGTCCCAGAACCAATACCAGTTGAAGAACCGCTCGGCGCTTATTTCGCGCGCGGGAGCGTTTCCAAGCCACTGCTTCCAATCGAGCCTGCCGTTGAGCGTGGCCTTGCGGAAGGAGGAAGTGTTGTTCAGCCACCAACTGTTGACCAGCTTCACCTTGCCGCAGACCCCGGAATCGATGATCTGCTTGGCCTGCTGGAAAACGTCGAAGCTGCGGCGCTGTGTGCCCACCTGCACGATGCGCTTTGTCCGCCGCACGGCTTCGATCATGCGAAATCCGTCGGCGATGGTGTGCGCGAGGGGCTTTTCGACATAGACGTCCTTGCCCGCTTCCACCGCATCGATGGTCATTTGGGCGTGCCAGTGATCCGGAGTGGCGACGGCCACTACGTCGATAGACTTGTCTTCGAGCAACTTTTTGTAGTTGTCGTAGCTTCTGGCTCCGGTCGAGGCGGCCTTGAGGCCGGCCTGGAGATTGGGCTCGTAGACATCGCATACGGCCGCCATCTCGACGCCGATTTCTTTGAATTCGCCAGTGAGGTAGCGTCCGCGTCCGCCGGCGCCGATGATGGCTCCCCGGATGCGATCGGAGGCGGCGGGAAGGAGGGAGGCCGCGCCGGCGGCAAGAGCAGTTCTGCGCAGAATAGGCATGACTTCCAGATTATACAAACCGGCTTCCCCCCGAATCATTGAGAGGATGGGAAGGCCGGCGGCACAACTCAAAGGAGAGAGGAGTGTGTCCATGCTGTCCTGGCTTCGTGGTCTGACGGATGCGGAAGTGGTGATGCCGGTGCTGACAGGTCCTCTGCGGGGATCGAGGTGGGTCGTGCGTTCGAGCGTGCGGTCCTGCGTCCTCGGCACCTATGAGCGGGAGAAGTTGGATCAACTGGCATCCCTGTTGCCCGCCGGCGGCGTGTTCTACGACCTGGGCGCGCAGGCGGGCTACCACACCGTGCTTGCTTCCAAGCTGGCCGGAGAGAGCGGGCTTGTGTACGCGTTTGAGCCGCTGCCGCGCAATCAGATGTTCCTGCGCCGGAATCTGGAACTGAACGCCATACGCAACGTGGTAGTGGTGGCGGCGGCGGTGACTGACCGCGATGGCGAGCTATGTTTCGATCCCGGGGCGGGATTCATGGCCGGACACCTCAGTAGGCAAGGGGAGGGAATTCGCGTAAGGGCCGTGAGCCTGGACCAGTGGATGCGTCAGGAAGGCGCCCGCCCGCCCGACGTAATCAAGATCGATGTCGAAGGGGCGGAACTGGGCGTTTTGAAGGGCGCCGGGCGGCTGATCGTCGAGCGGCGGCCGGTGATCCTGCTGGACACGCACGATTTTCTGGGCGGCGAGTGCGCCGGTCTGCACGAGAAGTGTCTGGAGCGATTGCGGGAGCTTGGCTACAGCCGGATTGAATCGGACCGTTCCGGGCGGTTTGCGGGGTGTCTCACCGCCATCGCCTGAGCGTCAATGCACAGGAGCGCCAATGCATTAAGGAGCAACGAGTGTAAGATATCTTCTATGAATCGAAGACTCTTACTTCTCGGAGCAGCGGGAGTACTCACTGCCGGAGCCGCCGAAACCAACAAGCCTGTGAAAGTGGCAGGCGGATGGAAAGTCGGCAATCTCTACTACACTTCGGGCCTTACCGGAGTCCGTCCGGAAGCGCGAAAGGATCCGCTGGCGTTTGGCGGGGACATCAAGGAGCAGACGCGGCGGACTCTCGAGCAGCACAAAAAGAACCTCGAATCCCTCGGGTCGTCGCTCGAGAACGTGATCAAGGTGACCGTGTTTCTGGCCGACGTCAAGACGGAGAAGAACGCGATGAATGAGGTTTACGCCGAGTTTTTCCCGAAGAATCCGCCGTCACGCTCGGCGTTCGGCGTCGAGTTTCCCGACACCGCCACGCGAGTCGAGATCGAGTTGGTGGCGTGGGTTCCGTAGACAGACAACATTCGTCAACGTTTCCTGGAATCGTGGACGTGCAACCACTGCGCTCAGGCGCCGTGCCGCGCGGTCAGCGCCGTTCCCTGGGATCGCAGACGTGCAGCCACTGCGCTCAGGCGCGCCGCCGCGCGGTCAGCGCCGTTCCCTGGGATCGCAGACGTGCAGCCACTGCGCTCAGGCGCGCCGCCGCGCGGTTAGCGCTCAGAACGTGATGCCGATCATGAAATCCACCTGATTCGAATTCGCGGTCAACCCGCTCAAGGGAAGGGTGACGATCGGCTGCTGGAAGCGGTGCGAAAAGCGCAGTTCCGGAGTGAGGCGGACTAACGGGACCTTGATGTCCACGCCGGCTCCCACGGCGAGTCCGGTGCCGTTGCGTGTGGACGTGATGCCGGTGATCTTCTGGAAGACCGGTCCCGCGCCGACGAACGGCCGCACAATGATCCCGGGGAAGCGGTAGCGCGCCATGATGGGGAACTCCCATTGCCCGGCTCCCTTCGTCTCGGTTCCGGTATCGGTGGTGGTTTCGAAGTTGTAGCGGCGGTAGAGGGCGTCGATGTTCAGCCCGAAACCCATCGGCAGCCGCAATTCCACAGTCGGGCCCAGCACGAAACGGTTATGGCCGGCGAGGGAGAAGTTACGGCCGCGCGCGGCGTCAAAGGCATCGCCAAAGGGAATTCCACCGCGGATACCGATGGACAGGGCATCCGCCCATGCCGGCGAGGCAAACAACAGAAGTAGGGCCAAATGTTTCAAGCGCTCTTCCTTTCGCGCTCCGCCTCGCAGCCCTCGCAAGGGCAGATGAGGCGCAGATGTTCGTAGGAGTAGATGCCTGAGTTGTGCCCGTCGTTCCACCGGATCCGGATGGCGTAGTTGCCCGCGGGCTCGACCCCGTCCATGCGGATGGCAGGTTTATACATCGGAAACAGATCCGGTTTCGGCTGCGAGTAGCTGGTTTTCTGCGGCTCGGTGCCGTGCGCCCCGGTACAGGCGGCGCACGGGCACTCGTCCCGCAGATAGGCGCAGGTGTACTCGCTGTGATGCCCGTCTTTCCAGTCGATCTTGATGCCTTTGGATTTGGAGATGGCGATGTGTTCGGGGTTGTCTGTCGGAATCATTGCACTCTCTCGACGTCTCTCACTCCGGAGATGCGGCGAATGGCGGCGAGGATTTTCTCGAGCTGGCGCTTGTCCTTCACCTCGCAGGTGAGGTCGATGATGGCGCTGTCGTCGGTCCGCTTGTCATCGCTGCGCGCCTCCACCGAGCGGATGTTGGTGCTCTCGTTGTAGAAAATGGACGTAATTTCGTGAAGCATTCCCGGGCGGTCTTCCGTGTATACCATCAGCTTGACGGAAAACTTCTCCGACACGGCTCGCGCCCACTCGACGTCAATGCGCCGCTCGGATTCATAGAGCAGGTTCTGGACGTTCTTGCAATTTGTGGAATGAACGGCAATGCCTTTTCCCCGGGTGACATAGCCCACGATGCCCTCGCCGCGGATGGGATTGCAGCACTTGGCGCGGTACACCAGGACATCGTCAATGCCTTTGACCTTGATGACGAGGTCGCCGTCCGCCCCGGGGATGGGCGTGGGGGGAGCGGCCGGGGCGGGCGCGGGTTTGAGCGGCTCCGCTTCATCGGATACCTGGTCCGGAGCGAGCAGATGGAGGATGTGGCGCGCGGAAAAACGTCCGAAGCCAAGCGCCGCGTAGAGATCTTCCATCTTGCTGTGCCCGTATTCGCCGGCCACCGATTCGAGCTTCCCTCTGGCGATTCTGTTCAGTTGAATGCCCAGCCGGCGTGCTTCCTTCTCGAGATACTTTTCGCCGATTTCGATCGCCTTTGCGCGCTCGGTGGCATTGATGAAATGGCGGATTTTGTTGCGGGCGCGCGAGGTCTTGACCAGCGCCAGCCAGTCTTTGCTCGGCGTGTGGTTCTGCTGCGTGAGAATCTCCACGACGTCGCCGTTGCGGAGCTGGTACTTGAGCGGCACGATGCGGCCGTTCACTTTCGCGCCCACACAAGTGTGGCCGACATCGCTATGGATGGCGTAGGCGAAATCGATGGGGCAGGCTTCGCGCGGCAGGACCATGACCCGGCCCTTGGGGGTGAAACAGTAGACTTCTTCCGAGTAGAGCTCCACTTTGAGCGTGGAAAGGAACGCCTGCGAGTCGCTCATCTCCTTCTGCCACTCCACCAGATGACGCAGCCACGCGATGCGCTGGTCATCGTCCGTGGCGCCCCGGCGGCCTTCCTTGTACTTCCAGTGGGCGGCAATGCCCTCCTCGGCGATGCGGTGCATCTCCTCGGTGCGGATCTGTACCTCGAAGCTGTGCCCGCCGGGTCCGAACACGGACGTGTGCAGGGACTGGTAGAGATTGGGGCGGGGGATGGCGATGAAATCCTTGATGCGGCCCATGATCGGGTGCCATTCGTTGTGAATCACCCCGAGCGCGGCATAGCAGTTCTTCACGGAATCCGTGATGATGCGGATGGCGAGCAGATCGTAAACCTGGTCCATGCCGATCTTCTGCCGCTTCATCTTCTGATAGATGGAATACGGGCGCTTCAGGCGGCCGAAAACACGCGCGGGGACGTTCTCCCGCGCCAGTTTCGTCTCGACAGCCAGCTTGATCTGCTCGAGATACTCTTCGTTCGCCTGCCGCCGCGATTCCAGCTGCCGCATGATCTCGGCGAACGCTTCCGGATCCTGGTACTTGAAGGCGTTGTCCTCTAACTGCGCCCGGATGCGGCCCATTCCGAGACGGTGGGCGATGGGGACATAGATGTCGAGCGTTTCATGGGCAATGCGCTCCTGGCGTTCTGGCGAGAGCGAATCGAGCGTCAGGAGGTTATGCATCCGGTCAGCGAGTTTGACGATGATGACGCGGATGTCGCTGGTCATGGCCAGCAGCATTTTGCGCAGGCTCTCCGCCTGGCGCTCTTCGCGGCTTGCGAGTTTCAGTTTGCCCAGTTTGGTGACGCCGTCCACCACCGCGGCCACCTCGTCGCCGAACAGGCGGCGGATCTCTTCCACCGGCACGTCCTCATCCTCCACCACATCATGGAGCAGGCCTGTCTGGAGGCACACCATGTCCATCTGCTCTTCGGCGAGGATGGTGGAAACGGCGACGGGATGGAGAATGTAGGGCTCACCGGAAGCCCGCTTACGGTTGCGGTGCCAGTAAGCGGCCTGCTCGAAGGCGCGGCGCAGAGGGCTGAGATCGTCGGAGGGGCGGTAACTTCTGACCTTGTCCTCCAGAACGCGGTAGGCAGCTTCGATTTCGGGCTGCTGCCAGGGCTCCAGCGGCTTCGCAATTGCGGGTTCAACAGGGGACAGAATGGGATCGGATGCCATTGTGCGAAAGGCGGCCGGTAAAAGCTTATTTCTATTATAGGCGGTGCAGTCAACAGCCTACTTGAGCAGCCGCCAAAGACTGGTGAAGTCGTCCGTCCAGAGAATGACCGCGGAATGTACGGGCGGCGGCTTCCCGGGTGTCAGCTCCATCCATGTGGCCGAAAGTGTTCCCAAGGCATCATCTCCCGCCGAATCAAAGCGTAAGGAGCGGCAATGCAGATACCCGGCAAGCCCTCTGACGACAGGTTCGAGGTTCAGGCTGCGGTTTGATATGTGGAACAGCAGCCGCCCGTCCGGCGCCAGGTGGCGGCGGTAAATCTCACTGCATTCGGCCGTCAGGAGATGCGCGGGAATGGAATCGGAGGAGAAGGCGTCGATGGCCAGAAGATCGAAATGCTGGGGAGCCTCCTCGCGCAGGCGGATGCGCGCGTCGCCTTCGACGATGTTGACCTGCGCGGCGGAATCCCCGAGATAGGTGAAGTAACGGCGGGCGAGGGAGATAACGGCAGGGTTGATTTCATAGAAGCGGAACAGGTCGCCGGACTCTCCATAAGCCGCCAGAGTTCCTGCTCCCAGGCCCACCACCCCCACGCGCAAGGGACGGCGGGTGTGATTGCGAATCGATTGAAGCGCGAGGCCGATGCCGCTGGTGCGGCCGTAATAGGCGGTGGGATAGCGCCGGCGTTCGGAATCGAGAAACTGCGTGCCGTGAGTAGTCGCGCCGTGTGTCAACATGCGGCGGGGGCCGGGAGCATCCGCGGCTTCCGTAACGCGCAGCACTCCGAAGAAATTGCGGGAGGCGGCCAGCACGCGGCGTGATCCCGTATCGAAGACGGTGAAGGGAATCAGGGCAGCCATGACCAGACCGGCTACGGAGGCCCGGGACAACAGAGGCATGTCGCGCAACCGGCTGAGATCGCCGCTCCGATACCAGGCAATCAGCGCCAGCATCGCGGTGGCGGAGAGAAGCAGGGGAAATTCCGCATATGAGCGAAACAGGCGCGGGCAGACCAGCGCTACCATTCCTCCTCCAATGGCGCCGCCTATCGCGATGGCCAGGTAGAACGGGCCGAGGAGCCCAGGCTCAGGCTTGGCATGAGCCAGTTCGCCGTGGAGGATGATGAGGCAGACAAACAGGGTTGCGGCGTCGGCCGCGAGGATCGCCTTCAGCGGAAGATTGCCTCCCGTCCCGTACAGGGCGCAGGCGATGGGAATGGCGATCGCGGCCAGCAATGCGTAAAGCCGGCGCTGATACCAGCGGGGGTGATCAAAGACGATGATGAAGCTCAACAGGTACAGGACAAGGGGGGCGATCCAGAGGAATGGAAGGGATGCAACCTCCTGGCACATCTGGTTCGTCGTGGCGAGCAGCAGCGCGGAGCCGCAGGCGGGAAGCACGAACCAGGAGGCGCGAAAGCGCAAGGGCGGCCTGACGGGCCGCGGCGCCGCCCGGTGGGCCCAGGCAAGCGCCGCGCACAAGACCGCGAAGCCGAGGTATCCGCCTGACCAGACATCCAACTGCCGGCGCAGGGGAATCCAGGGCTCGATGAAGATGGGGTAGGTGAGCAGGGCGAGCAGGGAAGCGAAGTTCGAGAGGGCGTAGAGGCGGTATGGGTCGCCTCCGGTGTACCAGCGCTGGAGCAGAGGGGAGGTGGCGGACAGTAGGAAATAGGAGGCGCCCGCCGTTCGCGCCAGGGTGAGCAGGATGCCCAGGGATGGTCCGGATAGATCCGCCGGGGAGGGACGCAGCGGCAGGCAGAGCAGCGATGCGGCAAGCAGGATCGCGTGCGGTTTCCCGCGAGCAATTGCGGCGTAACCGTAGCCCGCGACCAGCGCGCATTGGAAGAAGAGCAGGCAGACAGTCCACACGGCGGCGCCGCCTCCGAACCACGGAAGCAGTATTTTCCCGAGCATGGGCTCGACCTGAAAGAGAAGGAAGGAGGAGAGTAGGATGACGGCGGAGAAGAGCGTCACAAATAGTCCTGACGGGCCGGCTTTCGAGCCGTAAAAAACAAACAGGCGGCCCTGGTTAGGCCGCCCTTTAGACACTGCAATTGAAAGAGACTACTTCGATTCCTGAACGATGCCCTGGTTGGCGGGCTGGCGCGCGGCCTTGATCTTCTTCGTCTCGAGGGCCTTCTGGACCCAGGAATCGGCGATTTCGACCTGCTTCTTATACTCTTCCGGGGTGTCGGCGAGATCGGCCCGTTCACGGATGAGCAGGTTCATATAGGCCATGGCATCGTCATATTCCTTGTCGATCGACAAGGCTTTGTCGAAGTCCTTGATGCCTTCCTCGATCATGGCGCCGTACTTTTCCTTCAGCTCTTCCTTGACCTTCTTGTCCTTGATGGGACCGGGATCTTCCGCTTTCATGCCGAGTTTGGCCTTGGCGGCCATCAGAGCGGGATACCACTTCGCCCAGACGATGACGCCGAGGCTATAGTAGGCTTCCTTGTTCCCCGGATCGACTTCCGCAAGCTTGGCGTACCAGACCTTGGCTTCGTCGAGCTTCTTCAACTTCTCATCGAGCGAAGTCATGCCCTGGGCTTGGGTGTAGTAGAGCGAAGCAAGCGAAGCAACAGCAATCTTGTCGCCGGGGTTCTGCTCCAGCACCTTCATGAACTGTTCCTTGGCGAGCCGGCTCATTTCCAGGTTTTCCTTGGATTCGGCTCCGGGAATGTACTGGCTCATGTAGGCGGTGGCGAGGTAGAGGCGGGCGGTGGGAAAGGTGGGATCGAGTTCGACCGACGTCTTGAAGTGTTCGACTGCCTCGGCGTACTTGGCGCCCTTGTAGGCCTGGACTCCGCGGTTCAGATGGTCGCGGGCCTTCAACTTCTCACACCCTGTGCTCAGCGAGACTACGACGGCGGCGGCCGCAACGCCGAGATACAATTTCCAGTTACGCATCATCGCAAATCGTCTCCAATCACTGACCGGCTTCAATCTTGGGGGTCATGAGCCCGACTTTGTCAATGCCTGCGCCTTTGGCGATGTCGATCGCCCTGGCGACGTCACGGAACTCGAGGTCGGGATCACCTTTGACGAAGACCACGCGTTCGGCGCGGGTCTTAAACACTTCTTCGAGACGCGAACCAAGACGGTCTTCCTGGATAGGTTCCGTGTTGAGCATCATCGATCTGTCTTTGTTAATTATGATAACGACGGTACGGTCCTGGCCGGGAGGCGGCGGAGGAGCGTTCGGCGGCGGCGGCTGCGGCACAAGGGTCTCGAGGCCCTTTGGTGTGAGTGGCGTGATCACCATGAAGATGATGAGCAGCACCAGCAGCACGTCAATCAGAGGAGTCATATTAATATCGGACTTGGGTCCTCCCCCAGGTCCGCCAACTGCCATTCCCATAGAGTTTCTCCTTCCCTCTCCCTCGGCTGTCTACTGTTTGCTCTCGCCGGGCTTCTCCGGGTTCTGCTGGATCTGTTCGGTCAGCAGGCCGAGGTTGTCCACGCCGGCGGCGCGCAGATTATCCACTACTTCCACCACTTTTTCGAAGCGGGCGCGCGCGTCACTCTTGATATACACCGTCTTGTCAAGCTTGTTGGTGAGCATATCCTTGACTTTGGCGGGCAGAGTATCAGCCGCCATCTGGGTAGTGTTGAGAAACACGCGGCCGTCGCGAGTGACGGCAACAAGCACGGCGTCTTCCTTGTCGGCATTCGCCATGGCAATCGGGTTCTTCGTCTTGGCCAGATCGACGCTGACGCCCTTCGAGAGCATCGGCGTGATCACCATGAAGATGATCAGCAGCACAAGCATGACGTCCACCATCGGGGTGACGTTGATGTCGGCGACCGGAGGGAGCGCTTTTTGCTTTTTCATCAGGTTCTCTCTTCCTCACTCACTGGCGGCTCCGGTTGCCCCCGGAAGCGCCCGCGCGCTTCCGGGGAACGGAGTTTCAACTCGCTTTGAGCCGCAAGTCATTTCCTGTTCAGCAAACTCCATCTACTACTTGGCGGCGGTTTTCTGGGACCGCTTGAGGAAGTAATCGATGAGTTCGGAACTGGAGTTGCCCATTTCGACGTCGAACGACTCCACGCGGTTGGTGAAGTAGTTGAACATCATGACCGCGGGGATAGCCACGAAGAGACCGAACGCCGTGGTGACCAGCGCTTCGGAAATACCGCCGGCCACAGCGCCGAGACCGGTGGACTTCTCACTGGCAATACCCTTGAACGCGTTGATGATGCCGACCACGGTGCCGAGCAGTCCGACGAACGGGCCGGTGGAACCGATGGTTGCCAGGCTCGAGACGCCGCGCTTCAGTTCCGCGTGTACGATGGCTTCGGCGCGTTCGAGAGCGCGGCGCGAGGCTTCAATCTCATCGCCCGGTATCTCTGTACTGATCTGATGCGCCCGGAATTCCTGAAGTCCCGCCACAACAACTTTCGCCAGGTGGCTCTTCTTGTACCGGTCAGCAATTTTGATCGCCTCGTCCAGCTTGCCCTCGCGCAGCGCACCCGCCACCGCGGGGGCGAACTGCCGCGACTGGTTGCGGGCGGCATTGAACGCCAGCAGTCGGTCAATCATCACACCGATTGACCAGGCTGACATGAAAAATAAGACGATGACCACGGCCTTAGCCAGAACGCCCATCTGCGCCCACATGGACCTGAGGTCGAAACCCATGGCCCCTCCTTCTTGGAGAAGGAGCAAAGCCCAAACCTGCATCTGTAGGAACATACTTGATTTTCTCCTGCGAGTTGAAATTTTTCCGTCTGGGGCCCGAGCCCCGGACAACTGCTAATTGCTCAAAGTGAAATTCACGTCAATCTGCGTCACCACCTCCACCGGTTCGCCGTTGAGCAGCGTGGGCTGATAAACCCATTGCTTGACGGCCTCGGTGGCGGAGGGAACCAGCAGCGGGTGGCCGCTGATCAATTGAAGATTCTGAATGGTGCCGTCCTTGCCAATGATGGCCTGGAACCGGACGGTGCCCTGAATGCGCGCCTGCTTGGCAAGCGGCGGATAAGCCGGCTTGGGCTGACGGATCAATTTCGCACTCTGCACATTGCCGCCGACGCGGATGCGCTGCGGCGTCGGGGGCTTCTCGACTTTCTTCACCGGGGGCGGCGGGGGCGGAGGAGCGGCCGTCGGTACGGAACCGATGATGCCGCCGATGACGCCGCCGGGCGCGCCGCCGGGAACACCGCCAGGAACGCCGCCAACCACTCCCACCGACGGCATGCTCGGCGGAAGCTCTTCTTCCTTAATCATGGCGATGTCTTTGGGGATGACCTTCGGTGCCATCAGCCTTCCGGCGTCGAACTGCTTGGGGATAACCTTAACCACTTTCACCGGAGGCGCCGCTGCGGGGGGAGGAGGCGGTGGCGGCGGCGGCGGGGGAGCCACCAGGAAGCTCGTCAACTGAGCTTTCGGCAGCGTATCCGTGTAAATCAGAGGGATCAGGACCAGAATGCCGAGAACAACAATCTGACTCACGAACGATACAAATACCGTCCATGGCTTACTGGTTTGCCCTCTGCCATCGACCAGGCTCTGCTCAAACATGTCTATTTCCTCTCCTCAGGTCCGCGCGGGCAAGCCCGGTGCGGAGTGATCGGCGGCTTGCGGGCCGCCTCTTTCAACCCATCATTTCGCCGCCTGCTTGGTGGCGGGACTGATTACCACTTTCTCCGAACCTCCACTGGCTCGCCGCTTATCCGACCACGATTTCCAGTAGACCAGAATCGGGCTGGCAATGAAGATGGAAGAATAGGTTCCTACGATAATACCAATGACCAGCGCGAACGAAAACCCGTTTAGTACTGTGCCTCCGAACAACAGCAGCGACATTGCGGTGAGGAACGTGAGGCCCGAGGACATCACCGTCCGGCTCAATGTCTGATTGATGCTGCTGTTGACCAGATTCTCGAATTTTTCCCGCCGTATCAGACGCAGATTCTCGCGGATGCGATCGAACACCACGATGGTGTCGTTCATGGAGTAGCCGACCAGCGTGAGCAGCGCGGCCACCACAGTGAGCGAGATCTCCTTGTTGAAAATGGAAAACAATCCGATGGTGATGACGATATCGTGAACGATCGCGAGCACCGCGGCCACGCCATATATCCACTCGAACCGGAAGGCGATATAAACCAGCATTCCGCCAAGCGCGTACAGGGTGGCCAGGATGGCCTGATTCTTCAGCTCGGCCCCCACCTTCGGCCCGACGATCTCCACGTTGCGAATGGCAAAGTGGGAGAGTCCCACTTCCTGCTTGATAACGTTGAGGATAGCGGGAGTGACGCCCTTGACGGCCGACAACTGGTCGAGATTCTGGAGCATCCCGTAGTTGGGACCGCCGTCGCGAAACGCCAGTATGCTCTTGCACAGATCCGCCAGTTGCGGATCGGTGAGACCGGCTCCGGCGCGCGCCAGCGGATCCCGCAACCGATCGACAAGAGCCTGCTGCCCGATGTTGAGCAGATCCAGCTTTCCCCCGGTGTCTCCGAAGCTCGCGCTCAAAGTTTCCGTCATGACTTTGCGCGACTCGGCGAGAGCCTTCTCGTCGCGCAGTTCCGTGCCGATAATCACTTCAGATGTGCCCGGCACTTCCACCACATCGATTTCTCCCGGAATCTTTCCCGCGAGAGTGGACCGCAGTTTCTCCACGGGAGGCGCCTGGGAAAACTTCACCAGCATGTTGACGCCGCCGCGAAAATCGATTCCGTACTTGATGCCGCCTTTCGCGAGGATGCTTCCGAATCCCGCGAGGGCCAGGACAATAGAAGTCGTGATGAACGGCCACTTCTTGCCCAGAAAGTCGAAATTAGTATTCTTGAATAACTCCATGCAACCTTACAGAATCCGGCGTCACAACCATAGACACCGGAGAGCTCCAAACAGTTCCCGTATTCGCGAACAAACAACCTACCACACTCGCCTCAAATACTCAAACTCGCAACCTGCTTTTTCCCCGCCAGCTCCCAGTCGAAAATGAAGCGGGAAACGAAGACTGCGGTGAACACGTTGGCGATGAGGCCAATGACCAGAGTGACGGCGAATCCCTTCACGGGGCCGGAGCCGAAAATGAAGAGAAACGCGCAGGAAACCACCGTCGTCACGTGCGTGTCGATGATGGTGAGAAAAGCTTTGCTGAACCCGGTGTCAATCGATGCGAGCACGCCTTTGCCATTGCGCAACTCCTCGCGGATGCGCTCGAAGATGAGGACGTTCGAATCGACCGCCATACCGATGGTGAGGATTACTCCGGCGATGCCAGGCAGCGTGAGAACAGCCTCGAAATAGGAAAGCGCGGCGATGAGGATTACGGCGTTCAGCACGAGCGCCAGCGTGGCATTGATGCCCGCCCGGCGGTAGTAGGCCAGCATCGCAATAATCACCGCGATCAACCCTACGAGCCCGGAAACGACGCCCTCGTGCACCGAGTCGGCCCCCAGCGACGGGCCCACCGTGCGCTCCTCGAGGTAGACAACGCCGGCCGGCAGCGAGCCCGCGCGCAAGACCAGCGCCAGGTCGGAGGCATCCTGCTGGCTCGATGCGCCGGTGATGCGGCCGCTGTCCTCAATCTTGTTCTGGATGACGGGTGCGCTACGGATCTGATTGTCCAGTACAATCGCCAGCCGCTTGCCGATGTGGGTCTCGGTGAACCGGCCAAAGCGCTTGGCGGCTTCCTGATTCAGTGTGAACGTAGTTTCCCACTTGCCGAACTCCCCCTGCTGCGGGCGCGCGTTGCGAAGGTCACGGCCCGTGATCACTGGCGTACGCGCAACCACGTAGTAGCCTTCGGTCTGGTCGGCCCGCCCGGGGGCCTTCAGGATTTTCGAATTGAGAGGCAGCACACCGCCGGGGTAGTTGAGCCGCGCCTGTTCGGGCGTGGCAAACGGGCCGTCCTTCACCTCATACAATTCGAGCAGGGCGGCGGTGCCGATGATCTGCTTGATGCGCGCCGGGTCATCGACTCCGGGCAATTGCACCAGCAGTTCCGAATCCGCATCCGAGCGGCCACGCTGCTGGACGCTCGATTCCGCCAGGCCGAGGCCGTTGATGCGGCTCTCGATGGTCTGCATGCTGCGCAGCAGCGTGTCGCGGCGCAGGTCCAGGGCCTTGGTGGGCTTCATGGCGAGCCTGTAGTCCGTCGATGAGGTGGTGCTGAGCAGCCAGGTGTCGTACTTGTCGTTAATCAGCGTACGCAGGGCGCCCGTCTTATCCACCGGAACTCCCTTGATGTAGATCTCGATCTTGTCGGCGTCCGCAATGGTCTGCGGGTCGTTGGTATCGATGGAGTTGTAGTTGACGTTGGCCTTGGAGAGATCCTCCTTCAGCCGCTCCACGTCCGTGTTGGCTTCCGCCTTGAAGGCGTCCTGCACCTGAACCTGAAGAACCAGGTGGCTTCCGCCGCGAAGGTCCAGACCCAGCCGGATGTTCTTTTTCAAGTTCTCCACCAGCTCATCTTTCGACTTCGGCAAACCGAAGATTCCGTAAAGGCAGGCTAGGATGGTTGCCCCGATGATGATTGCCCGGGTGCGGAGGTTCTTGTCCATGGGGAATAAACTACCTTATTTTGTTTCTTCCGGCACGATACCCGTGACGGTGTTGCGCGCAAACAGTAATTTTACGTTATCCGGCCGGACGCGGAGTGTCACCGTGTCGTCAGTGAGAGCCACGATCGTGCCGATGATGCCGCCCGTGGTCTGCACAACCTGCCCCGCCTGAAGACTCGAGAGCAACTGCTGCTGCTCCTTCCGCTGCTTCTGCATGGGCCGGAGCAACAGGAAGTAGAAGATGCCGAAGATGAGAATGATGGGCAGGAAATTGAGGACGGGATTGGCGCCCCCGCCGGGGGCGCTCTGCAACAAGAGAAAAGCGGGCATCAACTCTGGTCCTTCAATCATAAATCCGCCCATCGCCGTTCCTGTTGCGGCCATTCCGTTGTCATCGGGCTATCCACAGGATTTACCACAGGCGGGAGATTCGTGCTCGGGAGGCGTGATTCCTTACGCCGCCGCGGACCTCCATTGCTGTAGGAGATCCGGAAATGTCCCAAGCAAAATACTCTGCCTGATTTGGCGCATGATGTCAAGGTACCACTGGAGGTTGTGCTGCGTGGCGAGTGTGCAGAAGAGCATCTCGCCGCTCTGAAACAGGTGCCGCAGATAGGCCCGGGAAAAGCGCCGGCAGGCGTAGCAGCCGCACTGCTCATCCACCGCAGCGGGGTCTTCGCGGTACCGGGCCTGCTTGATGATCACCTTGCCATGGCGGGTGAACAGGCAGCCGTTGCGGGCATTGCGCGACGGCAGGACGCAATCCATCATGTCGACGCCCAGCGCGACGTACTCGATCAGTTCTTCCGGCATCCCCACGCCCATCACGTAGCGAGGTTTTTCGAGCGGTAAGACGGCGGTGGATACAGCGGCCATTTCGAGCGAAAGCGGGCGCGGTTCACCCACGGACAAGCCGCCGATGGCGTACCCGTCGGCCTCGAGGTCCAGCAGGCGCTCCGCGCATTCTTTGCGTAGATCGGCGAACATGGAGCCTTGCACGATGGGGAAGAGAGCCCCAGGCGCTCTCCGCTCCTCGAGACGGCGGCGATAGTGGCGGAAGGCGTCCGAGGCCCATCGCAGAGTCCGCTCCATGCTCTTGCGCGCGTGCTCGTGCGAAGCCGGGTATTCGAGACACTCGTCGAGCACCATCGCGATGTCGCTGCCGAGCGCTAATTGCACGTCGACGGTCGAGGAAGGCGTGAACATGTGCGGATCGCCATTCAGGTGAGAGCGGAACAGCACCCCGTCGTCCGTCACCTTGCGCAGGCCGGAGAGACTGAACACCTGGAATCCGCCCGAGTCGGTGAGGATGGCGTGCGGCCAGTCCATGAACTTGTGAAGCCCGCCAAGTTGTTCGATCAGCAGGTGGCCGGGCCGCAGAAACAGGTGATAGGTGTTGGCCAGCAGGATGCGCGCCCCCAATTCCTGATCGAGATAGTACGGCGGGACACCCTTGACAGTAGCCTGCGTTCCCACGGGCATGAAGACGGGCGTTTCCACAACACCATGGGGAGTATGCAACAACCCGGCCCGCGCGCCGGTTTGGGGGCAGATTGCTTGGAGTTCGAATCGGACCTGGGGCAATCTTTCATTGTACGGGTGCCAGGCGGCCGAATTGTTGTGACCAGGCCGTCGTAGGATAATCTTCATGCCTGATTCTTCGACGATCGATCTGCTCGAGTCGCGACTTGGCTCGACCTGGAGTGCCATTCGCAAGGCGAAAGCAGACACTCAGAAAAAGCAGACACTCAGAAAAGGAGAAGGAAACTGGAGGAGATCTTCGCGGAGCGCAACTCCCCTGACACGAGTCTGGTTGTTTTCGGATCGGTAGCCAGAGGAGAGGTGACGTCAGGCAGCGATCTCGATTGGATTCTGCTGATCGATGGCCAATCAGTTCCGGAACACAAGAATCAGGAGCGGGACATCGATCGTTCGCTCGCTTCGGGCGGCTTCGTTGAGCCGGGCAGAAGCGGAGTCTTCGGAAAAATGGTGAGCAGCCATGACTTGGTCCACAATATTGGGGGAGAGGACGATCTGAACTCAAACACCACCCGCCGTATTCTTCTCTTGCTGGAATCCCTCCCGATAGGAAATGGAGAGGCGTACAACCGCGTCCGGCGGCAGATTTTGAGACGATACCTCGAGGACGACAGAGGGCTGACCCACAGCAGCGGCGACATCCGAATCCCGAGGTTCTTACTGAACGACTTGACGCGGTACTGGCGTACCGTGACTGTGGACTTCGTTTACAAGCAACGTGCAGACAATGACAAGAAATGGGCACTTCGCAACGCGAAGCTTCGGATGTCTAGGAAGTTGATATTCGCCGCAGGGCTGGCGACCGTCTTCCTTTGCCACCTGGACGGCGATGCCGATGACTCACTAACACTACTAAGGGAAAAGAAAGATGTCTCGCTGCTGACGGCGTACATCGAACGCCAGATCGCGCTGAACCCGTTGGAAATCATTGCGAAGGTCTGTCTGAATCTGGAGATTGGCCATGAAACAGCACGAGCCATTTTTGATAGCTATGACCGGTTTATTGCCATACTCGACGATTCCGGCAAACGGAGCGAACTGGAAACGGGGCGGAGCCAGGACGAGGTGCGAAATTCTGAGGTGTGGGGCGAGATCCGGCAATTGAGCAAGTCGTTCCACGAAGGGTTGGTGGCACTGTTCCTCAAGGATGATAGACGGCTTCAAAGCCTTGCGATGACGTACGGAGTATTTTGATGAGACCGATCGGATTTTCTACAGGTGCTTTGGCCAGAGGTGACTACCGAACTGCTCTTGCACTCCTGCGCCGTCACCAGATCCGGTTTGTGGAGCTTTCGGCGCTTCGGCTGGAGGAACTCCCGTCTTTGATTCGAGACCTGCCCTTTCTGGACTTGGAAGGGTTCTCGTTCGTATCTGTGCATGCCCCAAGCCGCTTTCCGCCGGACTTGGAGCCGGATGTGGCAGAACAACTCCGCCGGGTTGCCGAACAGGGCTACCCGGTTGTGGTGCATCCGGACGTTATTCAAGATTTTGTGCTGTGGAAAGCATTTGGCAAAGGGCTGCTCATCGAGAATATGGACAAACGGAAACCAGTGGGAAGGACGGTCGAAGAGCTGAATGGCATATTCCGGTCTTTACCGCTGGCACGATTCTGCTTCGATATCGGACATGCCAGACAGGTAGACCCGAGCATGACGGAGGCTGTTCTCCTCCTCAAGGCCTTTGGAGACCGATTGGCTGAGGTCCACATGAGCGAGGTCAATACCTCTAGCCGGCATGATCCGATCTCCAGAAACGCGGTCAACGCCTTTCGCGCGGTCGCGGACTTCATTCCTGAGAACATTCCCATCATTCTCGAGCCTCTAATCGACAAGGGCCAGAGCAGCATAGACGTAGAGCTTGCGCGCGCGCAGGATGTTTTTGCTTTGGCAGCAGCATAGATCCCCAACATCGGTATCCTGGAACAGGATGGATCACAGCGAATACGAAGCACATCGCCGCACGTGCGAAGCATGCCGCCGCGAAGGCGGCCGCGGCGGACTGTGGGCGGGCCTGGCCGGGGCGGCGGTCCTGGCTTTGTGCCTGGGGACGGCATTTTTGATGGTGCGCACCACCGATCTGGAGGCGCGGATGAAACGCGCCCAAACGGCGGCGGCGGTGTGGAAGGAGCGCTACGAACAGGATATGGGAGACATGGCGCGAATGGCCGTCGTCCGGCTCCCCGCCGATACGCTGGAGTTGCCGGGTTCCGCCCGCTGGGTCGCTCTATGGGTGGCGGACAAAGGGTTCGGCGCTTCGGGCGCTTCCGCCGTTCTCAGAAACGGCTCTGGAGCCGAAGTGTGGAAAGCGGATAACCTGCGCCGCAGTTCCCCGGAAGGGCTGGCCGCAGTGTGCAGAGGTTCGCTGCTTGCGCCGGGCGCTTACAAACTGCAACTGGAAGAAGCGGGCAAGAGTCTCAGCTATGAATTCCACGTCGTCCGAAAATGACCGCCTGGGATTCCGCTGCGCCTGAATGGAGATTCCACGGAAGTCATGAGGCGGAGGCTGGCCTCTACATCTCACTCGGGTCTTCGCCAGCTTCCTTGTGCACGGACTGCGGTTGCTTCTGGGCTGCCCCTGCCGGTGGTTGCGCTTCTTCCTGGCCGCGGCGGCGGACTGTTTTGCCCGTGAGGAAGGCCGGGTCAACCGGATACACGTCCGGGTCGAAGATCACGGAATACAAGTGCCAGACGAGGATGGCGAGGCAGGCAAGAATCGCCTCGTAAAGGTGGACGGCGGTGGCCACGTCCAGCCACACCTTCGGCAGCCACGCCAGCGACCAGTTGTTGAACCACAACAGGACGCCGGAAAGACCCATGACCAAGGCCCCCCAAACCACGGCCCAATATTCCACTTTCTCCACGTAGGAGTGGGCGGATACTTTCGGCTTCTTCTCGGTGAGAGCGAGATTGTAAGCAAGTTGAGCCAGCCCTTCGCGGATATCCCGCGCTTTCGGCAGCAGCGTGAGCCAATGTTCGCGCAGCTTGCGGCTGGCGATCAGCGAGACGGCGTGGATGACGCCGCAAGCGCTGAAGATCACGGCGGCGATGCGGTGCACCGTGCCTCGCACGGGCCATGACGACTCCCACGCAAGCAGCGGCGCGCTCCAGGCCGAGTTGGGGTACTTGAGCGCAAAACCGGTCCAGGCAAGCACGATGAACGATAT
>JADLBD010000236.1 GCA_020847975.1 Bryobacterales bacterium | reverse complement strand
GCGCGCCGCCGGTCATCCGCGTGGTTTCGGTGTACGTAAAATCGGCCAGAAGCAGGGCCGGAGCCAGAAGCGACCCCGCAATCAACTTCTTCATGCGAACCTCCATCTTGTTCGAGCGTACCTTCTCACCAGTGTACGCGGAAAACAGGATGGCGAAACCATCACGCTCCGGACCGGTTTCCCCCTACTCCGCGGCTTGCGGCGGCCAGGCGGCGGGTGGATTCAATTGACAGGTAGCCTCCTCGTGGATAAACATATGGAATTCTTCAGGAGGCGCGGAATGGGCGGAATTCTACTTGGGGTGTTTGTATTTCTCGAGGCGGCCTGGTGTGCTCCGGGGAATCATTTTCAGATCGAGGTGAAGGCGGATACGAAGGCGGGGTATCCGGTGTGGATACAGAAGGAAATGCCCCGGCAGTTCAATCCGGATTCGGTGCGGGTGCGGGGTGCGGGATCGGACAGCGAGATTGGGGTGAAGGTGGACTGGCGGGCGCCGGAGGCGCGCATCAGTTGGGTGTCGGCCGGGGCGGCTTCCTACACGGTGTCATGGGATGTGGGCCGGGACGGCGAGACGCAGCGGTTGGCGGAGCCGGCGATGGTGGGGGCCGGGGAGCGGATCGCCTACGGGCGCGCCGGGGTGAAGGGGAAGTTGTCGGTGGGTCTGTGGGCGCATCCGGTTGTGGTGGATATGGACGGAAACAGAGTTCAGGACCTGATTGTCGGATGCCCGGACCGGCCGTACAACGGGATCTATCTGTTCCGGAACCTGGGGACGAACGAGAAGCCGCTGTTCGATCGAGCGGAGTGGATGGGGCCGGGGAAGAAGGACCTAGTGGCGGCGGACTTCAACGGGGATGGCGCAGTGGACCTGGTGTATAGCGGCGGGTACTTCAGCGATGTGGTGAAGAACCGGTTGGCGAAGCCGGTGAAGGTGGCGCTGCACGTGGAGTATCACGTGGGGCGGGATGACCTGTGGTACCCGGTGGATTGGGACGGGGATGGGAAGATCGATTTGTTGACTGGGGTGAGCGACTGGCGGGATTACGGCTGGGATGACGCGTTCGATGAGAATGGCGTCTGGCAGCGCGGGCCGCTGCACGGGTACGTATACTTCCACCGCAATGTAGGGACGAACGCGGCGCCGAGGTATGAGGCTCCGGTGAAGCTGATGGCCGGAGGGAAGACGCTCGATCAGTACGGGAGCCCGGCGCCGAATCCCGTAGATTGGCTGGGGAACGGGCGGCTGTCGCTGGTGGGGTCGGACTTCATTGACTCAGTGTGGTTGTTCCGGAACGTGAATGGATCAGGCATGCCGAAGCTGGCGGCGGGGGAGATGCTGAAGGCGGGCGGAACGGTCCTGCACATGGATCTGTGCATGATCCAGCCGCGCGTGGCGCGGTGGCACAAGGACGGGCGTCCGTCGCTGGTGATTGGGGAAGAAGACGGGCGAGTGGCGCTGGTGGAGAATCTGGCTCCGCGTGGTGAGGAGCCGTGGTTTGCCGCGCCGCGGTATTTCGAGCAGGTGGATCCATACGTGAAGAGCGGGGCGCTGTCGCGTCCAGTGGCGGTGGATTGGAACGGAGACGGGAAGCTGGATTTGATTGCGGGGAATTCGGCGGGGTATTTGCAGTATTTCGAGAATGTGGGGAGTCAGGAGAGCCCTGCCTTTGAGGACCGCGGGTATTTGAAGGCCGGCGGGAAGGTGATCCGGCGGGTGGCGGGAAGGAACGGATCGATCCAGGGTCCGGCGGAGCGGAAGTGGGGATACTCGAACCCTTCCGTGGCGGATTGGGACTTGGATGGGAAGCTCGACATTCTGGTGAATGACATTTGGGGGTCGGTGGTGTGGTACCGGAATGTGGGGACGGCGGGAAAGCCGGAACTGGCGCCGGGGGAGGATATCGAGGTGGAGTGGAAGGGTAGGGTTCCCAAGCCGGATTGGGTGTGGTGGGAGCCGAAGGGGAAACAATTGGTGACGCAGTGGCGGACGACGCCGAAGGTGGTGGATTGGGACAGGGATGGATTGCCGGACCTGGTGATGCTGAATCACCAGGGGTATCTGTCGTTGTTCCGGCGGGCGCGGTGCGGGGCGCGCTTATGCCTGATGCCGCCGGAGCGGCTCTTCGTGACGCCGAGCGGGCGTTTTCTGAATCTGGCGGCGGGGCGCGCGGGGAGCAGCGGACGGCGCAAGATCGAACTGGCGGATTGGGACGGGGATGGGGATTTGGATCTGATTGTCGATGGGGACAATGGACCGCTGTGGTACGAGAATACAGGGACGCAGGCGAAGCCGGTGATGACGCCGCGCGGGAGGTTGATCGAGGCTCCGTTGAGGGGACACAGTCCGACGCCAAACGTGGCGGATTGGAACCATGACGGGCGGCTGGACCTGATTGTGGGCGGGGAGGACGGATTCTTTTATTACTTCGAGCGGTCGTATATCGAGGCGATGAACCGGGCCGCCAAGCGGTGAGCGGCAGCAAGTACAATTGAGTTTCCATCTCTGGCGATGGAGAAAGGGGACTCCCATGCGACTCGGCGCTGTGACGTACAACATTCTGAAGGATTACGATCTCGAAACACTGATTGGGAAGCTGGAGGCGGCGCAGTTCGAGGCCGTGGAGTTGCGCACGGGCCACAAGCACGGCGTGGAGCCTTCGCTTGGACCCGAGGAACGGACGAAGGTGCACGAGCGGTTCGCGCGCAGCAAGGTGCGGCTGCTGAGTCTCGGGAGTACGTGCGAATTCCATTCGCCGGACGAGGCAGTGAGACGGAAGAACATCGAGGAAGCGAAGAAATTCGTGGACTTGGCGC
Organism: Bryobacterales bacterium; assembly: GCA_020847975.1. Classification (GTDB taxonomy): domain Bacteria; phylum Acidobacteriota; class Terriglobia; order Bryobacterales; family Bryobacteraceae; genus CADEFT01. Next base: position 33,649 of record JADLBD010000236.1, on the reverse strand, counting down.
ACGATACGGGGGCGTGGGGCGTGAAGGTGCGGCCGAACGGGATTTCGAAGGAATTGGGGCCGCAGAAGACGGTTGAGGTGATTGGAGAGTCGCTGCGGGAAGTGGGCGCTTACGGAGCGCGGATGGGCGTGGAGATCTGGCTCGAGGTCCACGGGCGCGAGACGCAAGTACCGGCGGTGGCGGCGGCGATCATGAAGGCGACGCGGCACGACCACGTGGGATTGTGCTGGAACTCGAATCCGACGGACATCATCAACGGGAGCGTGAAGCAGAATTTCAACCTGTTGCGGCCGTGGATCAAGAACGCGCACATCAATGAACTCGCGGGTCCGTATCCGTACCGGGAGTTGTTCGCGCTGATGAAGGCTTCGAAGTACGACCGCTATACGCTGTGCGAAGCGCAAGAGAGCAAGGAGCCGGAGCGGTTCCTGAGATGGTATAGGGCGTTGTGGGTGGAGTTGAACCGCACATGCGCGTGATGCGGGCCGCGCTGCTGGCGGCGGCGGGAGTTGCCGTTGCGGCGGCGGCTTCGCCAACGCCGGAGAGCCACTTCGGACACGCGATTGGGGTGGACCGGGTCCTGCTCGATTGGGACAAGGTGGTGAGCTACTTCCGCGCGCTCGAGAGGACGAGCGGGCGCATCAGGGTGGAGGAGATCGGCAGGACGGTGGAAGGGCGGCCGCTGATCGCCGCCTTTATCTCGAGCGAGCAGACGGTGCGGGAGTTGGGGCGGTACCGGCAGATCCAGGCGGGTCTGGCGGATGCGCGCAGGACAAATGAGCCGGCGGCGGAGAAGCTGATCGCGCAGGGGAAGGCGGTGGTGATGATCACCTGCTCGATCCATGCGACCGAGGTGGCTTCGACGCACAGCGCGGTGGAGTTCGCCTACCGCATCCTGACGGATGACAAGACGAAGTTCCGGCAGATTTTGGACAACGTGATTCTGATTCTGGTTCCCTCGTTGAATCCGGACGGCGTGGATATCGTGACGCGATGGTACCGGAAGACGCTGGGAACTCCCTATGAGGGGACGGGGCCGCCGGAGTTGTACCAGCACTATGTAGGACACGACAACAACCGGGACTGGTACATCTTTTCACAGCCGGAGACGCGGGCGGTGGTGTCGCGGCTGCACAACGTGTGGCATCCGCAGATCGTGTATGACGTGCATCAGCAAGGGACGACGGCATCGCGAATGTTCGTGCCTCCGTGGATGGACCCGATTGATCCGAACGTGGATGCGGCCCTGATGCAGGAAGGCAACATGATCGGGATGGGGATGGCGGCGGACCTGACGGCGGCGGGGAAGAAGGGCGTGGCGGTGAACGCGATGTACGACTTCTGGACTCCGGCGCGGCACTACCAGGCCTACCACGGGGGGATGCGGATCCTGAGCGAATCGGCGAGCGCGCGGCTGGCGAGCCCCATCTATGTGCGGCCGGACCAGATTGCGCGGAGGGCGCTGGGATATGATCCGCGGGAGCGGTCGTGGAACTACCTGGAGCCGTGGCTCGGCGGGGAATGGCGGCTGCGCGACATCATCGACGACCAGTTGATTGCGTTTGAATCGTGCTTGTGGCAGGCAGCGATGCGGCGGGAGGACCTGCTGCGAAATTTCTACCGGATTTTGCAGCGGGCATCGAAACGGCAGGTTCCGTACTCGTTTGTGGTCCCGAAAGGACAGCTTGATCCGGGGGCGGCGAAGAAGATGCTGGAGACGCTGGCATTCGGGATGGTGGAAGTGGAGCAGGCGTCGGCGGATTTCGAGGCGGACGGGAAGCGGTACGCTGCTGGATCGTATGTGATGCGGATGCAGCAGCCGTATAGCGCGTTCGCGAAGACGCTGCTCGAGCGGCAGCATTATCCGGATTTGCGGCTGTATCCGGGGGGACCGCCGAAAACGCCGTATGACGTAACGGCGCAGACGCTGCCGCTGCTGATGGGCGTGGCGGTGGATACGGTGAAGGACCAGTTCGAAGCACGGACTGTGCCGGCGCGGGCGTTTCCGTTCGCCCAGGAAGGCAAGGTTCCGGAGGGCGCGCTGGCAGCGTCGAATGTGGACAGTTGGAAGCAGGTGACAGCAGCGTGGAAGGCGGGGAGGCCGGTGGCGCGGGATGGCGCCGGGAATTTCTATGTGAACCGCGCGGCGGGCGCGGAGTGGAAGGCGATGAAGAAACCGCGGATCGGGTTGTACCGGAGCTACATTCCGGTGATGGACGAAGGGTGGACGCGGTGGGTGCTGGATGCGTTCGGGTTCCCGTATACGAGCGTGGAGAACAAGGCGGTACGGGCGGGCGGATTGCGGAAACGTTTCGATGTGATCGTGTTTCCCGATCAGCGGGCACGGGATATGGAAAGCGGATACGCGCCGGGATCGATGCCGGAGGAGTATACAGGCGGATTGGGCGAGGAAGGGGCCGCGGCATTGAAGGAATTCGCGCGGGAGGGCGGGACGCTGGTGTTTCTGAACGATGCCTGCGAGTGGGCGGTGGACCGGTTGGGGATCCGGGTGCGAAGCACGGTGGAAGGGGTTTCGAGCAGGGATTTTTATTCGCCGGGATCGCTGCTGAACGTGACGCTGGACGAGACCCATCCGCTGGCGAAAGGAATGCCGAAGGAGATCGCGATCTGGTCGGAGGGAAGCCCGGCGTGGGAGGTTTCCGAGGGGGTGAAGGTGGTGGCGCGGTATCCGGCTTCGGGGGTGCTGGCGTCGGGGTGGTTGTTGGGGCAGCGGTACCTGGCAGGGCGGGCGGCGCTGGTGGAGGAGGCTGTCGGGAGCGGGAAGGTGATCCTGTTTGGGATGCGGCCGCAGTACCGGGCGCAGAGTTACCAGAGTTTCAAGATGTTCTTTAATGCGCTGGCGGGGTATTGAGTTCACTTACGCATGCCGACCTTTTCGGCGGCGCGGAGGCGGGAGTCGAGGGGATTGAGGCGGCGTTCCATTTGACGGGTGATGACGGGGAAGTGGGAGACGGTGCAGAGGTATTCGGGAATGGCCCAGACGTGGTCGGTGGAGGTCATCCAGTGGAGGTGGTCGAAACGGGTGAGGCTGACGGGGCGGGAATAGCGGCGGAGGGTCTTTTCACCGGAGACGTTGTGGTAATGCTCGAAGTAGGACATGACGAGTTCGCGCACGGTGCGGTAGACGGGCTCGCGGAAGCGGAGGCTGGCGTAGTTGGATTTGGCGATGGCTCCCCAGTGGCCGCGGTCTTTGTAGACGGCGAGAACATGATCGTCGTCGCGGACGGCTTCGAGGTCGAGGAGCATGGGCGGATGCCCGTGGACGCGAAGGGCGGCGGCGGCGAGGAGGGCTCCTTCCATGCAGTGGGCCCGGCGGTCTTTCAAGACCAACCGGGGGGAGCGGCAGGTGGGGCCGTCCTCCTGCTTGTCATAGCCGATTTCGAAGTCAAGGAATTCCTGGACCCTGGCGGGCGTTTTCAATGCGCGCAGGGTTCTCATCTCCCGTGGAGTAAACCCGTTGTCCATACGTGCTGTCTTAGAGGAATCGTACCGGTTCACCGAGCGGACGGGCACGAGGGGTCTGGCCGCTATCGGACTCGGCGACGGAATCGCCTTCGCCTGGGGCGAGGAAGAGGTTGGAAACGAGGCCGTGCTGCCTGTCATAGAGATCGCGGTAGCGGCCTTGGGCTGCGTAGAGGGAATCGTGCGTGCCGCGCTCGAGGATGCGGCCTTCTTCCATGACAAGGATCTGGTGGGCGCGGCGAATGGTGGAGAGGCGGTGGGCAATGACAAAGGTGGTGCGCCCCCGCATGAGGTGGGCGAGGCCGGATTGAATCATCTGCTCGGATTCGGAATCGAGGCTGGAGGTGGCCTCATCCAGGATAAGGATGCGCGGATCGGCAAGGATCGCTCGTGCGATGGAAAGACGCTGCCGCTGGCCGCCAGATAGTTTCACGCCACGCTCGCCGATGACCGTATCGTAGCCGTTTTCGAACTTTTCGGCAAACTCGTCGACGCGGGCGACGCGGCAGGCGTCGAGGATCTGCTCCTCGGTGGCGCCGGGCTTGGAGAAGGCGATGTTCTCGCGAATGGTGCCATCGAAGAGGAAGGTGTCCTGGAGCACGACGCCGAGTTGGGTGCGGTAGGAGTCGAGGCGGACGGTAGATACGTCGACGCCATCGACGAAGACCTGACCGGAGGTGGGGTTGTGGAAGGCGGAAACGAGCCCGATGGTGGTGGACTTTCCGGAACCGGAAGATCCGACAAGGGCGGTGACGGTGCCGGGGCTGGCGGTGAAGGAGACGTCGAAGAGGACGGGCTTGCCGGGGTCATATTCGAAGCCGACGTTATCGAAGCGGACCTCGCCCTGAATGGGGCCGAGAGAGACGGTGCGCCGGGGGTCCTGGTCCTCCGTTTTTTCGGTGAGGACTTCATGGGTGCGTTCGAGACCGGCGAGGGCTTCGGTGAGTTGGGTGCCGATACCGACGATTTGGAAGACCGGGGCGACCAGGAAGGCGAGGAAGGCGGTGAAGGTCATGAAGCCGCCGAGGGTGAGCGCGCCGGCGAGGATCTGCTTAGCCCCGAGATACATGACGATGGCGCCGACGATGCCGAGCAGAAGCGTGGCCGAGAGGCTCATGAGGGAGACGCCGGTGAGGGACTTGATGACGTTGTCGAGGAGTCGCTGGACACCCTGGGCGAAGACGCCTTCTTCGCGCGCTTCAGCATGATAGCCCTTGACGACGCGCACGCCGGAAAGGGATTCGGTGAGCCGGCCGGTGACCTCGGCGGTGATCTTGCCGCGCTCGCGGAAGATGGGGCGGAGGGTTCCGAATGCCTTCTGAAGGAGGAGCGAGAAGGTGAGGATGACGCCGAGGGCAATGCCGGTCAACATGGGGCTGATGCGAAGAAGCATGAAGAGGGCGAGGAAGGCGGTGAGGAGGCCTCCGGCGAATTCGACGAGTCCGGTGCCGACGAGGTTGCGAACGCCTTCCACGTCGTTCATGATGCGGGAAACAAGGACGCCGGTTTTGTTGGCGTCGTAGTAGGCGATGGGGAGGCGGCCGACGTGGGCCTGCACTTTGCGGCGCATCTCGGCGATGAGTTTTTGCGCGGACTTGGAGAGGAGTTGGGTGAGGGAGAAACTGGTGACGGCCTGGACGGCAGTGGCCCCGAGAACGGCGGCGAAGAGTGGGCCGAGCATCTCGACATGGCGTTTGCCGATGATGTCGTCCACCAGGTATTTGGTGGAGGCGGGGAGCACGAGTCCGGCGACGCGGCTGATGGCGATGAGGAGGAGGCCGAAGAGGAGAATGCCGCGGCGCGGATGGACGAGTTCGCGGACAAGGGGCAAGACAGCACGGAAGTTCGTCTTCGGTTTGTCCGGCCGGTCAATGCCGCGGACGCGCGCGTGGGTCCGCTCAGGGGAACCGATAGATGTAGATCGAATAGCCCGCATAGGCAATAGGTTTGGCTTCGCGAAACACCCGGTAGAAGTCCCGGTATGGCATCTCGAAAAACTGCCCTGATATTAGGTTCGCACTAATTGCATAGATGCCGGGGGAGGGTTGGAAGATCCTGGTTCGTTTTCCGGTCTGGCTGAAGGGGGGCTCGATCCAGCGGATTTCGTCCTCGAGGAAGTAGGCCAACAGGTTGTCTGCGCCCATATAGGAGACGAAGGGGTGAGGATCGCCGAGGCGGTAGAGGCAGGTGCGCAGTTGGCGAAGATCCTGGCCCCAGTCGACATTGCTGTCGGAGAGATAGCGGAGACCGCCGGCGGGTCCTCCGGAGGCGAGATTGAAATAGGAGAGGTAGTTGGGATAGTAGGCGGCGAGGGGGACAGCGAGGGCGGGGAGAAGGGCGGCAAGGGTCCATTTATGGGAAGAGAGACGTTGCAGGGCGGCTCCGCAGATGAGGAGGGCGAAGGGGAGGGCGGGCAGTACAAGGCGGAATCCGAGTTGGAGGGGGCTGAGGGAGGCGAGGACGAAGTAGAGGAATCCGGGGAGGATCCAGAAGAGGTCTTCGGCGCGGAGGAGGCGTCGTTTGAGACGGATGGCGAGAATACAGGCGCCGGCGATGAGGAGAAGGAGGATGGGTTCCGGTGATTTCACGGCGGCGGCGATGGCGAAGTAGAAGGGGTTGCCGGAGGGGTAGTGGCGGCCGAGCAGGTAGACCGCGTTTTCCGCGCGGCTGTTGAAGAGGAGAGACTGGACGCCGTCCCACATCAGGGCCGGGAGCGGAAGAAAGCCTCCCCAGAGCCGGGTTTGGAACTGGCAGGCGGCGATGGCGGCGGTGTAGGGGATGAGAACCGCGAAGGCGAGATACAGGGACTTACGGGAGCGCAGCAGGACGATGAGGACTGCAAGGGGAAGGACGATGAGCATGGAAAGCTTGGAAAGGATGGCGAGGGCGGCTCCGCAGGCCATCGCGGCGGCGGTGGACGGAGTCGGGGTTTTCCAGAAGCGCCAGGCGGTGAGCCAGAACAGGAGGTAAGTGAACGTAGCGGCGTGGTCGTTCTTGAAGAGGGCTCCGTGGCCTAGGGCGGTGGGCTCGGCGAAGAAAAGGAAGGCAATGGCGAGGCCAGCCAGGGGCGAGTGGATCTGACGCCCCCACCACCAGAGGAGCACGAGGGTGGCCAGCGGGAAAAGAAGAAGGGGAAGGCGGGCGCGGAACATGGCGGTGCGGATGCCGCGCTCGCTCATACGGCGGATCATGTCGAGGCCGATGTTCCATTCGTGATTGGTCTTCCAGACGGGGTGGGACTCCTCGACGATACGGAATCCAGCGGAAGCGGCGGCCCAACCGCCGGCGATCTTGAGGAGCGGAGGCATGTCCCTGGGCAGCAGACGGTCATTGCCTTCCCAGTAAAGGATGGAGGAGACAATGTGGCTGGGCTCGTCAATGGTGACGCCGGTGCGCCGGGCGAGGTGGAACAGGACGGCCGCGTGAACGGCCAGGAGGAGGGATAACGCGGCCCCCTCGCGGAGGCTGGGCCTGTTCGGGAATGCCATATTTCTCGAAGAGTCCAATTATGCCCTGAAGGCGAACGCATGTGCACGGCGGCTTTGCGTTATACTTTTGGCGTTGCCGTTGGGGGCAATTCGCGTGTTTCACACTCCTATACGACTTGTTGCTGCTATATTCGTTTCCCTGCTCTTCGGAACAGCGCTATCCGCCAAGCCCAATTTCACGGGGGAATGGAAGATGAATGTCGCGAAGAGCGACTTTGGCACTCTTCCGGCTCCGGAGAAACTGGTCCGCACCATCGAGCACAGGGACCCGGATATGTCGGTGAAGACTGTGCAGGTGGGGCACCAGGGGGAAGTGAAGACGGAGTTCCACTACACGACGGACGGCAAGGAGTTCACCGCCAAATCGACCTTCGGGGAGATCAAGGGGACGGCCAAATGGGCCGGGGATACGCTGGTGGTGGAGACGAAGCGCTCGCTACAGGGGGCGGAGATCACACAGGTGGACCGGTGGACGCTCAGTGAAGACGGGAAGTCGCTGAACGTGCAATCGGTGATCCAGACTCCGAACGGCGCCTTCAAGATGGCGCTGAGCTTCGACAAACAATAACGAGGTCCCGACCGGCTACTTCTTCCATCCCCAGGCGGCAAGCATGATCTCGAAGATGCGGGTGTTGGGCATGAACCCTTTCACCAACTGCGCCCCCGGACCATGAGCCGCCACCAGTACTTCCTCTCCCGTATGGCTGGTTCCGACGGCGAGGTCGAACTTGCCGCCATTGGCGAAGTCTTTCGCGTTGGCGGGCAGCAGAAGCGGAGCGCCGCGCTTGCCGCTGCGCAGGCGCACGTCGAATGAATGGTCCGCGGCAAACAGCACGAGCGTGTCCCTTGACGCCAGTTTCGTAGCGGTCTGCTCGATCAGCCGGTCCAGCGCGACCGCTGTTTCCAGCATCTTCTCCACCTTGCCCGGATGCAGGTCCCACTCCACCATCAGGAAGTAGCCTTTCGGGTTGCGCGAAAGGCTGCGGATGGCTTTGGCCGCGGCCTCGTCCACCTTGAAGTCGTCCCCGTCCACAAGCAGAATCGCCTTCTTCGCGGTGTCGGGCACCTCCTCGAGCGATTCGTAAACGGGCCAGCCTGCCGGCGGCGCCGCCTGGGTGAGATCGATGTTCGACTCTTTGAGCGCCTCCAGGATCCTCTTCTTCCCGCCGCCGAGAACCAGGTCGACGCCGTCGCCGAAGCGCGGCTTCCAGATCTGAGGGAAGATTTCGCCGAACTTCTTGCGGCTGTCCACGTGGGAGTAACAGGCCGCCGGAGTGGCATCGGCCATAGCCATGTTGGACACCACGCCAGTGGACAGGCCGTGCTCTTCGGCGTATTCGAGGATGGTCTTGTACGGTGTCCCGTCGGGCGCCTGCGATAGGACTCCATTGTTCACCTTGTGGCCCGTGACGATCGCGGTCATGCCAGCGGCGGAATCGGTTACCCACGAATTGGCCGCCGACGTGTCAGACAGCCCGACATTCATCTCCCGCTGGAGAAACAACTTCTGCGGAGCGCCGTAGCCATTGATGCTGGCGGCATTCAGCGTGGACTCGCCGCCGGCATCGCCGATAAAGAGAATCACGTTCTTCGCCTTCTGCTGGCCAGGCAGGACGCCACAGAACAAGATTGCGCAGATAGCCCCCACTGCAAATCGTCGTGTCATGTCGTGACGAGTATACCATGCGTTAGTTTGACCGGACTCTCGCGGGGGAATAGCGGAAGACGGGTGAGCGGCGTTGGGAGCGGAGATCGTGACTGCCACCGTCCCGTGGGACTAGGTGGCCGCGTCGCCTTCGGGGGGGAACAGGCGGCGCTCGCGCATCTCGGCGATACGGAGAAGCTCGCGGATCTTCTCTCCGTCCTGCCTGGAGGCCTTGATTTGGGCGCCCAGGCGTTCCATGACTTCGTTGTGGGCCTGCCGGCGCGCGGCCATTTCCGCGCGGCGGCGGTCAACTTCGACGCGCTCGACCTGCCGGCGCGCGGCCATTTCCTCCAAAATTTTCTCAACGCGGTCGAGGATTTTCTCAATGCGGTCGAGCGTGTCCCCGTTCATGTGTTTCCCTCCTGGATCCGGACTCCTCCATTAGCTTAGCGGACTCGGGCTTGTAGATTAGCCGACTCGGGCTTGTGCCATAATCAGGCTGTATGCGTACAGATTGGGTTTCGAAGCGCGCAGGGGATAAAATCCGCACCCAGATGCACTATGCCCGCAAGGGCATGGTGACGGAAGAAATGGAGTTTGTGGCGCACCGGGAAATGCTCAGCCCGGACACGGTGCGCGACGAGGTAGCCCGGGGGCGGATGATCATCCCGGCGAATGTGAACCATACCAACCTCGAGCCGATGGCGATCGGGGTTGCGTCGAAGTGCAAGATCAACGCAAACATCGGCAACTCCGCGACGACGTCAAATATCGACGAGGAGTTGGACAAACTGCGCTACTCGGTCAAGTACGGGGCCGATACGGTGATGGACCTGTCGACGGGCGGGGACATTCCGCGGATCCGGAAAGCGATCATCAGCAATTCTCCTGTGCCGGTGGGCACGGTCCCCATTTACGAAGCCCTTTCGCGCGTGCGGCGGGTGGAGGACCTGACGGCCGGAATCATGCTCGAGGTGATCGAGGAGCAGGCGCAGCAGGGCGTGGATTATATGACCATCCACGCGGGCGTGCTGATCCAATACATCCCGCTGACCACGCGGCGTGTCACGGGCATTGTGAGCCGGGGCGGGTCGATTCTGGCCGAATGGATGGTGAAGAATCACCGGCAGAATTTTCTTTACGAGCGCTTCGAGGATATCTGCAAGATTCTCCAGAAATATGATGTGAGCTTCTCGCTGGGCGACGGCCTGCGGCCGGGGTCGCTCGCGGATGCAAGCGACGAGGCTCAGTTTGCCGAGTTGAAGACGCTGGGCGAGTTGACGCGCATTGCCTGGAAGCACGATGTGCAGGTGATGATCGAGGGTCCGGGTCATGTGCCGATGGACCAGATCAAGCTGCAGGTGGATAAAGAAAACGAACTGTGCGACGAGGCTCCGTTCTATACGCTGGGACCGCTGGTGACGGATTTTGCGCCGGGCTACGACCACATCACGTCGGCGATCGGGGCGGCGATGATCGGCTGGTACGGAGCATCGATGCTGTGCTACGTAACGCCGAAGGAACACCTCGGGCTGCCGAACCGGGAGGACGTGAAGGCGGGGATCATCGCCTACCGGATTGCGGCGCACGCGGCGGATATCGCGCGGCACAGGCCGGGCGCGCGGGACCGCGATGATGAACTCTCGCGGGCGCGCTATCGTTTCGACTGGCGGCGGCAGTTCGAACTGGCCCTCGATCCGGAGACGGCGCAGGCGATGCACGATGAGACGCTTCCCCAGGAGGGCTTCAAAGACGCGCACTTCTGCTCGATGTGCGGGCCGAAGTTCTGCTCGATGAACATCTCCTCCAAGGTCGAGAGTTTCACGATGGAAGAAGCGGAAGCCGCGCTCAGCGAGGAGTCGAAACAGGAGTCGCTGGTGCACCTCGCCGGGACGCAAGGAGACTAACCACGGCCCATGCTGGTGATCGACACGCACGCGCATATCTACTCGCCGGACGAGAAGAAGTATCCGCCAATCGCCAAACCGCTGCGCCCGCCGGCGGGGAAGGGATCGCTGGAGTATCTGAAGGAGATCGCGAGGGCGAACAGCGTGCAGGCGGCATGCGCGATCCAGGTGAGCACCTTCTACCGGTTTGACAACCGCTACATCTGCGATTCGGCAGTGGCGAATCCGGGATGGGTGGCTGGGGTGTGCACGCTCGATCCGGACGATGCGAAGAGCCCGGCGCTGCTCAAGCAGGTCGCGGCAAAGTACGGGATCAAGGGGATGCGGAGCATTCCGGCGAAAAACGGGAAGCTGGATCACCCGGGCGTACGGGCGCTGTGGAAAGCAGCGGCGGACCTGGGGATCGTGATCAACGTGCTCATCCATCACGACAAAGCTCCGGAGGCGGAGAAGATGCTGGCTGACTTCCCTGCCCTGCGCGTGGTGCTGGACCACTGCCTGAATCTGAAAGCGGGTCCGGAGATGGAGCCGATCCTGAAGGCGGTGCTGCGGTTATCGCGCCAAAAGAATCTGCACGCCAAACTCACTTTCGTTCCCACGGGGAGCGCGACAGGTTATCCCTGCGCGGACATGCACGCGCCCTGCCTGCAAATTGTGGATGCCTATGGGGCGGAGCGATGCATTTGGGGGAGCGATTTTCCGAATGAGTTGTGGACACCGCGCGTCAGTTACGCCGAGCACCTGCGCATCTTTCAGCAGGACCTGCCGTTGAAGCCGGAGGCGCGGACGGCCGTTCTCGGCGAAACGGCGCACAAGCTCTGGTTTGCCGGAAAGCGCTTCACGGCCTGACTCATCTGGCAAAATAGTAATTTGCCCATGTCATTTGACTCCGCAAATTATGGCGAGGAGGTCGCGGCTATTCTCGCGTTCGATGGGAATGGAGAGCGGCTGATGCCGCTGGCGGGCGGGCGCTGCAGTTCTCCGGCGGCGCGCGCGCGGCTACTGCCGTGGAGCGCCGGGGAACTGTTCCAGGACAGCAGGGCTCCGGCGGCGGCGTTGAGCGGACTGTGGCTGTATTTTTCCTGCCTCGACGAATCGCATTCGATGTCGCAGGCAATCCACACCGCGGACGGCAGTTTCTGGCACGGCATCATGCACCGGCAGGAGCCCGATCCAGGCAACTCCGGCTACTGGTTCCGGCGCGTGGGCACGCATCCGGTATTCCCAAAGCTGGCGGAAGAAGCGGCGCGGCTGGCGGCGGAGATTCCGGGCACTGGCTTCATTGCAGGTGAGAAGTGGGATCCGTTCGCCTTCATTGACTTCTGCGAAGAGGCGCGGCGCAGCCCGGGATCGGAAGCGGAAACGCTGGCGCTGCGCATTCAGCGGGCGGAGTGGCAGATCCTGTTCGAGTACTGTGCGAGCCCCGCATGAAGCGTCTTTTCTGGCTTCTGCCCCTGCTCGGCATTGGCGCTCTGGCGTGGTACGTATACCTTCTGCGGACCGCTCCACCGGAAGTGTCGTTCACCAAAGTGCGGCGGGAAACGCTGATCAGCTCCGTTCTCACCAACGGGAAGGTGGAGCCGCTCGAGTGGACCGCGCTGCGCGCGGAGCGCGAAGGCACGGTGGTGCGCGTGAGCGTCGAAAGAGGCCAGACGGTAGCCAAAGGTGCGGTATTGGCGGAACTGGACGCGGAGGAGGCGAGGGTAAATCTCACGGCTGCCCAGGCTCGGGTGGCTTCGGCAAGGGCGGACCTGGACCTGCTCGACAAAGGGGGGCGGACGCGGGACATCGTCGAACTGAACTCCTCCATCGAGAAGGACAGGATTGACCTGGCGGATGCGAAGCGGAACTACGAAACGCTGCAACGGCTGGTGGCGAAGAATGCAGCCACCAGATATGAACTCGATCAGGCCAGACAGAAGATCCAACTGCTTGAAACGGACATTCAGTCGCTGACTCAACGGCGGGAGGCTCTGGTCTCGAAGCAGGATAGAGCCGCTGCCAAGGCAAGGCTGGACGAGGCGGAGACGGCCGTCGAGACGGCCAAGCGGCGCATCGAGTTGTCCTTCATTCGGGCTCCGATCGCGGGAACGGTCTACCAGTTGGAGATTCGCACGGGGGCCTATGTGCGGCCGGGAGACCTGGTGGCGCAGATCGGGCGGCTCGATCGCGTCCGCGTGGTGGTCTATGTCGATGAGCCCGATTTGGGGCAGATCCGGATTGGGCTTCCGGTAACCATCACATGGGAGGCGCTTCCCGGAAGGAAGTGGACCGGCACAGTGGAGAAGCTTCCGACCGAGATCGTGGCCCGCGGATCGAGGCAGGTCGGATTGGTGGCCTGCATCATCGAAAACCCGGAGCGGCTGTTGCTGCCCAACACGAACGTGAATGTGCAGATCCGGACGAACGTGGTGAATGAGGCGATCACCATTCCGAAGGAGGCGCTGCGGAGACAGAACACCCAAGCCGGAGTGTATTTGCTCGAGAGCGGGAATCGCGTTGTTTGGCGGCCGGTGCGGATCGGAGCTTCGAACATCACGAAAGTTCAGGTGACTGAAGGGCTGAAGGAGCAGGATCAGATTGCGCTGCCCACCGATGTGGCCCTGCGCGATGGGCTGATCGTGAAGCCGGTGTTCGCGGAGCAGTAATGCTAGACGGCGCGCTCGCGGGCGCGCTCGAGCAGATCAATCAGCAATTTCAAGTCACGCGCGCCCAGGTGGCCGAGTATCCGTTTGCTCGCCTCGAGGACAGGGCCATCGAGGGAGGAGAGGAGTTCGAGACCGGCGGGAGTGATTCGGGCGGTAACCACCCGGCGGTCCTTCGAGTCGCGGGAACGCTGGGTGAGGCCGCGCTTTTCGAGCCGGTCAAGCAGGCGGGTGATATCGGGGTCGCGAGTGATCATGCGGCCGGCAATCTCGCCGCAGGGGAGCCCGTCCGCACCGGCGCCGCGAAGGATGCGCAACACGTTGTACTGGGCGTCGGAGAGTTGTTGCGAATCGAGAACGGAGGCATGGGCGCGCTGCAAAGCGTCAGCGGTGCGGAGGAGGTTGAGGAAAGCCTCTTCCTCGAGGAGCGGGAAGGGTTTGGATTGTTTGATGTCGGCGGAGAGTTTTCCGGCCACGGCCCATAGTATCCGTTTTAACAAATTTCGTCAAGAGGAATATTCCCCCGCGCAACCACACCTCGGACCTCGTCGAATGGAAGCTGTATAATCCCTGAATATTCGACGGCCTTGAACTGGGAGAAATGGCATGGAGCTTACGAGGATTGCCGTGCTGTTCGTCATGCCGGGTGTGCTTCAGTGCGCGCCGGAGGGGAATGACTTGTTTGCCGCGCTGCGGAATGGGGATGCCGCCGCGGCGCGCCGTTTTTCGAAAAATGTAAATGCAAAGGACGAAACCGGCGCCACTCCGCTTATGTATGCCGCGCTGTATTCGGACGCGGAGACTGTCCGGCTGCTGCTCAATCAGGGGGCGAATCCCAATGCCGCCGATAACGCCGGCGCGACGGCTCTGATGTGGGCGATACCAGACGAAGAGAAAGTCCGGCTGCTGCTCGACCACGGCGCAAGAGTAAACGTGGTTTCCAAAGCGACGGGCCGCACTCCGTTGCTGATTGCCGCCGGACGGCCCGGAGCCGTACAGGTGGTGCGGCTCCTGCTCGAAAAAGGCGCTGACCCGAAAGCCCGCGACAGGAATGAGGAGACTGCGCTCATGCGAGCGGTGTACAGCAATGAAGCTGAGATATTCCGCCTCTTGCTGGACCGTGGCGTGGACGTGAACGCGAAGAGTCGAAGCAATTACACAGCTCTCATGGAGGCTGTGTCTCTGGCGAATTCACCAGCCATTATCGAAATGCTTCTGGATCGAGGCGCTGACGTCAATGGCAGGGACGAGGAAGGCTACACGCCGCTGACTTCGGCGAATTTCTATGGCGATGTACGCCCGTTCCTCTTGTTAATCGCCAAAGGCGCCGATCCGAAGGCGCGGAACATCCAGGGACAGGACTTGCTGATGTCCGCGTCGGCGAGCGACATGACGACGCCCGGGGTCATCCGCGAACTGATGAAGCGCGGACTTGATCCGAAGGCGCGGGTACAGAACCTTCATACCAGGCACGGCTATGGCCACGCGGAAGCTCCGCTGGATTGGGCCGCGCGCCATGGCGACACCGCCGTTGCGCGTCTGCTTGCGGAGGTCACGGGTGAACCGCAGCGTAAGGCGCAAGCGAGTGACGCTCCTCGCCTCCAGGCGAAGACGGCCCGGGCAGCGATCGAAAAGGCCTTGCCGCCGCTGTATGAGGGAGGGCGGGAGTTCTTCAAGCGCTCCGGTTGCACCTCATGTCATCACAACCTGCTCCCATCGGTCGCGTTTGCGATGGCGCGCTCGGCCGGGATCACGCTCGATGAGGAAAAGGTCAGAAGAAACTATCTTCAGTCCGCGGCATGGGTCAAAGGCTCACAGGATGGTTTTCTTCAGGATGTCCGGTTCCCTGGCGGCGATACGACGGCCGCGTATCTGATGTGGGGTTTCGAAGCCGGCGGCCACAAGCGCGACCGCTCCACGGATGCGGTTGTCCACCATTTGGCGTATTCGCAGGTATCCGATGGCGGGTTTCGTGTAAGAGCCGACCGGCCCCCGATCGAATCGGGCCGTGTCACTCCGACCGCCGTCTCCATCAAGGCCCTCCGCGCCTATACGATTCCGGGCCGGAAAGCCGACATCGACAGGCGTGTGCAGCGAGCGGCGAAATGGCTTGCGGAGTACAGGCCGCGAACTGGCGAGGAGCGATCCATGCGCGTGTTGGGGCTCGCTTGGGCGGGCGGGAATGCAGACGCTGTGCGCGAAGCCGCCGGACAGCTTGCCAGTACGCAACGGCCCGACGGAGGCTGGGCGCAGTTGGATAGCTTGTCCAGCGATGCCTACGCCACGGGGCAGGCACTGTACGCGCTTCACCTGGCAGGCCGGCTTTCTAAGGAAACGTTGGAGAAAGGTGTCCACTTCCTACTCGACACGCAACTCGCCGATGGCACGTGGCACGTGCGCAGTCGCGCGTATCCGCTCCAGACGAAGTACTTCGATACGGGCTTTCCCCATGGACGGGACCAGTGGATCTCAGCGGCTGGAACAAGCTGGGCGGTGATCGGGTTGAGCCTGGCTGTGCGGTAAAGCCGTCATCGGACTTGAACCGCTCGTGGCGCATTGCCCGTTTAAACACATGTCGTTGAGATGAGTATTCCTCCCGCCCCGCCTCTTTCTGTACATTCAAAATGTGACCCGCCGCAATTCTCTCCTCGCACTTCCCGCTGCCGCCGCTTCCTCTTTACGCGCCGCCGGCGGGCGCTCTCCCTCCATTCTCGAGTTGCGGCACTTCCAGTTGCGCAACGGCGCTGACGGACAAGCTCAGCGCACCGGCGATTTTCTGCACCAGGCTTACATGCCGGCGCTGGCGCGGGCAGGCGGCAAGGTGCAGGGGGTGTTCGGCAATCTGATTGCTCCAAACGGCCCGTTTCTGCTGATGCTCTCGAGTTTTCCAAGCCTGGCGGCAATGGAAACGGCAATGGGCAAACTGGAAGCGGACAAGGTCTTTCGCAAAGAGCAGGACGCGTTTGACCAGAAACCGGGGTTGAACTACACGCGGATGGAAACGACGCTGCTGCGGGCATTTGCCTCGATCCCGGAAGTAGAGGTTCCCCCGCCTTCGGGCAAGGGGTCGCATGTTTTCGAATTGCGGACCTACGAGTCGAATAATGCGGACACCCTGCGGCGCAAGATTGCGATGTTTGAAAAAGACGGCGAGATCGCGATCTTCCGGCGGCTGAATCTGACTCCGGTGTTTTTCGGGGAGACGATTGTGGGGCGCAACATGCCGAACCTCACCTACATGCTGGTGTATGACAGCCTGGCGGCGAGGGAGAAGTCGTGGGCGGCGTTCGGAGGGGACGCGGAATGGCAGAAGCTGCGGGTGAAGCCGGGGTTGACCGATCCGGAGATCGTCGCGAACATTTCGAACGTTCTGCTGCGGGGGTTGCCGTTCTCTCCCATCCGGTGACGCCTGAGCGAGCACAGCCTCCCTCACCCCGCCTTAGCCAGCACCGCCGCGGCAGCGAAGTAGCTGAGAATATCGCCCCGTTCCCGAGCCAGTTCCCGCAGCCGGGCGTGGTCGCCGGCCATGTGGCAGAGTTGCAAAGCGGAGGGGCAGTTCGATTCCGGGTAGCTGCGCAGACAGCGGATCGAAATGTCCACGGCCTCCTCGAAGCGGTTCAGGCGAACCAGGAGTTTCACCAGTGTTTCGGCGGGATAGGGGCCCACTTCGTCGGGGTCGGCGGAGAGGACCTTTTCGCGGAAGTGGGCCAGGGCGGTTTCGACATCCTCGCCGAGGAGCGCCTGGACGAACATTCCATAATCGAGAAACGGATCTTCAAATGGTGGTTGCCCGGCGAATTGGAACTGCCGGGAAAGCCGGCAGCCGTAATCGCACAGTTCGCGGACGAGTAGGAGGGTATCGCGGCGGGTGAGGTCGGGGCAGTATTGGATGACGGAGGAGAGGTGCGAGGTATCCACGTAGTAGTCGTATTCACCGAAAAGCCAGTCTCTGCCGGCGATCAATCCGGCAACAGCGGCGGTGAGGGGAGTGCGGCCTTCGTGGGCTTCGATGGCGCGGGCAAGGTTGGCGGCGAGTTCGGAATAAAGGCTCGACACCAGAAGATGGATGCATTCTTCGCGCCCTTCGGGAACGGCATACATGCCGAAAGAGGTGATGGCGCGGCACATTCCGTAGCGGCTGAGGATGAGTCCCAGTCCTTTCACCGGATGGACGCCTTCCTGAAAGGCGATGGGGATCACCGGGTCGATGACTTCCTCGGCGGCGGATGGGGGAAGGTCGTCAATGGCCTTGCGCACCGGGTCCGGTTCGCCGATGGCGCGAAAATAAGGCCAGGCGCGGGCGATGTTACCGGAGGCGAGAAAGAGCGAACCGGCTTCGCGGGCGGCTTCCACCATGGCTTGCTCATAGACGCGCCGCGCGGGTTCGGGGAACTCAGCGGCGGATTCGGTCTGGATAAGCGGCAGGCCCAACTCGAGGCGCTTTTTCATGAGGCGGGCTTCAAACAGGAGTGGATAGTTGCGGGCATCGAGGAATTTCGCCGCCAGCAAATCGAGAGTGCGGGCGGCGTCACCGCGCTGCGCCATCTCGTCGACAGCGGCGAACAGGTCTTCGGACATGCTTCGATCGTATCTCACGCCGTGCGGCGCCGTTTGTGATAACTTGTTCTGAACCGGGCTATGCGTTATTTCCTCGTTTCGAAAAGAACCTTTCTCTTTCCCTTGCTGGCGGGCGCTGTGCTGCTGACAGCCCAGAGTTCGCGACCCAGGCTTCCCCAGACGCGGGATGAAGTGGCCCGCCCGGGCGGCAAACTGCCGGGCAGCCCCAGGATTGCCCTGGTGAAGATTGCCGACGGGTTTTATGATCCCACCAACGTCGCCTCAGCCCATGACGGGACGGGCCGGCTGTTCGTCACCGAACGGGTGGGGCGGGTGCGGATTGTGAACAGGGACGGATCCGTGCAGAGCGAGCCGTTCCTCGATTTGACGAAGATCAACCCGCTCGGCAACGACGTACAGACCGGGTTTGTAGAGCAGGGGCTGTATTCGATCGCCTTCCACCCGAAATTCAAGGAGAACGGGTACTTCTACGTGCATTACGCCTCGCTGCCGTTCAATGGGGATGGGGTGATTGTGCGGTTCCAGGTGGACCCGAAAAGCCCCAACTCGCTGACGCCGGAGCGCACGAATCAGACGGCGAAGGTGGTGATGCGGATTCCGCAGCCGTACTACAACCACAACGGCGGTCAGATTGAATTCGGGCCGGACGGCTACCTGTATATCGGGAGCGGCGATGGAGGATGGGAAGGCGATCCGCTCGATTCCGGTCAGGACCTGAGTTCAGTACTCGGGAAGATCCTGCGTATCGATGTGAATACGGACGACAATGACGCGATTCCGTACAAGATACCGCCATCGAACCCCTGGGCGCGGGCGCGGGACGAGCGCCTGATGCAGCTCTTCGGGGTGAGCGAGGCGGACTTCGCCAAGATCCGGACCAGGGTGCGTCCCGAAATCTGGGCCTACGGATCGAGGAATCCCTACGAGTTTTCCTTTGACCCCAAGACCGGCGACCTGTATATCGCCGATGTTGGCCAGAACCACTGGGAAGAGATCCATTACCAGCCGGCGGAGAGCAAGGGTGGGGAGAACTACGGCTGGAACCGGATGGAAGGAAGCTGGTGCCATCCCATGACGGGGCCAAATGACAAGTGTCCGCAGGTGGGTGTGCTCCCGGCGGGAGAATATCCGCACGAGGTACCGTATCCGGGCGCCAAGCCGCTGAAGGAAGGCCACGGCTGCTCCGTGGAAGGGCTCGGCGTGGCCAACTACGGAAAGATGAACGGGGTGTATCTGGTGGGCGACTGGTGTTCCGGACGGGTGTTCGGAATGGGCTGGGATGGGCGGAAGTGGCAACTCGAGGAACTGGCGCACACGAACCTGCAATTCACGGCCGGAGGCAATGGAGAGGACGGGTACGTATACGCCGTAAACTGCTACTGCTTCTACACGTCGGACCGCGGGCCGATGGCGAATCCGCCGGGAGCGCTGTGGAAGATCGTGCCCGCCAGCGAAGTGCCTCCGGGGGCGTCAACGGCACGGACGGTGCAGGAAGTCTCCGAGGTTTCGACAACCACCGGCGGGGCGCCTGTGTTCCGCCATCCGCTCGACAACAAGCCATTGCAATTGAACATGCACCCGAACGAGACGATCACGCCGCAGGTCCGCACGTTCCAGACAACGGGAAACAATCCGTACAAGGGGAATGCGGCGGCGATCCAGGCTGGGAAGAAAGTCTACATGCAGTGGTGCGCAAGCTGCCATCTGGAGAACGCCACGGGACGAATGGGATCGAACCTTGTGGATAGCCAATACACGTATCCGCGCGTGGCGACCGATGTGGGGGTGTTCGAGGTGGTGTATGCGGGAGCCACGGGCGCAATGCAGTCCTTCGGGAACCGGATCCCGCAGGACGACATTCTGAAGATTATGGCTTATCTATCGAGCCTGAGGAAGTAGCAGGCGCCGCTAGTCGAGCTTGACCTCTTCGCCCTCGGAGAGACCTGAAAGACAGACGGCGTAAAGATTATTCATGTCACCCAGGGAGACTTCGCGCTTCTCGAAGGTTCCGCCGGGTTGCTTCACAAAGACGAACTGCTTGTTTTTCTCCGCGTGGACGGCGCCGAGCGGAACCATGGTGGCGCGATCTTTGGAGTCGACAACGACATCGGCATAAGTGGAAAGATCGGGAATGAGGCGTTCATCCACGCCGTCGATGGCGATGCGAATGGGGACGTTGCGGATGTAGTAGTTCTGGCGCCAGCCGCCCACCGCAAGGGCTCCGATACTGAAGACTTTACCTTCGAGTCTCACGCCCGGAAACGCATCGAGACCGATCAACGCCTTCTGCCCGATGCGGAAATCGGTTGCTTCGGACTGGTTGACATTGCCCTCCACCTGCATGCTCTTTGGGTTGACAATCTTCAATAGAGGTTGGCCGGAATGGAGTTGGTCACCCTGCTGGACCTGCTGTCCCTCTCCACCGCCGCGGAAAACAGTGGCGAGCACCACCATACCATCCATGTGGGCCGTGACAGTGTAGGCTTTGATATCGTTTTCATGCCGCATCCGGTGGCGGACATGGCGCTCCCGGGTGACGCCGAGAATCTTCAATTCGGCATCCTGAATGAGTTTCCGCTCGGGTATTTCCAACTGGGCTTGCTTGTATTGGGCCTCGGCTTCCTCATGGGAGAGCTTGAGCAGCTCGCGCTCGATGTCGGTGCGGACTTCGGCGGCTTGATTGTCCCAACGCGCCTTGTCGACGTTGGACTTGGCAACGCGAAGCGTTTGCTGGAGGGTATCCCATTCCACGGACTGCTCGGCCCGGCGCTTCACGACATCCGCCTCCGCCTGAACGATGGTCGCCTTGATGTCATCCACATGGTCTTCCACGGCGGTTGCGTCAATTTGCGCCAACCGTTGCCCGTTCTTCACCGATGCGCCGTTATTCACGACATAGAGGAGTTCCATGTGACTCCCGCTCTCAAACCCACGCATACGGGGAGCGGTGACGTCGGAAAACTGACGGGCCGAGGTGACGCCGGAAACGCGAATGGTGCGCTCGAAGGGGCCGGTAATGACTTTGGCGGTGCGGGCAACCACCACGGGGACATTCTGGGCAGCCGGTTGCGGCTTGACCCAAAGCTGATAGACCACGCCCGCGGCGGCGAGAACGATGAGCAGGACGAGCCCCTTGCGCAGTGGAGATTGCGGTGGCTTCTCCGGCGGAGCGACCGGAGTGAGGTGGCCTGGCTGCTTTTGAACAGGGGCCGGAGAGGGATTGGTTAGCGCCGACATCCTAAAATTGTGCCCTAGGGTTAATGATAGTACGGTCATGGGTAAAGGCGCAGAACGAATTCAACAGGTTACTGGTGTTGGGTATACTGGGCGTTTCTCATGGAGAGGCAGGTCCGGTTTCTGGAGGGTTTCACCGAGCCGCGGTGGCTGGCGCTGTGGGCGGCGATGCTCGGATTTCTCCTGGACGCCATGGACGTGCTGTTCTATCTCTTTGCCCTGCAATCGATTAGGGCGGAATTCGGGCTCGGCTTGGCGCAGGCGGGCCTGGTGACAGCGGCGACGATGGTGTTCTCGAGCGCCGGCGGGATCGCCGGGGGCATGCTGGCGGACCGGGTGGGCCGCCGGAACACGCTAATGTACACGATTCTCGTTTATTCCCTGGCAAGCGGGGGCAGCGCCACCGCCACCGGGCTGCCGTCCCTTCTCTTCTGGCGGGCGCTGGTGGGGTTGGGGCTCGGGGCGGAATGGTCGGCGGGTGCGGTCTTGGTGGCGGAATACTGGCCGGCCGGGCACCGCGCCAAAGCGGCAAGCTTCATGCAATCGGGCTGGGCGATCGGCTACATGGCGGCCGCGCTGATTTCGGCCGTGGTGCTGCCGGCTTTTGGCTGGCGCGTCTTGTTCCTCATCGGGGTATTTCCGGCAGTGCTGGCGTTCCTGATCCGGCGAAAGGTGAGCGAGCCGCGGTTGTGGCTCCACGGGGGCGCGAGAGTGGGGATTGGCGCGATTTTCCGGCCGCCGCTCGGCAGGAAGACGCTCATTGCGACGGCGCTGGCCACATCGACCCTACTGGGATATTGGGGTCTGTTTAGCTGGCTCCCAGGCTTTCTTGCGGGCTCAAAGGAGAGCGGAGGAGCGGGAATGACCATTTTTCACAGCGGCGTGTGGATATTTGCGATGCAGGCTGGGGCGTATTGCGGGTACCTTTGCTTCGGGCTGCTGGCCGATCGATTCGGGCGAAAGCCGCCATTTCTACTATATGTACTGGCGGTGGCTGCTCTGACCCCCGTCTACGGCCTGATCCCGAGCCTGTGGCCGGAGCAGGCAGACCGCCTCCTTCTAGTGCTGGGCCCTGTGGTGGGTTTCTTCGGAACGGGATACTTCTCACTGTTCGGCGCGATGCTCGCCGAGTTGTTCCCCACGGCGGTGCGAGGGACGGGTCAGGGGTTCGTGTACAACTTCGGGCGGGGAGTGAGCGCGCTCGCTCCGTATTTCATTGGGGCCGCGGCGGAGCGGATCGGCCTGGGAATGGCGCTCGCGTTCAATGCCGGGTTCTTCCTGCTGGCGGCGGTGTTGGTGGCCGGGCTGCCCGAGACCCGGGCGACGGAGTTGGAGAAGGTGTAATTTTTTCCTCTTGTCCTCATAGGTGTGAGTGATTTTGCCGGCCTGTTTGCGCCCTATTGGATGGGAGAAGAATATGCGGGACGTATCCATCTATCACAACATCGGAATCAGCAAGCAGGTGAAGTCCAACTGCTGAAGATGTTGAGCAAGGCTCCGGTCATTTTCGGCGGGAAATGGAACGAACAGGAGGGCCACTGGCTGGTGATCATCGGCCTTTCCGGGGATCAGCTTTCCTATTTTGATCCGCTCACGGGCCGGCATGTATGCAACTGGGTGGACTTCTTCAGCGGGGATGCAACCGATCTTCACGCTCACGCCGAAGAACCGCTGTTCTACGTGAAGTAAGTTGTGAGCAAGGTGCTTCGCGAAGTTACGCCAGTTGGTGACAATCGGCCGGCGCCTGCGAGCGCCGGCCGAATGGTTCTCAGTTGGCTGCACCCGGAGGAGTAATGGTGCCTGACATGGTTGCTAGCGCTCGCAACCCGGGCGCGGAGCACCGCGAACACACACTCAGATCCGTTGCACGGACTTGTGCCACCGGCGCAACTTGCCGCAAGCGTCTCAGCAAGACGCTAAGTAAACAGGTCACTCCCTATCAAAAAAGCAGCTTCAGGGCCACCTGCATGTTGCGCGGCAGTCCGGCGCTGCTGATCACCCCGAAACTGGTCGAACCAAAGGCGCCTCCGGGAGCGCCGAAGGGCGGCGTGTTGGTCAGGTTGAAAGCCTCCCAGCGGAACTGCATGGTCATGCGCTCGATCGGTTTGAACTCCCGGTGCACGGACATGTCGAGCGATCTCCGGCCCGGCGCATGCATGGTGTTTCGGCCTACGTTGCCGAAAGTGTAGAGCGGTTGCGTGGCGAACGCGGCTGTGTTGAACCAGCGAAAGACGCTCTGAGTGAACCCGGAGAACGGATCGCCGATAAGGTTCGGCCGGTCGCCCGCGCCGGTGTTCGCCCGCGAAGCCGCATTGCCGATCGAGAACGGGATCCCGGTGCTCAGAACAACCACCGCGTTGACACGCCAACCCTGGACAAGCCGGGCTCTGAACCCCTTCGCTCCCTTCGCGAACGGCAGTTCGTAGTTCGTCATCAGGGTGAAACGATGCCGCAGATCGAGAAACGAGTTGCCTCGCTCGCCTTTCCGGTTGTTGGCGATCACCGTCTGATCGTCGATGCTGTGCGCCCAGGTGTAGGTGGCCAGGGCGGTGAACCCCTCGTGGAACCGGCGTTCCAGTGTGGTTTGAAGCGAATGGTAGTTGGAGTTGTACCAGGGGGCGGCCACCGAGATGGCGGCTACGTCAGGCCACAACGAATAGTAAGGGCGCCTGGGCTGAATCGCTCCCGGTCCCGGATCGGGCTGGTTGACGTTTACCGAGCCATTGAAGATATACTGCCTGTGTCCCAGCGCCGCCGCGTAGCTCGCCGTGGCTACGAAGCCGGCTCCGACTTCCCGTTGCAGGGTGAGGTTGTATTGATGCACATACGGCGTGGATCCGGCGAACGCCACCGGAGTGAGACTCCCAGTCGGGCGGGCCGGGTCGGTCGCGACCGGCGGCGGCAAGCCGTCCGCGAGCCTGTTCAGGGGCATCAACGGCGTGGCCGTAACGGTGTACAGACTGACGAAAGGCGGGTTGCGTAGGGCCATCGAACTGGCGATCATGTTCGGGACGAAGTTGATGCCGTAACCCCCGCGCAGCACCGTCCCCTTGGAAATCGTGGCGGCGAATCCGAACCGCGGTGCGAAGTTTCTCCGGTCCGGCAGTACCCCCGCCGAGGAGGAGACGCCGTCACGCCCCGCGATGATGATCTTGCCCTTTACCAGGTCAACGTTGGAAATCCGGTTGGCTACTTCCGTGTTGGGACCGTAGTAGTCATAGCGCACGCCGAGGTTCAGCGTCAGCCGGCGCGTCACCCGCCAGTCGTCTTGAAGATAGGCGGCCGTTTCCCAATTCCGCAATCCCGGGTTGACGAGGTACTTGCTGCGGGTGGTCGAAGCGGGGAATCCCAGCAGCAAGGAAGCGGCCGGATTCCCGCTCCCCGCCACCGCGCCCGACGGATCGTTGGTCAGATTGGCGTCGAAGGAGAACTGTCCCCTGGCGGTCGGGCTCTGGAAGGGATCCGTCTGGCGGCGGCGCAGATCGGCGCCGATCTTGATGCTGTGCGATCCACGCAGATGGGTGATGTTGGCCACTTCCTGGAACAGGTTGTTGATGGTGATCAACGGGATATAGCTGGCGTCCCCGAGTTGCGCCATGCCGGAAAGGGTGACGATCGATAGCCCCGAGCTGTCCTCGTCGATGTTGACGCCCTTCAGCCCAAGCTGCTGAGAGACATTCTTACCGTAGTTCGTTGGAAGAGAGTACACGTAGTAGCGGCTGAAGCCGGACTTCAGCTCCATTATCAAGCGAGGCCCAAAGGCATGCACGTCATTGAGTTGAGCGCTCTGTGCCCGCTGCCGGGCCGTGCCGGACCGGCCGATGTCGCAGACAGGGTCGATGCCGTTGGGCGCCGTCGGGCACCCCGTCGGAATCTGCGTATTGGTGTTGTTGAACGAATAGCGGGCAAAGAACGAGTTGGAATCCGAAAAACGATGATCGGCCCGCAGGTCGAAGGTGTCATTATCCTGCTCCTTTCACGGGATTGTACCTGAAATTGTTGGCCAGCGTGGCGGTGAGCGGCTGCGGGTACAAGTTCACCAAAGCCTGGCCGACCGGATCGATGCGGCTGGCCGGAATCTGATCATTAGGAAACCGGTCGCGGATTGAGATGCCCGGCCGGCCGGGATCGGTACGGGTGGTCAACGGGTCGAAGATGGCGTTCAACCCCGCGAAGTTTCCCTGTCTCGCGGCCATGGCCGGGACGGTGTTGGTAACAGTCTGGCCCTGCCGCATGCGGAACACTTCGTAATCGGCGAAAAAGAACGTGCGGTTCTTCTTGATTGGGCCGCCGATGCTGCCGCCGAACTGGTTCTGCTTGTAGCTGGGTTTGGCCGCTCCCGCGAAGAAGTTCCTGGCGTCCAGCTTCTCGTTGCGGAGGAACTCGAACAGGGAGCCGTGATAATCGTTGCCGCCCGATTTGGTGACGAAGTTGAGCACGCCCCCGGCGGTCCGGCCCAACTCCGCGGAGTACAGATTGGTCTGCACTTTCATCTCGACCAGCGCGTCAATCGAGGGCTTGACGATCACTGTGCCGATGAAGCGCTCATTGTTGTCCATGCCGTCGATGAGGAAGTTGTTGAAACTGGTGGGCTGGGCGTTCACAGAGACCGCCGAGGTCTGGCGCCGGTCGTCGGGGCGGGTGCCGCTGGGCAACCCGGTCGGCTCGCCTTCGCCTGCGCCGGCGGCCAGTTGCGCCAAAACCACGAAATTGCGCCCGTTCAGCGGCAGGTCCTGCACGGCCCGCTCGTTGATCAGGCTGCCCAACGAAGAGCTATCCGATTGTAGCGCCGGAGAACTCGCGGTGACCTCGACGGACTGGCCTAGCGTGCCGACTTCGAGATGGATATCCTGTCTCAACCGGTCGCCGATGGCGAGCGCGACTTCGGGAATGCTCCAGGTCTTGAATCCGGAGATCTCAGCCCGGATGGTGTAGTGGCCGATAGGAAGCAGCGTGATCAGGTAGTTGCCGGCGCTGTCGGTGGCGGCCGAATATTCCGCTGCGGTGTCGATGTTCTTTACCGTGACTTTCACACCCGGCAGCACGGCGCCCGTGGCGTCGGTGGCCGTGCCGATGACGTCGGCGGTAGTTCGTTGAGCCCACAAGGCCGGGCAGGCGAGAACGAGCACAAGGATCAGAAGACTGGCCCAAGGGATGAGGTATCCGCGGCCGATCGTCCCGGCTT
Source organism: Bryobacterales bacterium (assembly GCA_020847975.1). Lineage (GTDB taxonomy): Bacteria > Acidobacteriota > Terriglobia > Bryobacterales > Bryobacteraceae > CADEFT01. Next base: position 7,484 of record JADLBD010000236.1, on the reverse strand, counting down.
CAGAAGATGGCTGTCTAGACATGGATTTGATTCCTCTTTTCTTATCCAACTGCGAACCGCGAACTGTATTAAGTATCTCCGCTCAGATTTATTTGGAATTTCCCCTTTGCCATACGCCGCCAGAGTTGCAAGCGCCGGCTCAGAAAACAAACCGCACCGACACGCCGACGGCCCTCGGCAAGCTGCCGGAGGTGATGGTTCCCACCGCGGCATTTCCAATGATGGTGTTCGGAATCCCGGGATTGAAATGGTTCAGGATGTTGCGCGCCTCCGAGCGAATCTGGAGAGTCTTTCCTTCGCCAATCCGGAAATCCTTGAAAATCATCATATTGACGTTCACGGATCCAGGTGCGCACAGCCCCGGCTCGGTCCGCGAATCGTTGCCGAAAGTATATGGGTCCGGAAGAGCGAAGGCCGTCGCGTCAAACCAGCGCAACAGACCGCGGGTCTCGCCGGAAAGTTTGCCATCGCGCAACCGGTTGGGCCGGGACCCGCCGCCAAGCGACCCAGTTGTGTTGGTCAGCGTGGTCATGACCAGCGGTCTCCCACTGAAAACGGTCGACAACAGGCTCGCGCTCCAGCCGCCCAGGATCCCGTTGGCGATTCCGGAACGGTTCAAGAAGTACCGGCCCTTTCCAACCGGCACTTGCCAGAGCAGGCTATATCCCAGGTTGTGCCTGAAACTGAAGGACGACTCCGATCTCTCGGCGCGCAGGTTGTAGTTGTCCTGCGCCGTCGAGTAACCGACCGTAAAGGCGCCGCCTATCCCGGACGCATCGTCAATCGACTTGCTGTAGGTATAGGACCCCATCAGCGAAAGACCGCCCTGAAGCCTGCGGCGAAAACGCAGTTGCCCGGCATGGTAGAAGGAGTTTCCCACCGGGCTGAACGACGCCAGGATGTTGCCTCGGTCCGGATAGGGCCGCCGCGTCTGCGCGTTGCCGGGTCCCAACCGGTCCGCCGGCACCTGATTGAGTTGGTAGCTGAACGATAGATGCGTTCCTTTGCTGCCGACGTAGCCCGCCTCTACCAGGGTGCCGGGGACTATTTCACGCTGAACATTGAAGCTCCACTGCTGCATGTATGCGTCGGGGTAGTCTCTGGAAACCCGTGTCACGGCCGTTAGAGGACTCAGCACATACGGTTCATCGAAGCTGTGAGCCGGCCCTCCCACTTGCAGTGAATAAGGGTAGGTGATGTCGTTTTGTGTGATATAGGTATATGACCGTTGCCAAGGCCCTAACGTCGTCAGTGACCCAGTGCCGCTTGCGTTCGAGGGGGTGAAGAAGAGCCCGTAACCGCCGCGCACGACGGTGCGCCTGCCGCCAAAGGGGGCGTAGGCGAAACCGATCCGGGGCTGAAAATCCTTCCAGGCGTAATCGAACAATGTGCTGGGATATCCGTCTTGTCCGGCTATTCGGAGTTGCAGGGTCCCGAGATCGAAATTAGATTGGCGGTTGTTCTTCTCTATGCGTGGCGTGGACATTTCCCAGCGGATTCCCAGATTCAGCGTTAACTTGTTGGTAACGCGATAGTCGTCCTGGATATAGGCCGCGAAATAACGTATTCGATAACTGAGCGGCTCCCTTGGAACCATATTCACGATGGAATTGCTGGGAAGTCCCAGCAGAAAGCTGGCGAATCCCACGCCATCGCGGAGGCTTTGCGCATTCCTGGTGGGCGACGTATCGAACGTGAAGTTCGGCCCGGAGGGCGTCCAAGCCCAGAAGTCCAGCAGGCGGTACTCCCCGCCGAATTTCACCGAATGACGCCCCCTCACCCAGACGAGGCTGTCGGCCACCTGCTGATTGTTACTCGGCACGATATCGGAAAGGACCGATCCGCCGAAGGGGCTCAGCCCCGTGATGTTGGCCACGGGAAATATGGCCGGCGGCAGGTTCTTGAGGCCCAGTTTGGCGGGCCAGTCCTGGTTGGAGTCGGCGCCGGATCGTGTGTTATGGATGCGGTAGTAACCGTAGCGCAGACTATTGACCAAATTCGGGCGAAAGAGGTAGGTGTGCTCGAAGGCCAGGGTTCGCGGCGCGAAGCGCTCATTCAAAGCGATGTTGCCCGCGCCGCCGCCGGGGCCGGGATATCGCATCAGATTGACGTTCTCCGAAGGCTGGTAGAGATAGCGTGCGGTGATACGGCTTTTGGCGTTGAAATTGTGATCGGCGCGAACCTGGTAGTTGGCGCCGGATGAAGTGGGAGAACCGGCGTTCACATAGTTGTTCGCTCCGGCAAGATTCGGTTCCGGGTAGCTCTTGGCAAGCATCTCTAAGGCCACCGGGTCCATACGCGATGCGGGGATCCGGTTCAGAGGGAAAGGATCACGCGCGAACCCCGCTCCCACACCCGGGGTCTCGCGCGTTGTGGCCGGATCGTAGATGCCCGGTTGCCCGGTAAAATCGCCCGCGCGCATGGCCAGCGTCGGTACGGAAGACACAATCTGCTGGGGCCTTGCCCCCCGGTTAGCCGTAAGTGTGAAGGTGAAAAACGTCCGGTTGCGGCCATCGTAGAGCTTTGGCAGTCGGACCGGTCCGCTCAGGGTCACGCCCAAACTGCCCGAATGAACCACCGGCCTGGGCACGCCATACGCATTGTTGAAGTAACTGTTGGCTTGCAGCGCGCTGTTGTTGTGGCCCGGGTACACCACGCCATGGAGGCGGTTGGTGCCGGCCCGCGTGGTGATGTTGATCTGAGTGACGCCGCGGCCGAATTCAGCGCTGTAGAGGCCCGACTGCACCACGAACTCCTCCACGGATTCCATGGGGACATTGATGGTGCCCAATCCGTTGTTGGAGTTGGTGGTAGTCGCCCCGTCAACCTTGAAGTCCGAACTGGTATCGCGGCTGCCGTTGACGTTCGCGTTGAGGAGGCCTTGCGCGTTGGCGGCGATGCCCGGAACCAGTTGCATGAGGTTCGTCACATTGCCGCTGATCGGCAGGTCGATGAAATCCTCCGGAACGAAGCTATCCCCCAGCGCCGCCTGGTCTGTCTTGATGAACGAGGCGGCGCCGCTGACCGTCACCTGCTCGCTGACGGCGCCGATCTCCAGTTTGGCGTCCACGCGCAGCCTCTGGTCAGCGCCCAGGCGCAGGCCGTCACGAAGGAACTTCTTGAATCCGGAAACCTCGATGATGACCTGGTAGCTGCCCGGCGGCAGAAGGGGCAGGACATACGCCCCTGTTTCGTTGGTCGCGGCCTTATAGGGGATCCCCGTGTCCGTGTTCAAAGCGGTGATTTCCGCGCTCAATACGGGCGCGCCGCTTTGATCCTGCACCGTTCCGACAATGGTTCCCGTGATGTTCTGCGCCGTGGCCATGACGCCGCCGCACAGAACGAACAGTAAGATCGCACAGACTCGTGTTCTCATGACCAACCTCTCCATCTCTTGATTTCGGTCAGCGGTCCAACAATTGCTTTCCTAAACCATAATGTCGACTGAGATTTTTGTCAAGATGTTTTGGTCTGAAATTTTGATTGGGCTAACATTAGACCGGCCGGAGTCCTCTCGGCTGAGGGCTCCTATGCCCGCTTGCGGGCAACCCTCCGGCATTCGGCCTGTCAACCACCGCGTTGGCCCCAGGCACAACAGCATCTCTTCCGAACAGGTCCGCGCGGCCCGCGCCAATCGGGCCGCCTCGCCACACGCGCCAATCGCGCCTCCTGACCAGCGGACCGTTCAATACCGAGATGGCGAGGTTCACGTCCTCCACAATCTGGAAGTCGTACATCCCCACCACGATGAAGTCCGCGCCGCTTTCAAATGCGTACCGGAAGGCCGCGTCGGGGTGAATCGCGCCCGCCGCCAGAATCTTGAACGCCATCCACGGTTCCGGAAGGGCTTTCATATACTCGGCGACGGCTTCGGCATCTTCGCACCAGATGTTGTCGGCCTTCGCCCAACTGCCGCCCACCCAGCTCTCCGGTTGCTTGGACGACCAGTACTCATTCCGGTGGAGCGTCTTCATCCAGAAATCCGGATGCAGTCCGTTTTCCACGCAGCCCCGAATGGTCGCAAGTTTGTGCCCGCCGATCCCTGCCGGCAGTCTGTTGCTCCGAATCACATCGAGCCCCTTGGCGATGACGTCGAACTTCCCCTGCTCCACCAGGCTATCGGCAATGCCGCCATGGAAGTAGCAGGCGGACGCCCCCTGGTCGATGGAACGTGCGATGCCCTCCAGGACGTTCTTGCTGCCGCCACAGTCGGAGATGAACTGGATCTTGCCGCCGGCGCGCCAGTAGTCGTTGATCACTCCGCACAGCGCCGGATTAGTGAGAACCGTGTTGACTCCGCAACGTTCGGCCAAAGCAAAAGTCTCGAAGATCTTGTCGCGCGTATGATACGCCTTGACCAGTTTCGAAGCGTAGATCAAATCCCGCGCGTGCGCCCATCCGCCGATCAGATTACCGCCCAGGATCATCCGGCTCAGCGGGAGATCCCCAATCCTGGCGCGCGGCATTTGCCCCCTCGGATCGCTCACGCCCTGAAAGCGGAAGGACGGCACGGTGGCGCTTGCGGAGAATGCGCGCTTGCCGCGGGCCTGTGTGCGAAAAGCCGTCTCTTCAAAGCTGTGCCAGCCGTGTTTGCGCAGAATAGAAAGAACCGGCGCGCCCAGCACCGGCAGGCCGAGTAAAGCGGCGGCCAGTTCCCGGCGCGAGTCCGGGTCCGGGGCGGAGGTGGCCGCCTTCCTTCTCCCGTTGAGCAGCCGCTGCAAACCTATCCTGTCCGCCGGCAGCGCGAACACTACAACCAGCGCCAGCAACTCCACCACGTTCCGGTCGACGATGACGTAGGCGCCTTCGGCCCCCTGCGCGACGGGCGAAAACAGCGGCGGGTGAGCGATGTAATACAGACCCAGCAGCCCCGCGCCCGCCATCGCCGCCGGTCGAATCATAATGCCCAGCATGAGCGCCACACCGGCCGCCAGCAGGCCCCACTCATTCAGAAGATCGACCGCGCGAAGACGGATCGGGTTCGCTCCCAGCCAGTGAAAAAACCCCGAAAACGGCCCCCCGGCCGATGCCAGAAACCCTGCCGCCGTCCACCCGGGATACAGCAGCTTGGTCCAGCCTTCATACAGAAAGTGCCAGCCGATTGCCATCCGCAACAGTGCCAGAAGTATCTCCACCCTCGGCGGCAATGTAAGTCGATTGAGAGTGTTGTTGTGCATTGTCAATTTCCCTTGACCAATCTCTCCCGCTTTCGGCCATCGGTTCAACAATTGCCCGACTAAACAATAATGCCCATGAAGATTCTTGTCAAGATGCTTCACTCTGAAAGCTCGCCTGGGAGCAGCCAGCGGTAGACCGCGCGATCTCACCCGTCCGCCGCTGTACGCAGGCCTCGAAACGCCCCGTCACTGCCGGGACTTGAAAAACTCCAGATCCACCTCGGCTCGCCCCGGCTTTTCCGATGTCAGAGGGGCGGTGTCGCCGAACAGCTTCTGCTGCTGCTGCATGAGCGCCATCAGTTCGCCGATTCTGCCTGTCTGATGAGGATCGGCGCAGAGATCCCTTGTCTCGTAAGGGTCTTTCCTCAAATCAAAAAGCTGTGTCTTATTGATTTTCGGGTAGCGTAGCAATTTCCAGTCGCCGCGCCTGACGGCCCGCTGGAGATCTTTGTAGCCCAGGAAAATCGTATCCCTCACGCCGGTGGCCTGGCCGCGCAAGATCGGCAGAAGACTCTTACCTTCGAGCGAACCCGGAGCCGGCATGCCCACCAGATCGCAGATTGTGGGGAAGATGTCGAACAGATATGCGAACGCACCGGACTTCCGGTTCCTGGGAATCCCCGGACCGGCGATGGTGATGCCCGCGTTCATGCTGTGCTCGTACAAGTTCTGTTTTCCCATCAGGCCGTGGCTGCCGATGGCAATGCCCTGGTCCTCCGTGAACACCAGAATGGTGTTGTCGTATTCTCCCATCTCCCTCAGAACCCGGAAGACTCTTCCGAATTGCTCGTCCATGCACGTGATCATGGCGTAATAGTCGCGCAGCTGTCGCCGGATTTCCGCCTCAGTGCGCGGCCAGGGCGCCAGTTTCTCGTCTCGAATGAACAGTTCGCCGTTATCGAACGGGTGGAAGGGCTTGTAGTTAGGCGGTAAGGGCATTCGGTTCATGTCGTACCGCGCCAGGTATTCCGGCGGAGCGATCCTCGGATCGTGCGGCGCCGGGCCGGCCAGGTGCAGAAAGAACGGTTTGCCCTGGCCCACTGCCGGATCCTTCTTCCACCCGTGTAAAAATTCGATCGCCCGGTCAGCCACCAGTTTCCCCGGCGTGCCGGTTTTCATCTCTTGGTCCACATATGTATTGAATGCGAACGGCTTGTGCGATCGGAGGTCCTCATTGAACCGTTTGCCGATCCGGCATGTGACATAACCCGCCTCGTTCATTGAACCGGCGAGCGTCGGCGCTCCCTCAGGCTGTTCGGGAGCCGAGAACCACGAGCGTCCCCGGTGGATCATCATTCGAGAGGGCAAGCACACGGCGGCGCTATAGCCCCCCATGCAATAGGCGTTCACAAACGACGTTCCGGACCGCACGATCCCGTCCAGGTTGGGGGTCTGGATGGCCGGGTTGCCCCGCGCATGGACCGTGTCCTGGCGCTGATCGTCGGTCAGGATGAACAATACGTTCAGCTTGCTGGCAGCTCCGGACGCCGACCAAGCCGTTCCCGCCGCCAAGCCGGACGTCGTCAGAAAGTGTCTTCTTGTCGCTTTCATTGCCTCGTTCCTTGAAATCACTCTCACATCACAGTAACGTCAGGCGGCAGCTCAACGCCGGCGCGCCGGATGGCGCGGTGAGGCGCGTCGCGCCGGCCTGGGCGGAGACATGGTATTCGATCAGGGGCGCGGGGGTCGTGAAGGGCCCGAGCCAGGTCTCCCAGGTGCGGCGGCCCAGCAGGCGCGCCGGATGGGACGTGAAGGCCGGCGCCCCATGCGGCTTGACGTGGAGCGTCACCGTGGTGGGGTCGGCGGGACCGGGAGCCAGGATGAGCAGGCGCACCTTTTCGCCGCGCGCGAGGAAGGTAGGGCGCGTGGGCAGAAAGAGGCGTTGGGCGACGGCGCCGGCAGCGGACGAGGCCTGCTCGTAAGCCCGCTGCATGTCAGGCGAGATTTCGCCGAGATACTCCTCGATGGACATCCGCAGACGCACCAGGGCGAGGCGCACGAACTTGTTGTGCAGCGATGCCAGCGCGCCCACATCGTTGCGCGTGGCGGCGATGTTCTGGAAAGCGAGTATCGCCTGGCGCACCTTGGGCGCCAGTTCGAGCCAGATGGGAATTGCTTCGGCGCGGACGCGGTCCCGCGCATCAGCGGGGCGCTTCTCCTGGACGAGGCGAGCAGCCTGCTCGAGCACCCCTTGAGCGCGGTGCGCCAGGATCCAGGCGTCGGCATAGGGAACGAGGAATTCGAGGTGCCCGGCGAGGTAGGCGAGGCGCTCGCGCTCGGCGGGCGTCGCGGCCTGCGCAACCAATT
>JADLBD010000235.1 GCA_020847975.1 Bryobacterales bacterium | reverse complement strand
TTGTTCTTCCAGGTCGGTCAGCGACTCGGGCATAGGCGTCTCCTTGAACCGAGCGTAGCATATACGCTCGGCTTATGGGCTCAAAAAAAGAAACCTGCCGAATCTTCACTTCCATGTCGCGCACCCCTGACCGTGTGCTGGAATGACGTGCGGAAGACGCATGGGTTAACCTGGGATCAGTGGCGGTGCGAGAGGGGATGGGTATTGGGGATAATGCTTGACAAAGGATAATTATTATTATTCAATAGGTATTGATGATCTCCGACGATTCTCTTCGCCACCGTATGGATCTCTTCCGCCAGCGTTGTCTGGAACTGGGATTGGCATACACTCATCAGCGGATGGTGATCTACAAGGCGCTCGCCTCCACGAATACCCATCCCACGCCCGAAGCCGTCTATGAGCAGGTGAAACGGGAAATCCCCGCGATCAGCCTTGGCACGGTGTACAAGAACATCCGGACTTTTACGGAGTCGGGCCTGCTGCGCGAGGTGACCGTTCTGCACGATTCCCTGCGGCTGGATGCGAATCTCGGCGATCATCATCACCTGGTCTGTGTGCGCTGCAAGGCGATATTCGACGCTCCCGAGAGCGAAGCAACACCCGTGCGAGTACCGGAATCGCTGCCGGATGGCTTCCGGCTGGAGCGGTGTTCCGTATTGTTTCTGGGCGTCTGTGCGCAGTGCGCGGCCGCACAGCAGTAAGTTGTATCGTCCGAACAGAAGGAGATATTCCATGGCTGATCTGAAAGGGTCGAAGACCCACGATAATCTGAAGTACGCCTTTGCGGGTGAGAGCCAGGCGAATCGCCGTTACCTCTATTTCGCCAAGATGGCGGATGTGGAAGGGTATCCGGACGTTGCCGGCCTGTTCCGTGACACGGCGGAAGGCGAGACCGGCCACGCGCACGGCCATCTGGACTACATGAAAAAAGTGGGCGATCCGGCCACAGACCTGCCCATTGGAGACACTTCGCTGAATCTGAAGGCCGCCATCGCGGGAGAAACACACGAGTACACGGACATGTACCCGGGCATGGCGAAAACGGCTCGGGACGAAGGGTTTTCGGAGATCGCGGACTGGTTCGAAACGCTGGCGAAAGCGGAAAAGTCGCATGCGGGGCGTTTCGAGCAGGGGCTGAAATCCATCAGCTAGCAGCTACAATTGATGGGGCGTGCGCACGCGCGCCCCGAGGGCGCCCTTGTTATGGCAGTCATTAAAGGAACACCCACCGAAGGGCTCACATACAATCCGAACGAGCGGAAGTACTGGAACAAGACAGCGCTCGCTCAGGAAGTGGAGCGCATCTTCGATATCTGTCACGGGTGCCGTTTGTGTTTCAATTTGTGCCCCTCGTTTCCGGCTTTGTTTCAGGCCGTGGACAAGCACGGCGGAGACGTGCGGCAACTCACCGCGGCGGAAACAGACTACGTAATCGACACCTGCTACCAGTGCAAGCTGTGCTATGTGAAGTGTCCCTACACGCCGGATGACGGGCACGAGTTCCAGTTGGATTTTCCACGGTTAATGCTGCGGGCAAATGCCGTGCGCCGGCGGGAGGCGGGAATTCCGCTGCGATCGAAGATGCTGGCGCGTCCGGAACTGGTGGGGAAGATCGGAAACGCGGCTTCGGACCTCGCCAATTGGGCCAACCGGCAACCTTTGCTCCGCCGCATGATGGAGGCGGCGGCAGGGATCCACAAGGACAAACAACTGCCGGAATTTCACGACGAGACGTTCGAGAATTGGCGTCTGGGACGTCCCGAGCCGGAAGGGGACCGCAATATGGCGGTTCTGTTCCACACCTGCTTTGTGAATTACAACAATCCGCAGATCGGCAAGGACGCGGTGGATGTGTTCTCGAGGAACGGGATCTCGCTCGGATGCCCGAAACAGAACTGCTGTGGCATGCCGGCGCTCGAGGCGGGGGACGTGAAACTGGCAAGGGAAATGGCGGAAAGCAACGTGGCTTCGCTCGTGCCGCACGTAAACGCCGGCAGGAAAGTGGTGGCGATCAATCCGTCGTGCTCGTTCATGCTGCGCAAGGAGTATGCGGAGTTGCTCGGGACGCAGGCGGCGAAGAAGGTTGCGGCCAATACGATGGACCTGTGTGAATTTCTCTTCGAGCGCAAGCGCAAGGGAGATTTCAATCGAGCGTTCCGCTCAACGCCGGGCAAGGTGGCTTATCACATTCCGTGCCACCTGAAGGCGCAAAACATCGGCTTCCGGTCGCGCGACATGATGCGCCTCATTCCGGGCGCGCAGATCACGATGGTGGAGCAGTGCAGCGCCCACGACGGAACGTGGGCGATGAAGAAGGAGTTTTTCCCCCTGTCGATGCTGACGGCGAAGAAGGCGTTCGACGAGATGAATGACGTCAAGGCCGAGGTTACGGCATCGGACTGCCCATTGGCGGCGATCCATTTCGAACAGGGCACCGGCGTGAGGCCCATCCATCCGATCCAGGTACTGGCGCGGGCGTATCGCGAGGATGGATTTCCAACCAGGCTGCCGGCGGCGGAGGAAGAGAAGAAGTAACGGAACTATGCAGCCAGTCACATTCGAAGAAGTCAGGAACATTGCCGAGTATGAGGTGTGGCGGGAGCAATGGCGCCCGCGGATGATTGCCATGAAGGACCGCCGGCGCGTGCGCGTAGGCGGGCATCTTACCTTTCTGTTCGAGAACCACGACACGGTGCTTTACCAGGTGCAGGAGATGGTGCGCATCGAGCGCATTGTCCGGCAGCACGACATCGAGCATGAGATCCACACTTACAATGAGCTGATTCCGAAAGCGAACGGCCTGTGCGCCTCGTTGTTAATCGAGTACGAGACGCCCGAGGTGCGGGCGGTGTGGCTGCGGAAATTGTTGGGTCTGGAGAATCACGTGTGGTTCGTGGTAGGGGAGACGGCTCCGGTGAAGGCGAATTTCGATACGCGGCAGATCTCGACGGACCGCATCAGCTCCGTACAATACGTCTCCTTCCAGTTTTCCCCGGAGCAGGCGAAGCTGTTCCCGAACGGGGCCAAACTGGTAGTGGATCATCCGGAATACAAGGCCGAGTCGGCTCTCACCGCCGCGCAACTGGCGGAGTTGAGCGGCGATTTCCTTTGATTGGGGAAGCCCCCCTGTCACGGGTACCCGCCAATACCTTAGACAAGGGATATCCCAATGCAGTCGAATTTGAGCTAATAATAGACAAGTGACACAGATCCCGGGGTGAGTGCAGTGCGGCCGCGGCGTCGTGCTCTCCCTGACCGAGTACAAACGCGGCCGCTTAATTCGCACCCCGAGGTCCAGTTTCACTGGACCTGGCGGCTGGTTACAAGTTCCCGCTCGAAGTATTCGATGCCGGTACAGTACTTTCCCTCCGATGGCGGGCCCAATCTTCTTTGTTCACCTGCCTGCTGCGAGCGACCGCCAAAGCATCCGGGGGTACGGTATGGGTGATGACCGACCCGGCGGCGAGGTAGCTGCCTTCCCCTATTTCCACCGGAGCCACGAGCGTGGAATTGCTGCCCACAAAGGCTCCATTGCCAATCCTCGTTTGGCTTTTCTTCTTCCCGTCATAATTGCAGGTAATGGCGCCGGCTCCGATGTTCACCTTCTCTCCGATGACTGAGTCGCCGAGATAGGCGAGGTGGGATGCCTTGGAACCTTTGCCGAGGCGAGTCTTCTTGAGCTCCACGAAATTCCCGATGTGCGCCCCGGCCTCGACGTAGTTCTCCATTCGCAGGCGAGCGTATGGCCCCACCTGCGCGCCGGTCTCGACGTGCGACGTATTGATAAGGGTGTACGGCAGGACGAGCACGCCATCTTCAACGGTGGAGTGGTTGACGATGGAAAAAGCGCCAATATGGCAGCCGGCGCCGATGCGGGAGTTGCCGAGTATCCGCGTGAATGCCTCCACCACAGTGTCCATGCCGATTTGCACCTGGGAGTCGATGGTGACGGTTTCCGGGCGTTCGATCGTGACGCCGTCGAGCATAAGCTGGCGGACCTTCTCCTGGCGGAGAATCCGGTCCACGGCAGCCAACTCGATGCGTGTGTTGATGCCCAGCAATTCCGAGGAGTCATCCACTACCAGGGGGAGGACGGAGTGTCCTTCGCGATTCAGGATCTCCACCGTGTCCGTGAGATAGAGTTCGCGGGCGGGGTTGTCCGGGCGGAGGTCGTGCAAGTGTTTCCACAGCAGCGGAGCGTCGAAGCAATAAATGCCCGCATTGATCTCGCGGATTCGCCGCTGTTCCGCTGTGGCGGCTTTCTCCTCCACTACGGCAACGACCTCTCCGCGCTCGTTGCGGAGGATGCGGCCATACCCGGTGGGGTCGTCGAGAAATGTGGAAATGGCGGCCGCGGCGGCCCCGGAACTGGTTTGCAGTTCGATTAGCTTACGTAACGTGGACGCTTTGAGCAGCGGGACATCGCCATAGAGAACGACAACCCGGCCGGCGCGCTCGCGAACCACCGATTCGCAGCAGAGTACGGCATGACCGGTGCCCTTTTGCTCGGTCTGCTCGGCAAATTGCACGCCGCGAGAGGCAAGAGTATCCCGGACCTCGGCGGCCTGGTGACCGACGACGACATAGATGGAGCCGGGAGCCGTCAGCTCGAGAGCGGTATCCACGACATGCTCGGCAAGGGTCTTTCCGCCTGCCTCGTGAAGCACTTTCGCCTTGCGGGATTTCATGCGGGTGCCCAGACCCGCGGCAAGAATGACGATCGTCAGCGGAGATTCCATGAAGTATCCTGATCCATTACAACATTCGGCGGAGGAGCCTCGCGACTACAGCAGGCCCTTGGCGGCGGCTCTGAGGCCGGAGGCCTTAGCCCTTTCGCGCAGCCTGTTCCCCACCAGAGCCAGGCGAATGGCGACGGCTGCGGCGACGTGCGAATCGTGACGCACTTTTTCGGCGCGCGCGAGCATGTCCTCTTCCACAACACAGAGTCCCATATCCTCCAGACGCCTGCGGTCGACCTCGACGGGCATTACCTTCTGGGCCGCGTATCTCCGCCTCGCCGTCGTGCCGATGGGCTTGGCGTTCACGATGACGAAGTCCAGAAAGGAAAGCCCGGCATGTTTGTGGATGGCTTCCACGTGATCGGACGCGCGGAAATTCATGGTCTCGCCAGGCTGCCACATGAGGTTGCAGAAGTAGGCTTTCACCGCGCCGGAGCGCTCGATGGCTTCGGGGATACCGCGGACGAGCATGTTCGGCACGACGCTGGTGAACAGGGAGCCGGGGCCGAGCGTGATCAGGTCGGCTTCGGCGATGGCCTGCAGCGTTTCGGGAAGAGGCAGCGGGTTTCGCGGTTTGATGAGAATCTCGCGGATGCGGGTCTTGCTGCGGCTGATGCGCGTTTCTCCGCTCACCGTCGAGCCGTCCTCGAGCCTTGCTTCGAGCACGACATTTCTCGCGGTGGAGGGGAAGATGCGTCCGCTGCTGGCGATGACTTCGGAAGAGAGCTTGATGGCGTGCGCGAAGTCCCCGGTGAGTTGCGTGAGCGCGGTAAGGAAGAGATTCCCGAAGCTGTGTCCTTTGAGGCCGCGTCCGGCATCGAAGCGGTACTGAAACAGGCGGGAGAGCAACGCCTCGTCTTCCGAGAGCGCCACCATGCAATTGCGAATATCGCCCGGGGGAAGGACGTCAAAGTCGCGGCGCAGGCGGCCGGAACTGCCGCCATCGTCGGTGACTGTGACGACGGCGGTGACTTCGAGCCCCATATCTTCGGGAAACTCGTAGCGCCGGCGGGCCGCGGGATCAACGAGTTCGGGCCGCGCATAGTATTTCAAGCCGGACAGGAGACAGGAGAGCCCCGTTCCCCCGCCGATGGAGACGATGCGTAGTGGTTTGCTTGCGGAAGCGCGCCGCTTCGGGCTGCGTTTCATTGGCATGAAGGCTGTGGAGAGGGGAACATCATTCAGTGGTCGCTAGAGTTTCTTGTCGCCAAACACGATTTCCCGAACGGGGGACTGCCTGCCGAACTCGAGGAAATCCGGATCAGTTCGAGCGATGGTGCGATTTCTAGGGTCGAGGCGGATGGCAGTCTCGAGGTGCCGGGCCGCTCCTTCCAGATCGCCCTGGAGCCCGCGGCTGAGGCACAGCGCGTACTGGATGTGATCGGATTTCGGCGACTGCTCGAGAGCGCGCTTGAGAATTTGTTCGGCATCGGCGGGCCGGCGCTGGCTGATGAGGTTGACCGCGTAGTAGTACAAATCCTCGGGGGTGCGCAGATCCGGCTGGCTTTGGGCAATCCGCTGCTGGCACATGCGGATATGCTGCTTTGCGGTGTATGCCATATCGCGGTTCTCTCCCGCGGCGCACTTTTCAAAGTGCAGCAAGGCGGATGCGAAATCGCGCTGATGGAACAGCCGCATGGCCTTATCGAACTCCTCCGCCTGTGTCCGCGCGGCGGTGGCCGGCGCGTCCTGGCGCAGCGGCGGTGCGCCAAGCTTCGTGCCGGCTGTCCGAACTTCCGGAGATTTCGGCGTATGAGATTGTGCCTTCTTCATATCCCTCGCCCCCAGCGGAAAATTCTTTTCTTAGCAAAACCTTGCCGTCTTTGCAAGGATAATGCATTTTCCGCGGGCAGGAGGAAACGGGGAGCCGGTCAAGCCCCTTGTGATTCACCTGTTGTAGCGAACGAGGGCCATCGATGCTTCCGGCTCGGGGATGGATGGCAGCATGAGAATGCGCCTTTGCGGCCTGGGCGAATCCAATTGCTTCGGAGCGGTTTGCCTGGCTCCGGGAAGAAAGGCACGCAGGAGGCCTGCGAAGCCGCCGTGCTCCTGGGCTTCTTTCTCCTTCCCCAGACACTTCGCGGCGAGGTCCGCGAACTGGCGTCCCATCGCGGACCTGCGATCGAGGGTCCTGCCGTCCTGAATGGCTTTCTGCAACACGGCATAAGAGTTGGAGATGGTGGCAAAGACCTTGGCGCCGAGGAGTTCGTCGAGATGGTCATTGATGGCGGCACGCGCTTGCACGCGGTTGACGAGAACGCGGGTCGGGTTGAGAAGGTCGAAATGCCCGAGAAGTTCGAGCCGGCGCCTGGTCATTTCGAGGGCGCACAACTCCGGTGTGGAGACTAGGAAGATGCTGGTGCACTGCTCGAGAATGGCCATGGCGTGCTCGTCGAAACCGGCGGGCATATCCAGAAAAATAGCTTCATAGTTCCGGCGGGCATACTCGAGGTAGCGCCCGATGGCGGCCAGCGGAAGTGAGAGGCGGGACACCGAACTGCCCAAGCCAACCAGATCGAGCTTCCCAATCCGCGAGACCATGCGTTCCCAAATGGAATCATCAAGAACTTCGGCGTACTCGACGGCGTCGCGCAACCCGTAGCGGGGGGGGAGTTTGAGCATGAAGTCAAGGGCGCTCGAGCGGCAGTCGAGATCGAGCAGGAGCGTGCGGCAGCCGCCTTGCCGCGCCACTTCGAGGCTGGTATGAAGCGCCGCGGTAGTGGCTCCACAGCCGGGCTTGGAGGAAAGAAAGGCAATGATATTTTGGGATGCCTCCAGTTTGGGAGGATTCTGAGCGATCAACGCGCGGATGCGGCTGAGCATCAGTTCGAGATCCTGGGAGGAGAAAGGAACGGTGAGATACTCACGCATTCCCCGGCGCATACAGGCGATCATTTCATCGACTGTTCGCTCGCCGCTCACGGCCACCATTTGCGTGCCGGGCGCGACGCGTTCGACGACTTCCGCCATCCTTTCGATTTGGGCTACACCGGCGACCTCGAGGAAAACCACATGGGGAGCCACGGAACGGAGCACCCTTTCGAGATCATTAGCCGCGGGGAACTGATCCAGTTTGCGAACCAGGTGTAGCGTGTGATTGCGCGTCACGGTAGCGGAGAATTCCTGGAGCAGCCGCGAATCCTCCATGATTACGAGCGCGCGAAGTATTTCCATTGACAACCTCATCCTCCTGGGAAGAACTGCAACGTGCAGCCTGTCTGTTTCCTTCTTCATTGAAGCGCTGAGAGGGGAACGGCTCAATGGAGGAAGAGTACCGAAGAGAGGTCCTAAAACAGCAACCCTGGGCTGTGCTCCCGCGGCGCTCCGTACTGGTACGCGAGCAGGAGTATCACTTGTAATCTCTTCCCGCGTGGTTTTCAGACTCCCATCCGGTCCCGCACCTGTTCGACGGCGGCGCGCAACTTCGGGTCGTCGCCGAGTTGGATCGGCGCCCGGCATCCAGCCTTTCGCGCCTGCCGCGGCGACCCGGTCGAGATCTTCCTTTCCGCGGCACCGGAACAGGTTGAAACCGGCGGCAACAGCCGCGCGCAGGTCCGGATCGGACTGCGGCGGTTCGTAGCTTTGCAGAGACTGCGGAAATGGCTGTCAGAAGGAGCGCTGCCAGTGTAAGCATCGTCATGAAAATAGCATGGGGCTACATTCCATACAGGTGTTCACTGCGGATCACCGGACGGGTGCTTTCAGGGCGGTGAGAGTACATCGAAGGCCGATCGTGGCGATTCTGCCGGCTCCAGGCATTTCTTCGTCTATTCAGCGACAAAGTGCCGTCGATGAACATGTTCTTCCTCACCGTGGAGATGAATTCCGGCCGGCAATTCCTTGATCGGGTCGTCCGCGAGCATTGCGCGCATCTGCTTCACCGCCGGGAGAGGTAGTAATGCGCGCGCGCCTCAAAGGCAAGTTCGAAACGCGATATTCCTACTTTGCCGCGACAATCGTGAATTATGTCGTTGACTTTCACCAGGCACGGGTATAAATTTGAGGACGTCAAATCGTCCGGAGGGAGAAGAATCATGCGCGGCGTGTTGATGGTTAAAGCGCCGGCCGAAAGATTCGAACTCGGGCAGGATGCCTCGCCCTGGTGCGTGGCTTGCGCTCAGTGCGCAGGACCACTCAATTACTCATCCGTTACAACAATGAGGTCTAGCCATGAAGCTACATGCTGATTTGTTCCGGCTGCCGGCAATTCTTTGTCTATTCGGCCTGGCGGCTTTCACTCAAACCGCACAACTTACGGGCACTATAACTGATGCCAGCGGTTCGGTGGTGCCAGGCGCCAAAGTGGTGGCGACCAACATGGACACTGGCGTCGCCCGGGATTCGGTCACCAATGAAGCCGGCAACTACCTGATCACGGCGCTACTTCCGGGCCGGTACCGGGTAACGGCCGAAGCAGCGGGGTTCAAGCAGTTGAAACGGGAAGGTTTGAACCTGGCGGTGGACCAGGTGGGGCGAATCGATTTCATGATGGAGTTGGGCGAAACCAGGGAAAGCATCACTGTGGAGTCGGCGGCAGTTCTACTCGACTCAGCCACGAGCACGATCGGCACAGTGGTGAGCCGCCAACAGGTTAGCGAATTGCCTTTGAATGGACGCAACCCGCTCGATTTGCTTGCGCTCTCACCGGGAATCCGAGTTCAAGGGGGATTCGGCGGCAAGAACGGGTCCTGGGGGAACTTCTCCTCGAATGGCGGCTTGGCGAACGCTAACGTGGTGATGGTGGAGGGACTCGCGCTCGACCTGGCCCAGATGAACGCGCCCTCCTTCGTGCCGCCGGTAGATTCCACACAGGAGTTCCGGGTGCAGACGAACAAGTTCTCGGCCGAATATGGGCGAACAGCCGGCGCTGTAGTGAATTTCAGCGTCAAATCGGGGACAAACGAGTTGCATGGCTCCGTCTATGAGTTCTCGCGCAACAAGGTTCTGAACGCGAATAATTTCTTCAACAATCGCGCCGGAGTCGCCTTGCCGGCGTTTAAGCAGAACCAGTTTGGCGCTTCCATCGGGGGGCCGATCAAGAAGGACAAGACTTTCTACTTTTTCAATTGGGAGGATTTCCGGCTGCGGCAGTCTTCGCCCAGCATCACTTCGGTGCCGACGCCACTCCAACGCTCCGGCGACTTTTCGCATACTTTGAACGCGGCGGGGAGCATGGTGGTGATTGCCGATCCGTTGACGACGAGACAGCTTCCAAATGGCGACTTCGTCCGCGATACCTTTGCGGACAACATTATCCCCGCCTCGCGAATCAGCAGAGTTGCCGGTAACGTGACCCAGGTATTTCCTTTGCCGAATGCTGCGGGCAACCCGGTGACCAACGTCAACAACTACGCGACCGTGGGAGGCAACGGGAATACCGAACACCAGATTGTGACCAAACTGGATCACAATTTGAGCAACAAGTGGAAGCTGTTCGGCACCTACTCGCGGATTTGGGCGGCGCAGACGAATATTGATCCGCTGGGGTACGGCGTCAACCTGACCAGGCAGGCTACGTACGCGCGCAACCACGCTACGGTTTCGGCCACGGCGGTACTGAACCCGGGGCTGATTCTGGAGTTGCACAGCGGCTTTGCCCGCTACGACTCGCCGAGTATCCCTTATGCTTTGGGCTTTGACATCACGAAACTGGGCTTCCCGCAGTCGCTGGCAGACGCGACGCAGATCAAGGCGTTCCCGGCATTCAACTTCTCCGGTGCTCTGACGCCGGTCGGCAGTTCCGCCTCCGCCGGCATGACGCTGGTGGATTTGAACAGTTGGGGGCAGCGGGCTTCCATGACATGGGTGCACGGGTCGCACAGCGTGAAGTTCGGCGGTGACTACCGCGTGCAGCAACTCAATCAGTTCCAACAGAACTCCTTCGAACCTGCCTTTCAGTTCAGCAGCCAGATGAGCGCGCTGAATCCGCAGCGGCTGGATGTCAACAGCGGCACCCCGTTTGCTTCGTTCCTGATGGGGTACATGGCAAGTGCTTCGGTGGCGAAAAGCCAGCGTCTCGCCAACCAGCGGAGATATCTGGGCACCTTTATCCAGGACGACTGGAAGATGACGCGGAAACTTACCTTGAACGTTGGTTTGGAATATGGTCTGGAGTTCCCCATCACCGAGCGCTACAACCGCAAGATGTGGTTCGACCCTACGGCGCAGTTACCCATCAGCCAGCAGGTGGGGCAGAACCTGGTGGGCGGGTTTCGCTTCGCCACTGACAGCCAGCGCTCCCCTTACGATCTGTACAAGAAGCAGTTCGGTCCGCGGTTGGGCTTCGCCTACCAGTTGTTTCCGAACACGGTCATCCGCGGCGGATACGGGCTGTTCTGGATTCCCGCTGCGACGACGGAAGTGACGGGCGACGTGCGGGCTCCCGCCTGGGCGATCAGCACGCAGGCAGTAGCTTCTCTGGACAATGGCAACACGCCATATGACAAACTCGATAACCCGTTTCCGAAGGGAATTCTCGACCCTCCCGGAAACGCTGCCGGGTTGAATACCTTGATTGGGCAAAACGCCGCCGCCAACCAGCGGGATTTCCACGCCGGGTATATGCAGCAGTGGAACTTCGACATCCAGCACTCGCTGGGCAGGGAGATGGTAATTGAGGCACTATACGCGGGGAGTGTGGGAGTGGGGCTTCCGGCAAACTGGGCAAGCCAGATGAACCAGCTTCCTGATACGTATCTCAGCCAGGGGGCGTCGCTGCAGGCGCTGGTTCCGAACCCGTTCGCGAGCGTGGTGGCCAGCGGCCCGCTGTCACTTCCCACGGTGCAGCGGGCTCAATTGCTGAGGCCGTTCCCGCAGTTTCAGACCCTGTATGTCGAAGGCCAGCCGTTGGGGCATTCGAATTACCACTCGTTCCAGATGCAATTCAACAAGCGGTTCGGCGCCTCTATTATTGGCATGGCCTACACTATCAGCAAAGCGATGGGAAACACGGAGAGCCGGTCGGACTGGCTCGAAGGCGGCGCGCAGGGGACCAGTATGGGGTTCATGGACCCCAATAACCGGCGCCTGGACCGCTCGCTGGCCGTGGCCGATGTGCCACAACGGCTGGTGCTGAATTTCACGCTGGAGGTTCCATTCGGAAAAGGGCGGCGGCTGCTCAACAATCTGGGCCCCGCGGACCGCGTGGTTTCGGGCTGGCAGGTGACCGGCGTGTATACAGCTCAAAGCGGGACGCCCGTAGCAGTGGCAACGCCGACGAATCTCACCGGCACATTCAACGCAGTCACCGATGTTTATGGGTCCTACAGCAGCAACTCAAGGCCCAACAACAACGGGCAGAGCGCGGCGCTGAGCGGCAATCCGGTGGACCGGTTGAACAGGTGGTTCAACACCTCCGCATTCAGCCAGCCGGCGCCGTTCACTTACGGGACGGCTCCACGGACGCTACCGGATGTGCGGTGGGACGGCACAAACAACCTGGACTTCGGTCTGTTCAAGAACAACCGGTTCGGACATGAGGGCCGATTTAACGTGCAGTTTCGGGCCGAGTTCTTCAACTCGATGAACCATCGCCGGTTCGGGGTAGCGGGGATGCAGTTCGGGACTGCGACGTTTGGAGTGGTGAGCAGCCAGGCGAACATTCCACGGCAGGCTCAGTTGGCGCTGAAATTCGTTTATTGAGAAATGTGGGCTCCGGAAACTGCGCCATTCCACGTACCGTTGCTCGATAATGATTGGCGCGGGTCCTGCAACAGAACGCTTCCCCCGCTGGGAACGGAATGTGCGGATGTGCTACCGCCGGTTGGCGGGACCAGAAGAAGAAAAAGCCTCAGGGATGGCGCGGGTACAAGGCGGCAGGTTGGCGTGTGAAAAGCTGTTCGCTTCCCGGCGACAGTAGGACCCACAGTCCGTAGACGCCCAGCGCGGTGCCGAATGGGACGTTCAGCAACTCGAGGGCGGAGATCACGATCGTCAGGATACGGGCCCAGGAACTGAAGCGCAGGAGTCCAATGCCGGCGATGAGATGGGGCAGGGATAGAATCACGAGGACCAGCAGGACAATGACGCCGATGGTGCCAAGAATGGGAATGGCAATCCAGGCGTCGTCGTTATGGCCAACTGCGCCCACGAGGCCGGCGATTCCACCGAAGATAGCGAAGAGCAGGAGGCCAATCAGCAGGCCGCCGGCGCCGAAGACGAGGTGTAGGATTCCTAGGACCTTCACATGGGTAGACATAATCTTTCCTGAGCGCTGGCCGACCGTCGCTCCGCCGTTGGCGCGAAGATCGTAAGTGCGGAAATCGGAGCCGGCATGGCTGGCTTCCTCAGACACTGAGTATACGCTTGCGCGGCGGGGAATGTTCCTGTCTCTTGAAGCGTGGCGAAATTCTGCCGGGAATGACGAAAGCCGCGAACATGAGGTCCGCGGCTTTTGCCTCGGGGTTGCCGGAGTGGCTAGTGGGTGATGGTGGATTCGGCCCGGACAGGTACTTCCTGCGCACGCATCTCGGGCGCGGTAGAAGCCGGACCTTCAATGTGCCGTGCGACGGCAGCCGCGATCTTGTCCTGATCCCGGCTTCGGATCGCCTGCACCAGGGAATTGTGGGACATAGGTTCGGAGGAACCGGCTTGGGGATTGCCTCGCAGGAATGCGAACACGGGAGTGGTGAGTTGGTCCAGAATAAGGGTCAGGGAGGCGTTGCCGGCCATTTCCCAGATCCGCTGATGGAACACGCGGTCCGCATTCATCACTTCATAGGGGTCCCGGGAGGCGATGGCAGAGGAGACTGCGGCGCTAAGCTGTTCAATCTCTCTTAGTTCACCTTCATTGATGCGTTTCGAGGCATCCGTGAACGCCAGCGTTTCCAGGGCCACCCAGACCTTCATGCGATCCTTGACTTCCTTGGGAGAAAGGCTGGTTACGGAGGTACTGCGGTTTGGGGTGCGAACCACAAGGCCATAGTGTTCGAGGTGAGACAATGCTTCGCGCACGGTAGCTTGACTGACTCGTAGACTCTTTGCGAGACCAAGTTCACGGAGCACCTGACCGGGTTTCAACTCTCCGCGAAATATCGCCTCACGAATGGTTTCTGCAACTTGAGCGCTCAGGGATTCGGCCTTGACGGGCTGTAACATAGACATGACAGATCCTTTTTGTGGAGTAAGCTAGCTGTTTTCTATGTTACAGCGATAGGTAAGACAAATCCTATTGACCGTTTGGTCAATAATCGGTCAGCGCCAAACAAGCCTAGCGCCGCTCGGTGACCGTGACTGGGGCCTTTAGTTTGAAGGAGATGCGAGTTTCAGCAGAGAGCACCACCGGCTTCCCGCGGGTGGTCAGAACCACCCCGGTCCCGGCGGCGCCACCGGAGGCGGCCCCGATGGCGGCTCCCTTCCCACCGCCGAAAATGGCCCCCAGCGCGGCGCCGATGCCGGCGCCCGCGGCGACCTTGGCAGCATCGGATTTGCGCGTCTGTTCTCCCTCTCTCGCGTAGGGGGATGTGGAAATAGGCACCCTTTGGCCATCGGAGGTGTTGATTCGCGTCAACTCGAGGGCGAGATGAGAAACTCCCTTGACTCGGCCTGCTTCTTCCGCCTCGGTTACTCTTCCTTCGACGCGCGCTCCGCGCTCAGCAATGACGAAACCGTCGACGATCAAGGGTTGATCGAGCGTGGCTTGAAAGGTTTGACCTGTCTGCACACGGTCACTCGACAAGGTCTGAGCCAAACGGACGGGGATAAGCGTGCCCGCAATGAGAGTAACCCGGTTTGGCTCGGGAGGGGTAGCAGGAGTTTCGGGTCTGAGTATCTGCGGATGCGGCGCCGGCGGCTCGGGAGGGGTTTGGGCGACGGGCGGCGCAGGCTGGGGAATTGCCGGGGCTGCGGGCGCCGCGGCGGACTCAGCGGGTTTTTCCTGGACTGAAGGGGCGGCTTCTGGAGGGGGCGCCAGTTGCTTTTTCACGATCCTGGCGGGCCTGGAAACCGGCGCCGGTTCGTAGCTGCGGGTGGGGCTCGGCGGAGGTGCTGCCGGTTGCGGCGGGGCTTCCTGTGCTGCTTGAGGCTGCGCCGGTTGAGTCGCGGCCGCTGTCTGCTCCGGTTCGGAAGGGGCGTTCTTTCGGAGTGCAATAAAAGCAATGCCGCCCGCCACAACGG
Source organism: Bryobacterales bacterium (assembly GCA_020847975.1). Classification (GTDB taxonomy): domain Bacteria; phylum Acidobacteriota; class Terriglobia; order Bryobacterales; family Bryobacteraceae; genus CADEFT01. Next base: position 17,996 of record JADLBD010000235.1, on the reverse strand, counting down.
CTCCTGCGATGAAAGCAACAATGGTCTTCACGTCAAGCTCCCTATACCGTTAAACGCATTTTGAGGGACGATCGTTGCGGCGATTGTGGACCAATGAGTTATCGGCGGCCCGTTTCGGCAACGGCGGGGAGCGGAGGCTCGAGGAACTCGATCCAACTGGTCATCATCTCCTCCTCGCTCTTGTCGCCCCAGCGAACCGTTTTCGCGGGGTCAGGATTGGCCCGGTTGTTGGGACTGTTGTCATAATGGGCGCTCACAACGAGGGTGGCGCCCTTTTCCACGCGCACCGGATCCCTCAACCGGTAGACGAGTTGCCAGTTGAAATCGTAGCGGGGAACGGCGAGCAGCGTCTCGCGTTTTCCGTTGGAATGAATCAGATCGTAGGTGATGTCCTTGCCGCGATAGTGCATGTGCGGGGTAAAGGAGAGAAGCAGTGTGTCCTTCTCGAAGGTGTAGCAGCGTTTGACTTCGTGCGCGGCGGTTCCGGCGGGGATCTGAAAGAAGAAGTTCCGAAGATCCATGCGGCGCAACGGAATTCTCGGAGGTTCCGGAGCGAGGTAGAGGCCGATACTGGTGCGATCCGTCTCCACCTTGCCGGGGATCTTTGCGTAATGAATCACGAACTCGAGCTTGGCCCCAGGCGGAATCCATTTGGCCGTTCCGTCGGGGAAGATATCCGGCGGACGCCCGGGGAGGAACGCCGCCAGGCCGCCCTCCTGAAATCCATGCAGGAAGGGTAGATCCGGCGCGTTGGCGTCGCAGCCATCGTTCACCACCGGGGCATCCTGGCGAATGTGCGTGAGCTTGCCTTCCTTGATGAGGAACTGCTGGAGCGAAGGCATGTTTCGCGTCGAGGCCGCTTCCATCTTGGTGAGGTCGTCCTGCACCAGGAGCACGTGCACGTGGTGGACGACGCGGCGATTACCAGGCTTGATCTCGGCGGCGCGGATCCACTTGCCCTCTTTGAAGTGGGTTTCGACAATGAAGTGGTCGTAGGAGTCTTCTCCGGGGAGAACTTTGTGATCCTCACCGATGTCGATGACGATGTCCGGTTTGCCGATCTGCCAGCCTTCGGCAAAGTTTGGTACCGGCGGCAGATCCTTCGCATCGCCTTCCGGAGAGCCGCCATCCACCCAGGACTTGATCAAATCGATCTCTTTCTCCGAGAGCCGTGCGTCGTTGGAGAAATGGCCGAACCGCGGATCGGCGAACCACGGCGGCATCTTGCGCTTGAGCACCGATTCGCGGATGGACTTCGCCCAGGGCCGCGCCGATTTGTATTCGATGAGCGACATAGGGGCGATGTTGTTGGGACGGTGGCAGGTGACGCAGCGCTGATAGAAGATGGGCGCGACATCTTTGGAAAACGTGGCCGGAGCCGCGGGGAGGCAAAACGGCAGGAAGATAAAAAGAGACACGAATTTCTGCATAGGGAGCCCCTTGGGTGAAGATATCATAACCGCGCGCCCGGTTCAGCACGAGTCCGCGTTCTAAGCTATGCTCATGCCGATGGGCTCTCTCGAGGGGAAGACGCTTTTCATTACTGGGGCCAGCCGGGGCATTGGACTGGCGATCGCCCTGCGCGCGGCGCAGGACGGGGCGAATATCGCAGTGGCAGCCAAGACCACCGAACCGCATCCGAAACTGCCGGGCACCATCTACACCGCGGCCAAAGAGATTGAGCAGGCGGGAGGCCGGGCGCTTCCGCTCGCTTGTGATATCCGGTTCGAAGACCAGGTGGCGGCGGCCGTGGGCAAGTGTGTGGAGACTTTTGGGGGAATCGATATCTGTGTGAACAATGCCAGCGCGATTTCCCTGACAGGCACGCTGGACACGGAAATGAAGCGCTACGACCTGATGCACTCCATCAACACGCGCGGAACTTTTTTGGTGAGCAAAACGTGTATCCCGCATTTGAAGAAAAGCGCCAATCCCCACATCCTCAACATCTCCCCGCCGCTCGAGTTGCACGCCAAGTGGTTTGCCCCGCATGTTGCCTATACGATTGCGAAATTCGGGATGAGCCTGTGCGTGCTGGGAATGGCCGAGGAGTTTCGCGGCGACGGCATTGCCGTCAATGCGCTTTGGCCCGCGACCACGATTGCCACGGCGGCGGTGGCGAACATCGTGGGCGGCGAGCGGATGATCGCCCGCAGCCGGAAACCGGAGATCATGGCCGACGCTGCCCACCTGATCCTGACGCAACCGGCGAGATCCTTCACCGGGCATTTCTACATTGACGAAACGCTGCTCGCCGATCACGGCTACCAGGATTTTTCCAAGTACGCGGTAGATCCGTCGAAGCACTTGCAGACGGATTTCTTTGTGCCGGAATAGGGCAGGCTAATCGGCGGCGCGAGAGAAGGCGGAAAGGGAGAACCAGATTTCAAACTGGCCCACGGGCACGACGTTTTTCGTGTTGGCGATGAAATGCGCCGCGATGCCTCCATGGAGGCGATCGTGGAGGAGTCCGGCGATCTTCTCCGCTTCACTCTTGTCCTTGGCATAGAAGTAGCGGACCTGTGACTGCGGCGGGGCTTTGCCGCCGACAAACTCGGGTTTGGGAACATCGTAGCCGGCTTTGTTGAGCGCGGACTGTACGTTCATCACCGCCGGGATCTGATCTTTCAAGGGGTATTGCAGGTAGATCCGCTTGGCCTGGAGTTTTTCGATCGAGGCTTGAATGGAGGCGTAGAGTTGTGGAGAACGCTTCTGTTCCTTGAGGGCGAGCCTGGCGAGAAGATCGGCGATTTCCTTGGCGTGTTCCTGCTCCCGTTGGACTTGTTGGGCGCTGAACTCTGCTTGTTGCCGGGCCAGGTCCGCGTCGGCTGCCTTTTCCCTGAGAGTGCTCACACCCCAGCCGAGAATCAAGAAAAAGAATGCGATCACGAGGCCGATCTTGAGAAACCCCAGATGGCGCTGACGCCGGCGACTGGTGTCGAGAAAGGCCCCGGCGGCGCCGTCGCGAAGTAGCAGAGGGCGAAGTTCCCATGCCTGCTGAAGGACCGTGCCGCGGTAGAGCAGATCGCGGTTCGTTCGTCCCTCATGGTCCCATTCGGCAGCGGTTTCGCGGAGCCGCGTGATTCTTGCCTGGACTTCAGCCTCCCGGTCCACCCACTGGTTGAGGCGCCTCCACTGACGGATCAGGGCTTCGTGGGAGATGTCGACGATGGAATCTGGTTGTAGGGGTCCCGGCGTGACGACAAGGAACGATCGTCCTTCACGGCGGAAGGCATCCACGACGGATTTCACCTGCTCCGGAGGCGATCCTGGCGCAGCCTCGCTGAGAGGCCGCGGACGCCGCGTTTTCCGGCTCTTCGAGACTTGCGTGATGGAGCGGAAGAGGCACTCCGCCGTCTTTTGCTGATCAGAACTCAATTCGGCGAAGATTTCTTCGGCATGATCCGACAGGCAGCGGGACAACGTGCCGGCGGCCTCGTAGATCGAAATGTCGAGCGCGGATCCGGGCGCGTGGCGGCTCCAGATTCGCATGAGAGCGTGCTGGAGGACAGGCAATTGATCCGTGCGGTTGTCAAGGTCATTGAGAAGCCGATCGAGGAGTGAAGATACGATCGTGCCGCCGGCGGCTTCGACGGGCCCAAGGATAACCTGTTGAAACTGGCGCCGGCTCATTTGCGGGACCAGATAGATCCCTTCGTTGATAGCCTCGCTGAGCCCCATGTAGGAGGCACATTCGGCCAGCCATTCGACGCGCATGGTGAGGATGATGTAGATGGAAGGTTCCGCCGCGGCCGCGGTGAGAAGCAGCTTGAGAAAAGCCTTTGTTTCCTCCTGCGCCGGATCGCCCCGGCGTTGCACGAACTGGAACAGCTCCTCGAACTGATCGACGAGAACCAGGACTTTGGTGTCCGATTTCTGCTCCTTCCACGCCTCTACAATGCCCAGGCAGCCGGCGTCCAATTTCCGGCGGATAGCCGGGATGTCGCCGCCAAGCATGGCGGACAGTGCGGCGGCGAGATTATCCATTGGCTTCTCGCCCGGACGGATCGAGGCGATCTTCCATTCCGCGTCGAGATAGCCGTCACGTACTCCAGGCAGGACGCCGGCTTTGATGAGAGACGACTTTCCGCAGCCGGAAGGGCCGACGACGGCGAGGAAGTGAACGCGCCGCAGGCGCTTGAGCAGTTCGTTGATCTCGCCGCCGCGGCCAAAGAACCAATCGGCGTCCTCTTCCTCGTAGGGGCGCAGCCCGGGAAAGGGGTTCTCTTTGGAGAGGACGGATGCGCTAGACATCCTCCTCCTCCAATTTGGCAAGGAATTGATCGATACCTTGAAACTGCCCCGTGGCAGTGCCGCGAACGGGAACGACGCGGGCGTGCTCGAAGTTGAACTCACCCTGGGAGCCGGGAGGAAGTTCGACGGCCGCAAAAGCCAGTGGGCGCTCTTCGCGCCGGCGCAATTGGAAAGCCTCCGTCATGACGTCCTCAGCCCAGGATTTCGACTCCGTCGTGTAGGGGACCACCAGGCCGTCGCAGAAAGCCAGTTTCGATTGGAGCTTTTCCGGCGGCATGGATTCGTAGGGAAAGACCGAGATACCGCAATGGTTTTCTTTGAGGATTTGCTTCAACGGAACGATGGGCGAGGTTTGGGCGGTCTGATGCCAGATGTGGACGATCGGATCCTCGCGTGTTCGTCTCACTGTCTTGGCGAGCGGACTGGTTTTCGGCCGCACCCGCTTCTGGATTTCGTCTTTCAGATCTTCAAATCCGGTGCGCAGCAGTTCGATGCCGGTGTGATTGAGAAGAGACTCGAGGAACTCGCGGTGGGAATCGGTTTCCGCGTCTTTCGGATCGAGGTCGCGCGCTATCCAGACAAGGGGCCGCCGAGCGGGGTTGGCGGCGAGGGCAGCCTCCAGTTGCAGGCGGGGCAAGGGAAGGGATTTACCCGGCGCCGGGCGGCTGGGAAACCTCGAGAACAGGTGGACGGAAAGGACGGCGGGTCCGGAGGGCGGAGCGGCTTCTCCCAGATCGAGCACCGCGAATTCATTCAACTGGCCAAGGGAAGAACGCAGGCTATCGCGTTTGTAATAGAGGTCATCAGCCACGTCAGCCAGGTAGACAGCCGGGACTCCGTTCGTCGAGATGGATTGCACATCATAAGCGTGTTCAATGGCGGTGCCGCGCTGCTTCTGAAGACGCATTTCCTCGATCACTGCCCAGATGGAATCACGCACCTTGAACAACCCTTGGACGTAAGGGTGCTTCTCATCGGGTTCGGGCGGTTTTCCGAAGCGCACGGAACCCTCATAGAAACGGTACGGTGAAGTGGCGCGCAGTTCCGGAGGCCATCGCTCATCGGCGATTTCATCGAGCACCAGCCCCTGCATGCGGCTCAGCGTGCCGACGCGCATCCCGAAAGAGGGATTGCGCTGCTCACGGAACTGTACCACCTCCTTCCGGCAGTAGGGGCAATCGTCGTAGGCGGGAGAAAGGACCGCAAGGAAAACGGCGCTTTCGGCGATGGCGGAGCCGATGGCGAGATGGAAATCATCGCCGGTGCGGAGTTGAGGGTCAAACCAGATGCGGAAATCGCGGCTCTTCGCCTCGAGTTCGGCTTTCAGTGTCCGCACGAACTCGGTGACCCACCCCGTGCCCCCTTCTCTCCAGGCGGCGTCATTGCGATGGGCGTAGCTGACGAACAGATCGTATTGAAAACCAGGAGTGACGGGCAATGAGAATCTACCTTTTCGTGGAATTATACACGAAGTGATAAGATGCGGATTTCATGAAAACACTCAGCATCTTTCTCTATGTTTGCGCGGCCGGTTTCGCGCAAAGCGTGCCGGTGGAAGAGATACTCTCGATGGCGCAAAAGAAATCCGCCCAGCTTGGCCCGGCGCTCCAAAACGCTCTGAAGGATGAGGACGTCCGCAAAGGCGCCGCCTACCTGGCGAAGGGGCCGGATTTCGTGTTTGTGGTGGAGGCGGCGAGTGAGCCGCGGCTGGTGATCAACGATGAGCCAGGCCCGAGGATGTGGAAGGTGAAGGGAACGGCGAACCGGTGGGCGGCGGCAGCGAAGCTGAAGACGAGCCGCACGCACAACTTTCACTACGTAGTGGATGGGAAAGACTTCGGTGGTCACACGGATGTGATGGCGTACAGCGAATCCCACTATCTGAAGCCCGGAGTGCCCATGGGGACGCTATCTGAGAAGAAAACACACACCAGCCGGATTTACGACGGGATGGCAGCCGACTATTGGGTGTACACCCCCGCCGGATACAAAGCAGGAACCCCGGCGGCGGTGATGTTCTGGACGGATGGTGAGGTGCACATCCACCGGGACTCCGGCTCACGGGCGCAGAACGTCTGGGACAATCTGACCTACGAAAAGAAGATCCCGGTCATCGTGCAGGTGCTGGTGTCACCGGGAATCCGCAACGGCCGCCGCATGCGGAGTATTCAGTACGATTCCGTGGATGACCGTTTCGCGCGGTATGTGCTCGAGGAGATTTTGCCGGAGGTGGGCAAGACGTACTCTTTGCGCACGGACGGCTACAGCCGCGCGATTGCAGGGGATTCTTCCGGGGCGATCTGCGCGTTCAACGCCGCGTGGTGGCGGACGGCGGATTTCAGCCGCGTGCTGCTGCGCATCGGGAGTTTCACAAGCATCCAATGGCCGCGCCGGGCAAGCGACGGGCTGACGGAGAAGGATGGCGGCTATATCTTCCCCTACCTGATCCGCAAGTCGCCGAGGAAGAACATCCGCGTGTGGATGCAGGATGGATTCGGGGATCTCGAGAACGATCACGGTTCGTGGCCCGCGACGAATCTGGCGCTGGTGAATTCGTTCAAAATGCAGGGATACGACTTCCACATGTCCTGGGGCAACGGGACGCATTCGCGCAACGGCGGCAACGTGGAAATGGCGGAAGAGATGACATGGCTCTGGCGCGATTATGATCCGGCGAAGACGAGCCAGGAGTTCGTGCAGGATCCCGCGGAGAAGGACAAGCCTTACTTCCGCATCAAGGCGTTGAACCGCGTGGAGTGAGACGCGCCAGGGTGTGCGGAGAGTGGCAGACCGCGCAGCGGAGTTTCCCTGAAATTGCCGTGACCGGTTTGCTACATGCTTCCGGCAGAGAGGCGTGACAGCGGGCGCACTGGCGTTCCATTGCCGCGGCGGTGCGCGGACTGTGGACGCCATGGCACGTGCCGCAGTTGGCCGCACGGGCCTTGCCGCGCGCCAGTACGAGCACTCCGTGCTTGCTGGGCTCATACTCCTTGCGCTGCGCGCCGTGGCAGCCGCCGCAAAGGGCGGGGACTTCATCGGGAGCGGCCACGCGGTCCGGAGCAGTTGCGCCGGCGGCATTGCGATGCTGCTGGCTCGATCCATGACAGACCTCGCATCCGATGCCCTTTGCGGAATGCTTGTGGGTTTTGAGGTCGGCAACATACTCGGCATGGCATGGGGCGCAGAGCTTACCGATTTCCTGCGCCGAAAGCGAGATGGCGATCAAAAGGAACAGCCCGATCATCCGATGCGCCTTACCAGTTTGCGGTCGATCTGAGCGAGGCTCGCCTTTCCCGCAAGCGCCATGGAGAGCTTGAGTTCCGCTCCGAGCATCCACAGGACGCGCTCCGTGCCGGGTTGGCCAAATGCTCCGAGCCCCCATAGCGGCGGGCGGCCGACGAGGACAGCCTTCGCGCCGAGAGCGAGCGCCTTCAGGATGTCGCTGCCGCGCCGCAACCCGCCATCCATGAGAACCGGGACCTTGCCTCCCACCGCGTCCACAACGTCCGGGAGGGCATCGATGGTGGCGATGACGCCGTCAAGTTGGCGTCCGCCGTGGTTCGAAACAATAATGCCGCTCGCGCCGTGCTTGACTGCCGTTTCGGCGTCCTCCGGGCTGAGGATTCCCTTGAGAATGACAGGCAGGCTGGAGGCGGAGCGAAGCCAATCAATGTAATCCCAGGTGAGGTTGGGCGTATGCGGCTGCCAGTGCGCGGCAAGGGCCGGATTGCGCGGCTTGGGTTTTTCGCCGCCCGCCGGCACCCCGGTGGCCATGTAGCCGTAGTCGAACCGGTTCCGGTTGTTCCGGTCCCGGTTGGATTGGTATTGGTTGTCCACCGTCACGGTGATGGCCTTGGCGCCGCGGTCTTCGATGCGGCGGGCGTAGCCTTGCGCGTCCTTCTTGTTCGCCTGGCCGATGGTGTTGCTCCACCAGTGGATGTTCGCCGTTGCCTCATCCACGGCGCGTTCGGCTCCGCTTCCGGTGCAAAAGAGTGTGTTCGTCTTGGCGCATGCTTTAGCGACGACGGCTTCCGCGTTGGGCAGGACGAGGTTCTTGCCTCCTGTGGGCGCCACCAGGATGGGCGAAGGAACCCTGGCGCCGAAGAGTTCCAACGATGTGTCGACCTCACTCACGTCGGTCATGACGCGCGGCACGAGATACCAATGTTTGTAGGCCTCGCGATTGGCGCGCAGGGTGAGTTCGTCCTCCACGCCTCCGGCGATGAAATCGTAAGCCATCTTGTGCAGCTTGCGTCTGGCAACAGCTTCGAATTCGTGGATGTTGACCGGGCCCATCACGTCATCCTCAGGAGGGTTCTGCGCGAAAAGCGGCGAGGCGGCGGCGAAACCCATCAGAGAGCGAAAAGCGGCGCGGCGATTCATGGTGAGCATCCATCATACCTAGGCAGGAGGGCGGTGTTCGAAACGAACCGCGGCGAGTTGGGCCAGATGATGCGAGCGGGAGTAGTCGACTCCAAACGGAGGGAATCCCATGATGACTTCGTACACCGCCGTTCCTCCAAGCGGCACGAGATGGGAACGCTTCTCCAGCCGCATCTTCCCCCAGGGAAAGCGGACCACGAAGACCTTCCGCCCGTCCCGGCGCTCCCAGTAGTTCTCGACCACGGGTTCGTCCGGAGGCGGCTTCTCCGCCGCTTCCGCTGTCAGCGCCGCGAACTCAGCGACCTTCTCCGCAACGTGCTTCTCCTGCCACTCCGGTATTCCGTTCAACGCCTCAGGCGGTGGGTCTTCCGGCCACCGGTGCAGGCAGTTCTTGCAATACCAACGCGGCGTCCGGACCATGCATCCGCCGAGGACGATTTCGCCGCGGCGCCCCTTCTCCTTCATCTCGCGCCCCGGCAGACCGTAGCAGATCCGAAGGATCGATCCCGAACCACAGTCGGGGCATTCCGCCGGGTCCGGTGAACGAGGTCCGAATCTATCAAACCAACGGAGCGGGGTCTTGCTCCCCTTTCTGCCCGGTTCTTTCTTGCGACGCGGCATCAGTCCAGTCCACTCTACCACTCCTGGACCGGGATGCCCCAATACTGGCCGGAGGTGAGGTGAGTGGCGCGCTGAGCCCCGGCGCGGTTTCCCACCGGCGGGAGAACGCTATCATGAAGGTTCACCCATGAAGCCGATACCCGTTTCCGAGCAACGATCCCTGGTCGATCGCCTCGCCCGAGCCTGCGGTGGCAGCTACACGCCGGAGCAGCGCCGCAAGCACTTCATCTCCGGCCCGCAATGGGCGGCTGCCTATGAGGGACAGGCTTTGTTTCATGCGCCTACCCGAAAGCCCGTGAGTTTCGAGGAAGTGATTCGCCGCTACGCTGAGATCGGCATCGGCCACTGGACCACGCACGACACCGACGTCATCCCGGCGGACGCGCTGTTCACCGCGGAGCAGGATGCCATCGTGGAGCGAATCGGAAAGGCGCTGCGGGAAAACGGCGTCGCTTGTTCGATGGTGACGACCGAGACGTTTTACCACGCTGTGTTCGCGGCAGGACCGGCGGCCGAGGCCGGCAGTGTACGGGAATACGCTGCTTCGCGGCTCGCCAACACCGTGAAGATCGGCCATCAGTTGGGAGCGCGCTACGCCGTCTATTGGCCTGGTTCGCTCGGCTATCAGATTCAGGGCGCTGTCGAAGAGACGCAAACGCTGCGCTGGTATGCCGAGGGGCTCAATGCCGCCTGCGCGGCGGATATCGAGATCGCCGCGAAGATGGGCCGCCCCACCCTGAAGCATTGCCTCGAGGCGAAGCCGTTCGAACCGCAGGCCGAGATCCTGCTGCCTACTTCGGACGCAATGCTGGCGTTCATCTCCTCGGGCTTGCTGGCGCACCCGGACATGGTGGGGCTCAATCCGGAATACCTGCATGAACTGATGTGGGGCGCGGCTCCGCGGGCGGCGCTGGCGCGGGCGCTGTTATGCGGCAAACTTTGGCATTTTGACATCAATGACGGCTACCGTCTGAAGCACGATGTGGACATCGCGGTGGGCCTGATTAATCCGCTCGACTGGCTGAATGTGCTGGTGCTGCTGCGCAGCCACGGCTACAGCGGTCCCTTCAATCTGGACTATAAACCGCCGCGCACGACGAGCAATTATGGAGTGTTCGCGGTGAGTTTCCCCACTGCGGTGGACCGGTTCATCTCGCTCTGGGAGATGGCCGGCGAGGTGATGGAAGATCCGGTGATCCGGGAGGCTACTGACGCCTTGAAGGCAGGCGGCGTGGTGACGGATACGAAAGACGTGCGCGAAATCACTGAGGCGAACAAGGAACTGCTCACGCTGCACGAACTGATCGGCCACCGGCTGTTCCAGATACTGCTGGGAATGCACCGGGGCCGGAGCTATTCGGTATAGGGCATGGAAGGGCTGGGACGGTCGCTGGTCATCCTTGGGCTCCTCATCGCAGGGGTTGGGCTGTTGTTGATGCTCGGGGGACGGCTGCCGTTCCGCATCGGGAGGCTGCCGGGAGACATCGTCTACAAGGGTAAGAACACGGTGTTCTATTTCCCCCTGATGACCAGTCTGCTGATCAGCCTCGCATTGAGCCTCGTGTTCTGGCTCCTGGGGCGCAAATGAGATGGAAGGGCTTACCGCAGGATGCCCATTTTCTCCAGCGGCCAGTACACGAAGACGGCCTTTCCGTAGATGTACTGGCGATGCACAGGTCCCCAGGCGCGGCTGTCGTTCGACGAGGTGCGGTGATCGCCGAGGACGTAGTAATGTTCGGGAGGCACTCGCAGCAGAGGAATGGATTGCCGGTCACGATACTCGTCAGGAACGTACGTCTCATCCAGGCGTTTCCCGTTGACATAGACAACGCCGTCTTCCACGGCGATGGTGTCGCCTGGCAGGCCGATCACGCGCTTGATGTACGATTTCGATGGATCGGCCGGGAAATGAAAGACAATCATGTCGCCGCGCTGGATATCTCCGATGCCGAACTTGTAAACAAACTTGTTGATGAAGATGCGCTCCTGGTCCACCAGCGACGGCATCATACTGGTCCCCTCTACTTTCACCGGCTGGTAAAGAAAGAGGATCACCACGATGGCAATCACCACGGACAGCATCAAGTCGCGCAGCCAGAACAGCGTCATGGCGAGCGCGGATTTTTGCGGTGGAGCGGGGGCGTGATCGGGAACAGCGGCAACTGGTGCAACCGTCGAGGGGCTGCCGGTCTCTTCATTCATCGATCGGTACTCCTAAGCCCGGAGGAATGATTCTTCATTACAGCATGAGGGTCAGCCGCCGATCAACCACGCTCATCATACCGGCGCTCAACGAAGAGGACGTGCTCGGCAGGATGTTGTCGGAAATCCCCGCCGGATTGTTTGACACCATTATCGTCGCCGACAACGGCTCGACGGACCGCACGGCCGATATTGCCCGCCGGCACGGAGCCGTTGTCGTCAGCGAGCCCGAACGAGGATACGGCGCGGCATGTCTGCGAGCCATTCGGGAATTGCTGCCACAGTGCGAGGCCGTCGTTTTCATGCAAGCGGATGCCTCCGAAGACGCGCGCGAGGCCGAACGTCTGCTTTCTCCTATTTGGGAAGGACGCGCGGACCTCGTAATTGGTTCCCGCACATTAGGCCATGCCGAACCTGGAGCGTTATTGCCCCATCAGGAGTTCGGCAACATGGTGGCGTGCACCTTGGTTCGATGGATTTACGGATTCCGGTACACCGACCTGGGGCCTTTCCGCGCGATTCGAACAGAGGCGCTGCGGCGGTTGGGAATGAAGGATCGCAACTACGGGTGGACCATCGAGATGCAGATGCGGGCCCTCCAGCATGGCTTGCGGATCCTCGAGGTTCCGGTCTCCTCAAAGGTGCGCGCCGCCGGAGAGAACAAGGTGTCAGGCAACTTGGCTGCGAGTCTGCGTGCAGGCTGGAAAATTATCTGGACGATTTTCAAACTGGCTGTCTCGAGGAGTGCATGAGAAGGGATCGCTTCGTAATAGACGCGCGTGTTCAACAGGCGCTTGATGACGGCTCTCCGGTGGTGGCGCTCGAGTCGACGATCATTGCGCATGGAATGCCGTACCCGGTGAACGTCGAGACGGCGCTCGCAGTCGAGCGGATCGTGCGGCAACACGGCGCTGTTCCGGCGACGCTTGGAGTGGTTGCTGGCCAGGTTGTCGTTGGCCTGAGCCCCGATCAGATTGAGTTGTTCGGCACAAGCAAGGAAGTGGAAAAAGCCGGAGAGCGGGAGCTTCCCCTGGTTGTGGCGCGCCGGGCGCATGCGGCTGTGACGGCCGGGGCCAGCATCGCGATCGCGGAAGCCGCGGGAATCCGCGTCTTTGTCACGGGAGGCATCGGCGGTGTCGGGCCGCTGGCAGCGAAGGACTTCGACATTTCGGCCGATTTGCAGGCGATTGCCGGATATTCCGTAATCACGGTATGCGCCGGGACAAAGGCGTTCATGGATGTTCCGGCCACCCTCGAATACCTGGAGACAATGCGGGTACCGGTAGCCACGTGGCGCTCCGCGGAGTTTCCGCTGTTTTATTCCCGCCGCAGTGGTGTGAAAAGCGATTGGGTGGCGCAGGGGGCGGAGGAGATCGCGCGAACCTTCGAGGCAAAGATGAGCCTGGGAATGAACGGCGGCATGCTGGTGGGCGTACCCGTACCCGAGGAGCAAGCGCTTCCTGAAGAGGAAACGCGCGCGGTGATCGGAAAGGCAATGGCCCGGATCAGAGATACGGGAATTACCGGCAAGGCGGTGACCCCGTTCCTGCTGAGCGCCATCAAGGATGAGACCGGAGGACGCAGCCTGCGGGCCAATGTGGCGCTGATCCGCAATAACGCCGGAGTAGGGGCGGAAATTGCCGCGGCGCTCCGAACGATCACCTGAGTCACGCCTACTCTTCGCGGTACACTTCAATGCCAACCAGTTGTTTGGACTCCACGCACACGTAGATGGTCCCGTCGCGGTCGACCGTGGCCGCTTTGACGCCCCACTCCTTGACATCGCGCAAGGGCGGCCAGCTTGTCACAAAAGTTCCATTGTTGTTGAACTTCATGATGCTGTTGCGGTTCTGCTTGTCGCGCGACATGAGATACGCATCACCCCAGCGATCGCTGGTCATGGCGTGCCAGTGTGTAGCTCCGCCCGTCTGGCTCGCCGGCGCAAACTCCAGCAGGAAGTGGCCGTCGCCGGTGAATTTCTGGCAAGGTCCATAGTAGTTGGACACAAACAGATCTCCATTCTCATCTCCACCGAGCCCGTGGGGCGCGTGAAATTCGCCCGGAGCGCGGCCGTCCTTCCCCCATTCAAAGAGGAATTTGCCTTCGTGGCTGTAGACCATGATGCGGCTGTTGTCTACGTCGGCAGCGTACAGGCGGCCGGCTTTGCCGAACCAGATGGCGTGAACCCGCAGCATTTCTCCGGGCGCCTTCCCCTTGCTGCCAAACATGCGGAGAAGCTTGCCGGACGGGCTGAACACCTGGATCCGCCCGTTGTTGCCATCCGCGATGAAGATGTTCCCTTCGTGGTCCACCTGCACGTCTCGCGGACCATCGAATTGCCCCGGCCCGCTCCCGGGACCGGAGCCGAGTTCGCCGAGATACTTGCCTTGTTTCGTGTAGCGGTATACGTGGGCGGGAACGGAATCGACAATGACCAGGTTCCCGTCGCGGTCGATGGCGACGGCGTGAGGATCAATGAACTTTCCGGGACCGGAACCCTTTTCTCCGAATCGGGAGATCAGCTTGTAAGTGGGATTCTCTGTCCCCATCACAACCGTTGCCCACGCCCGCAGCGAAGCAGGCGTCTGGATGCTCGCGCCAATGTGAATCTCCCGCGGGGAAGGGATCGCGGCGGGGGCCGTGTAGAGTCCGGATGCCGAGATTCGCCCGATGGTTGCGTTGCCGCTCGGGACGCCGTTCACGGTCCATTGAGGAGCGCGCGCGGGTTGGCCCGATATGCTCACATGAAACTGCTGCGTGTCCCCCGGCGTGACCCGTGCCAGGGATGGACTGATCACCGGCCGCTCGGAAACCTCGCTGTTGCCGGCCCTGATGGCCAGCGGAAGAAAGGCGATCGTCACGGCCAGCAGCGGCGTTGTGGCTTTCATTCTTATGGGGAAGCGGGGATTTGTTTTCATGTGGTCTCAGAAAGTGATGCGCCCGGCCAGTTGAACCTGGCGCGGAAGATTGCTCTGTGTGTTGTAGCCGGCGATCTGCCCGAAACAGGTCTGCGCCGGACTGGAACAACTCGTGGGGCCGTCCCAGAATTGCGGGGTGTTGAAAGCGTTGATAAACAGGCCCATGATCTGAAAATTGACACGCTCGGTGATCTTGTTGTTCTTGGTGATTCCCAGATCGAAGTTGTGCACCGGCGGGCGGCGCAGGTTCCCATTGATAGACGACCAGCGGCGTGGGATGTAAGGGTTGTTGTTGACTACGTAAGCCGAGGGATTGATCCAGTGATTCAGATTCTGGCCGCCGGGCACGTCGGCGGGGTCGACACCGGCGACCGGCATGACGTTGGCCGGGAACTGAAACGGCATGCCCTTCTGAAGCCGGATCATGTAGTTGAATTGCCAGCCCCCGACGACGCGGTTCAACACGGAAGGCAGGTGAGTAGCAAGCAACTGCCCGCGGCCGAAAGGCAATTCCCAGGAGCCGTTGAGAACGAGCATCTGCGGAATATCATAGATGCCGATGTGTTTCTCCAGATTGGGATCGGTCGGATACTGATAGCCGGTCTGCTCCATCTCCTTGCTCACAGTGTACGCTACGCTGAAGCTCAAACCCTTCGAGAAGTGCTTCAACAGGTACAGTTGGAGGCCGTCGTAACGTGAGCTTCCGATGGGGATGTTCTGTTCGACGACGCTGGTGAACTGCGGATATGGGCGGATTAACTGGCCATATGTGGTGGTGGCCTGATCCAGGGCGAAGCCTGGCACGAGGCCGGTAAACGGATTGGCCACATGCTGGTTGAGCCCGGCTGCGCCCAAGGCGAGTTGGTCGAGTGTCCAGGCGTTGAGGTCCTTCGTAACCGGCAGGCGGTCCACCTTGTTCAGCACGTAGCCGGCGCTGGCCCGCATTCCCCAGGGCAGTTCCCGCTGGATCTCGAAGCTGAACTGCTGCGAACGGGGTTCCCTTGTGTGGGGATCGATGAAGGTGATGCCTGTTCCGATATTGGTGGCCAGGCCCTTGCCTGCGCCCACCGGAGGAATCAGGCCATTGGGGAACGGGTTGGTCAAGAGGTTGAGAGGGATGAGATTGGGATCGAGCGAGACCCAGGGAGTACTTTGGCTGAAGCCCGCCGATCCGGGATCATACCAGATCGGGCCATAGAACATACCCCAGCCGGCGCGCAGTGCGGTTTTAGGATTCACCGAATACGCGAAACCGAGGCGCGGTCCGAAGTTGGTATGGGCGGCGTCGTAAACGCTGCGCGGCTGCCCGTTCACGCCGGGGAAGGTGAGCCCGCCGGTCAATTGACGGAATCCGGGCGGTTGCAGGGGACTGGCCGCGTTGGCGTCGAACGCCCCAGTCATGGCATTGTAGCGATCCGTCATCGGCCCCGTGTAGTCCCAGCGAAGCCCGGCATTGATGGTAAGGCGAGAACTGATTTTGATATCGTCCTGGACGTACAAAGCGGTGGAAAGGGATTGGCGCGCCGGGGCGGAGTTGAGATCGATGGAGCCGCTTCCCACACCAAGCAGGAATGACGCGAGTGGGGAGCCGGAGGCCGGGTCGTTAATCTGGGGATTGAAGCTCGAATCGGTTGGCGAAAAAGAGAATGCGCCCGCGTTGTTGCCGGGAACCAACGCATAAACTCGCTCCAATCGTTCCTGCCCGCCGATCTTCAGGCTATGCCGGCCGGTGATTTTCGACCAGGCCACGTCCAGGTTGTTGATCTGGTCAGGGTTGAAGTTTCCCGAAGAGGAGCCCGCGCCGCTGAAATTGGCCCCTCCGAACGTCCCGCCGCCGAAGCGGAATACGGGGAACGCATGGGGGGTTTGGGAGACGAATTGGGAGTTGAAGCTCAGGTCGGCGGGTCCGGCTCCGTTGCGCACACTCTGGTTGGAAGTGAGGTAGCGTTGCAGCCCCACGCGTATGTCGAGCACGCTCGTGGGAGAGATGGTGCGCGTGAGATCGACGGAGATGTTGTGATTGGCTCTGGTGAAGGGAAAGCCGACGTTCAAATCCGCCGCGTTCGGATAGAAAGGAACGTCGTAGGAGTTGAAGTTGTTCCGTATATAGCGGAACGTGAAGCGGGTATTATCGTTTATGTTGTAGTCCACGCGCGGCATGAAGGTGGTCAGATCGCCGCGCGGCTGCGTCCCGCCTTGCGGAACGTAGTTGTTGGCGCTGGTATACGCCACACCTTGCGCGTTGGGCAGCGGAATGAATTTGCTGAACAGTGCGTTGGCCACCGGACTGATGCGGCTGGCGGGAATCGCGTTGGCGCCGGTCTCGGCAAGGAAACTCGTGCGCGTGTATTGGCCGGTTGCCGCGTCATACCGCGTGGACCAGGGATCGAAGATCTCGATAGGCTGGGGTTGCCCCTTGACCAGCGCATAGCTCTGCGAGAAATCGCCGCTGCGCTCGAGCGCCGTCGGTACGTTTCCGATATACGATTTCCGGCTCGTGGTGTGCAAGCGCGAGGTTTCGAACGTAAAGAAGATCTTGTCCCTGATTGCCGGACCGCTGATGACGCCGCCCGCGGTGTTGAAGTGCACCGGCAATATCGGGGCGCCGGCCAGATTGCGCTCGAACTGGTTCGCCGCAAGCCCGGTGCTGCGATTGTACTCATACACCTCGCCATGGAATTGATTGGTGCCGCTCTTCGTGGTGACGTTGATCACTCCTCCGGTGGTGCGCCCGTATTCAGCGCTGTAGGCGTTCGTGATCACCTTCATTTCAGCTACGGATTCCTGGGTAGGAATGGTGCCGAACAATCCACCTTCGGTGCCGCCTCGATTGGGCACCCCGTCAATCACCATCTCGTTCGATTTTGGCTGTCCGCCATTGATGGAAATTCCGGTGGACCCGGAATTGTCGTAAGGCGTGAAACTTTTCGCGTTCGAGGTCACGGTAAGGCCGGGAGCGCTCCAGGCGAGGCCCATGATGTTGCGCCCTTGCGAAGGCGTGTTCGCCATGCGCGTGGAGTCGATTTCGGCGCTGCGGTCCGAGTTCTGCAACTCCACCAGGCCAACCGGCTGCCGCACCGTGACGGTTTGTGACAGGCTTCCCAACGCGAGTTTCAGGTTGACTGTGGGGCTTCCTGCCACCGCGACGACGACGTTGGGCTGCACGGTTTTCTGAAACCCTTGTGCCGAGACTTCGACGGTGTACGTTCCCGGCTGCAGGAACCGGATCACGTAAAAGCCATCAGAGGTGGTTGCGGCCGCGCTGTGGCCTCCGGTTTCGGAATTGATCACTCTCACAGCCGCGTTGGGCACGGCCGCGTCCGCCGGATCCGTGACTCGCCCGCTGATGGAACCGGTGGCGGCTCCCTGGCCAAATGCCTGCCGCGCACCGGCGCCACTCAGAAGCGCCGCCGCGAAAAACACAGCAATCGTTCGGTGGTTCATCATCCTTGTCCTCACGCCCCGGTGGCAGCCAGTCTTTCGGACTACTCGGCGATACTCAGGGCTTCTCGTATGCGTTGCTCTTGTGCCGGCGAACTGGCCGGCATGGGTGGACGAGGGACGCCGCCATGACGTCCCTGTAGCCGCATCGCAGCCCGCACGTTGGCGGGCAGATTC
>JADLBD010000234.1 GCA_020847975.1 Bryobacterales bacterium | reverse complement strand
TAACATAGGCGATAGTCTCTGGTGCCGATAAGGTGTGCTTGATCTGATTCTGGATGTTCACGCGCCAGTATGAGCGATTCCGATGAATTTGTCCAGTAAAAACTTACGGGTAAAGGGCAGGGCTAGGGTGGCTAGGGAGGTCCGGAAGGCAGTCGCTGCGTTATGCATTGCATATACAATGGAGATGCGTGTTGGTTGCGCCGGGCGCAAGGAGAGTGATTGCGATGACAAAGCGGAAATTGGAAAAGGTCCGTATTCCAAAGTTTGAGGACGAAAAAGAAGAGGCGAAGTGGTGGGCGAGCGCGAAAGGGCGGGCATTCCTCAAAAAGCAACCGATGGCTAAGACTCCTGATCGGCGGAAGGGGTCGGCGCTGGTGGCGAAGCTGGCCCGAGCCAACAGCGTGCAAATCGCATTGCGGCTGCCGGCGCCCGATCTTGCAAAAGCACGGGAGATGGCGGAACGCAAGGGATTGGGGTATCAGACTTTCTTGAAGATGCTGATTCATGAAGGGCTGGAGCGCCAGGGTTGAGCAGGCGCTGTTGCGAGGGTTGCGGCGGCAATGGTGCGCGAGTAGCCTCAATCAGAGGGTTTCTCGATGCGGAAGACATGGCTGCTGTTGTGCGTGGGACTTTCTCTTGCCGTGGAAGCAATCGCCGGGAAGCAGTGGGCGGATGCGGCGGAATATGATCTCTGCCAGCGCGCCGGGAGTGAACTGGCGGCGAGCCGGCAGATCGAGGTACTGCGGGAATGGGAGGCTCGCTATCCGCGGAGTGAGTTCGAGCGGGAGCGGTTGGTGATGCTGACGATGGCGTACGAGCGGGCGGGGCGGGCGGAGGATGCGTTTGCGAGTGCGGTGAGGATTTTGAAGCTGGATCCGAACGACATCGCAGGTTTGTACCGGGTGGCGGTGGTGGCTCCCATGCTGAAGACCCCTGGGGCTGAGCAGAAGCGGATTACGGAAGAGGCGGGGCGGACGCTGCTCGCGAGGGCGCCGGAATTGGGGCGTGCGGCGACGGGGATTTTTCAGCCGCCGGATGGTGCGCCGGAGCTCAGTAAGGACCCGGAGGCGGAACGTGTGACGGAGATGGTGCGGGCGTGGCGGCGCGAGAGGCGAGTTCGTTCAGCGGGGGATGTCGAGGACGAGGTGAGGAGAGTGGCGCAAAGAGCGCTCGAGTGGGCGCGGAACGGTACGCGATAACTTGCCTTGGCCTGGCGCGTGTGATGGAATGGTTGCTCCCGTTTGGAGGCGATCACGCGTATGAAATTGAGCCGCCGCGATGCGGTACGTGCATTTCTTGGATGGGCAGCCGGGTCGGGGTATGGCTTGGCGCAGGATTATAGCGACCCGCTGTATGGTCCAATCAACGTGTTCGACTTTGCCGCGCTGGCGAAGAAGAAGCTGGACCCGTATGCCTGGGATTATCTCGACGGGGGTTCCGAGGACGAACAATCCCTTCGGGACAACCGGGAGATCTTCAAGCAGATCATCATCCGTCCGCGGATGCTGGTGGACACGAGCAAGATCGATCTGTCGTTGACGTTGTTCGGGCAGAAACTGGATCATCCCATCCTGCTCGATCCGGCCGGGGGAAAAAATTGTTTCTTCATGGGCGGAGAGGCGGCGGTGGCGAAGGCGGCGCACAACGCGAACACGCTGCACATCACAAACGGCGGCATCGACGACGTGCTGGAATCGGGGAACGGCGCCAAGGTGTGGTGGCAGTTGACGACGGGCGGGCAGTTGGCGAATACACAGTCGATGCGGAGCTTTGTGAAAAGAGTGGAAGCGCAGGGCGCTTCGGGGATTTGCTTTAGCGTCGATATCATGCACGTCTCGCACCGGGAGCGGGATATGCACAACAAGCTGGAGCGGTCCTGGTGCGAAACGGGATTTCCGAAGCGGGACGCGCAGGGGCGTCTGCCTGAGGCAAAGCATCCCTGGCGCGCGGGGCTCTATCCATCGCGTCCGAGTCCGACGCCGGCGTGGAATGCGGTGCGCGAGATGCGGCAGATGACCAAACTGCCGATTGTGATCAAGGGGATTCTCACGGCTGAGGACGCCGCACGGTGCGTGGAAGTGGGGGTGAACGGGATCATCATATCGAACCATGGGGCGCGGCAGTTGGACCATGTGGGATCGACGATGGAGGCGCTGCCGGAGGTGGTGAAGGCGGCGGGGAACCGGATACCGATCATGATTGACGGCGGGTTCCGGCGCGGGACGGACATCTTGAAGGCGCTGGCATTGGGGGCGACCGCGGTGGCGATCGCGCGGCCGTATCTCTACGGGTTGACGGCGTTCGGGCAGCGGGGCGTGGAGCGGGTGATCGAGTTGCTGCGCACGGAACTGGCGCTCGACATGGCGCTGGCGGGTGTGCCGAATCTGGCGGCGATTGACCGGAGTCTGGTGAGGTTCCGGGGAGAGACGAAGTGGTAAGCGCCTAAATGGACATGCGGCATGGACTTGGGATAGTGCTGCTGCTGTTGCCTGTAGGGGCCCGCGCGGAGGAAGCCGTGGTATTGTTTGCGCCGATGAATGAATCGGTTGTGGCTCCGGGGAATTTGCGGGTTGTGGGAAAGGCGGCGGGGAAGGCGGAGTTGCTGCTGGACGGCAAGGCGGTGCAGTTCGAATCGCCGGCCCCGGGCGTGGTGCATGCGGAGATGAAGCCGGCTCCGGGGCTGCATGAACTGGTGCTGAAGGGCGAAGGCGGAGAAGCGAAGGCGGCATTCTTCAGCGGGAAAGAACATGGAGATTGGAAAATGTTCCGGCCGCATCCGCCGGTCGCGGGTATCGGGTGCGATACGTGCCATGCGGTGAAGAATGGAGAATGGGCAATGAAGCGGGCGACGCTGTCTCCGATTTGCCACACGTGTCACGATCCGGCGGCATTTCCCAAGGTGCACACGCACAATACGGGGACGCTGGTGGATTGCCAGAACTGCCACTATCCGCACGGTTCGACGGCGAAGGGGAACCTGCGCGCGGCGCGGGACGTGCTTTGCCGGCAGTGCCACGACTTGCAGTAGCCGGTTGGGGCGGGCCGTTATCGTGGAGATTCATGCGTAACGCGAATGGCCGGCAGGCTCCGGCGCTGGTTTTGTTCGATATTGACGGGACGCTGCTGCGGCGGGCCGGACCTCATCATCGCGAGGCGCTGGTGGAGGCGGTGCGGAGGGTGGCGGGGATTGAGGCTTCGCTCGATCACATTCCGGTGCAGGGGATGCTGGACCGGGACATTCTGGCGACTATGCTGCGCGAGTCCGGAATTTCGGATCGTATGATCCGAAAATGGATGCCGCTGCTGGTGCGCCGGGCGCAGTGGATCTATGCGCGGCGGTGTCCGGAGGATTTGTCGGAGAAGGTGTGCCCGGGGGTGGCGCCGTTCTTGGAATCCATACGGGCGGCGGGCGCTCTGGCAGGGTTGGTTTCGGGAAATCTGACACAGATCGGCTGGAAGAAGATGGAGCGGGCGAGGTTGAAGCGCTATTTCCGGTTTGGCTCGTTTGCGGAGAGCGGGCCAACGCGGGGACATCTGGTAAAGCTGGCGATTCGAGAGGCGCGCGCCAAGGGCTGGATTGCGCGGGAAACGCCGGTGGCGCTGATTGGCGATCATCCGAACGACATCTGCGCAGCGCGGCAGAACGGCATTGTCGCGGTGGCGGTGGCCACGGGGATTGCGACAAGAGAGGAACTTGCCGCGCACCGTCCTGATTTCCTGTTGGATGACCTGCGCGAGGCGACCCTGCCCGGTCTGTTGCGGTAACAAACGAGGGACGTCCTATTCGAGGACCACCAGTTCGTACTGCTCGAGAGCCGGGATGCTGAAGCTGGTAGTGCCCGTCGAGTGTTCGAGGGGGAGAGTTCGGCCGGCGCGAAGGGCTTTCGCGGTGTGGTAGCTGCCGGCAACCTCGACGCGGATCTGGCGCATGGGGATGGGGGAAAAGTAAGCCGTATCGGCGTGACCGGAAAGATTGATGAGGTGGAGAAGGCGGCGGTCGCGCTGCCGCATGAGGCTCATTTCGACGAGGGGGTGGGCGTTGGTGCGAAGCTGGCGTCTGCCTTGCAACAGATGGTCAATGAGATCGCGGAGGACGGCGGCGTGGGCAGGGAGGCTGTAGCGATAGTACATGCCGGGCACGTCCCAGGGGAGCCAGGCAACCTGGCCTTTTCCGATCCTGACGACAGCAAGGCCGGGTTTGGAAGTGTCCTGCATGTCGATGTGGACTTTTTCAGGAGGGCCGAACATCGAGGGCGGGATGAAGGTGAGAGCCGGTGAGGCGGAGGATTCGAGTTCGGTGTAATCGCCCTGGAGCATGAGGATGGAAGTGAGATCGAGGGAGGGGAAGAGCGTCCGGTCGC
>JADLBD010000233.1 GCA_020847975.1 Bryobacterales bacterium | reverse complement strand
GACGAACCGCTGTTTGAAATATCCACCGACAAGGTGGACAGCGAAATCCCCGCTCCGGCCACCGGCGTTCTATCGGAGGTGCTGGTGGAAGAGGGAGCCACGGTTTCCATCAAGACCGTGGTCGCCCGCATCGGCGAATCCGCCGGCGCGGCTGCCCCCGCGCCCCGGCCCGCCGCCGCGCCGCCGCCCGCGCCCGAGCCCATCCCAACTGCCCCCCCGCCCCCGCCGCCGGCCGCGAAGCCCGCGCCTCCTCCTGCCCCGGGTCCGGTTGCCGCCGAAGAACCGCAAGGGCCGCTCTCCCCGCTGGTGCGCCGCATGGCCCGCGAATACGGCATCGACCTCACACAGGTGCGCGGTACGGGAGCCGGCGGGCGCATCACAAAGGCGGACGTCGAAGCCTACATGGCCGCGAAGGGCGCGCGCACCGTCGCCGCCGAGGCCCCGTCCATGCCCGCTCCCGTTGCCCCGCCGGCCCCCGTGGCGGCAGCCGAGGCCGCTCCCGTTGAAAAGCCCGGCCCCGCCAAGACCCGCGTCGAGCCGATGAGCGTCATGCGCTCCAAGATTGCCGACCACATGGTGTTCAGCAAGCAGACCTCCGCCCACGTCACCACCGTGCATCGCGTCGACGTGACGAAAATCGCCAAACTCCGCGAAAAAATCAAGAGCCGGTTTCAGGAGCGCTACGGCTTCCCGCTCACTTTCCTCTCCTTCTTTGCCCGCGCCGCCGCCGAGGCGCTGCACTCCTTCCCCATCATCAATGCGTCCATTGAAGGCAGGAACATCATCTTCCACAACGAAATCAACATCGGCATCGCCGTCGCCCTCGAAGGCGGCGCGGGGCTGATTGTGCCCGTCATCCGCAACGCCGATGAACGCAACATCGTGGGCATGCAGCGCGCCATTGTCGATCTCGCCGGCCGCGCCCGCGCCAAGCAGCTCAAGCCCGACGAAGTGCAGGGCGGCACGTTCTCCATCACCAATTTCGGCAGCTTCGGCAGCATCTTCGCCACACCCGTCATCAACCAGCCGCAGGTCGCCATTCTCGGCGTCGGCGCGGTGGAGAAAATGCCCGTGGTCATCGACGACGCCATCGCCATCCGCTCCATGTCTCACCTGGCGCTGACCTTCGATCACCGCCTCATCGACGGAGCACTCGCCGATCAGTTCTGCCAGAAAGTGAAGTCGATCCTCGAGAACTGGTCGGATCCCGTGCTGTAGACCGCCGGAATTTTGCCGCTGTCTACTTCCATCCCGCGCCGCGGTGAGAACCGCTCCCACGCCGGCGCGCGACGCTCTAATCTAATTACTTATTAGCCACAAGTGATCGCGGCGGTCTTCCAAGAGATTCAGACGCTTATACCCCTGTGGTCTCTGCGGTGAATTTACGGAGAAACCCGCCGTCCCCACTGAGGAAAAGGATCATTGCCCGTATGCCGCCAATAGGCCAGAAGCGCTGGTAGATCACGGGCGATGTTGGTAGACGCTGGACGAGTACCGGGAGTAATGCTGCTATTCGTGTGCAACTGGAGTGCGTTCAGTAGGCTTCGTCGCGGTTATCAATGCCGAGCACGCGGATGAGATCAGACGGCTCGAGAAAGAAGTAGACTCGCCATTTGCCGGCGCGCAAGCGCAATTCACCGGGGCGGTCTTTGAGGGACTTCACATCGCCGTGACCCGTCGCAGCGAAACGCACTAACGCCGCATCGATCCGTGCTGAACGACACGATCAAGGCGCGCCAAGTCGCGCACCGCGGCAGGGTGAAAGAGTACGCGGCGTATCACAGGCCGAGCCGGCGTCGCACTTCTTCCAGGGGGACATCGTCGCCCGGTTCCGCGCGGGCTTGGTCCAGCTTGGCTGCGGTCTCGGCATCGATGATTTCCTGCTCGCCGAGTTCGGCAAGAAAGGAAATGGCCACCGGTACGTCACTTTCCGAAAGGGCGTCCACCAGCGATTGAAGGCGGTCGCGGTCCGAGGACATGTGTTAATTATAAGCTTCGTGCGCGATCAACGTCATCGAACGCGGACTGCGTCGAATGGATCCTGGAGATGGTGGGCATCTGACGCCTCTGCTGGATTTCCGTTGTCCATGTCGCAGCCGCCATGCCGCCCGGGTGGCCTCTGGTATTGCCAGTCTGACAGATATGAGTTACCCTATTGCTATGGGCGCCATGAAAGGTATCACCATTAAACTCCCGGAGGCTGTCGCGCGACAACTCAGGCAGCAGGCTCGCCACAGCGGACGCAGTGTCGCTGCGCTCGTTCGCGAACTGATCGAGACCTCGCCTCGCACTAGCGGGTCGGTCTACGCGGTTAGCGCCGACCTCGCCGGCGGCCTGGCCGGTACTCGACAGCCGGCGACGAACGCCCGCGGCAGGTTCCGGCGATCATGATCTCCATTTGTGACACCGGTCCCCTCCTTGCCTATCTCAATCGCAACGATCCGCATCACGCGTGGGCTGTCGCGCTCATGAAACAAGTGCGGGCTCCAATGCTCGTCTGTGAGCCCGTACTTACTGAGGTTGTGTACTTTCTTCGTGAAGACGGCTTAGCGGTCGATCCCCTGTTCCAGTTGCTCGAACGTCAAGCAATTCGGCTGGAGTTCGATATCTCGGCGCACTGGCCCCGCCTCCGCACCCTGATGTCGCGGTATCGGCAAATGGACCTGGCTGACGCGTCGATCGTCGTCATGACCGAGTTGCACGCCAGATCCCAAGTGCTGACCATCGATCGCACCGACTTCAGCGTGTATCGGCGGAACGACCGCCAGGTGATTCATTTCGTCTCGCCCGGAAGCGGTAAAGAGCGCTGACAAAACGAAAGAGGATTGTGCCTGGATTTTGGCTCCCCACCCGGCTCGAACCTCAACGTGAAAGCAAGCCAAATGCGGCTGTCCGAGCTATTATCCGAGCGCACACCCTTGCTGATATCAACTGCAATGAGCCTTTGGAATTGGTCCGTTGGAGCCGGCAGAGGGACTTGAACCCCCGACCCTCTGATTACAAATCAGATGCTCTACCAACTGAGCTATGCCGGCCTGGGAATGGAGCGGGAGACGGGAATCGAACCCGCAACCAACAGCTTGGAAGGCTGTGACTCTACCATTGAGTTACTCCCGCG
>JADLBD010000232.1 GCA_020847975.1 Bryobacterales bacterium | reverse complement strand
TTTTCGGCTGCATCATCAGCCCTCCCAACCTGATGGATGATGTGGACGCGGTGCAGGCGCAGATTGCCAGAAACATGCTGCAATCGGGCGACTGGGTGACGGCGCGGCTCGACGGAGTGCCGTATCTCGAAAAATCACCGCTGATGTACTGGATGATGGCGATTTCGATGGGCGTGTTCGGGCCGCACGATTGGGCGGCGCGTATTCCGCTGGCGCTGTTCACCGTGATTCTCGTGTGGGTGACGATGCGTTTCGGGCACTGGGCATTCGGCGAGCCCGCCGGTTTCTATTCGGGCCTGGCGCTCTCCACCTGTATCGGACTGTGGCTGTTCACGCGCATTCAGATTCCGGACGCCATCCTCACGCTCACCATCACGGCGGCGATGTGGGCGTTTCTGCGGGCGCTCGAGGAAGACGGCCGGCAATGGCCCGCGCTGCTGGCGGCGGCCATCGGCACCGGGCTGCTGCTGAAGGGATTGATCGCGGCGCTGTTTCCTATAGGCGCCGGAGTGGTCTATCTTGCGGTGACGCAGCAGCTTTTCCACCGCGAGACGTGGCGCAGACTGCGGCCTTTCAGCGGGGCTCTGGTTATCCTCGCCATTGCCGCGCCGTGGCACATCCTGGCCATGGTCCGCAATCCGCCGCTATTCGATTTCACGATGAAGAGCGAGCCGGGCCATTATCACGGGTTCTTCTGGTTTTACTTTTTCAACGAGCATGTTTTTCGCTTTCTCAACATGCGTTTCCCGCGCGACTACAATACCGTGCCGCGCGTCTATTTCTGGCTCTTCCACCTGCTGTGGCTGTTTCCCTGGAGCGCCTTCTTTCCGGCTCTGACGCAACTCAGCTACAAGCCCGTGGACCGCGCGGGACGCACGAGGCTGCTTGCGCTGTGCTGGACCGGCTTCCTGCTGGTGTTCTTCACGTTCTCCACTACGCAGGAGTATTATTCGATGCCCTGCTATCCGGCGCTGGCGCTGCTGCTGGGCTCGGCGATGGCGCTCGGGGGATTGTGGGCGCTGCGTGGACGGCTGCTGATTTCCGCGATTGCCGCGCTGGCGGCTCTGACAATCGGGGCGATCCTCATTGCGGTGCGCCATCTGCCCGCGCCGGGCGACATTTCCCAGGCGCTGACGCAGAACCCCGAGGCCTACACGCTCTCGCTGGGACACATGGGCGATCTCACCCTGGCGAGCTTCGCCTATCTGCGCCTGCCGCTGGCGATTGCCGGCATCGGATTCGCGGTGGGCGCTTTCGGCGCCTGGCTGCGGCGCAGGGATGAAAGCGCCTATCTGGCGATCGCGCTGATGATGGTGATCTTTTTTCACGCCGCGCGGATCGCCTTGATCCGGTTCGATCCCTATTTGGGATCGCGGGCGCTGGCCGAGGCTTACGTGCAAGCGCCGCCCGGCGAACTGATCGTCGACGATCAGTACTACACGTTTTCCTCGGTGTTCTTTTATGCCAATTGCCGCGCGCTGCTGCTGAACGGGCGTGTGAATAATCTGGAGTACGGCTCGAATGCGCCAGGGGCTCCGAACGTGTTTATCGACGATGAGGCATTCGCGCGGCTGTGGAAAGACGTGCGCCGCCGCTATTTGCTGGTGGAAGCGCCGGCAGTGGCGCGCATCGAGACGCTGGTGGGCCGCGAGTGGCTCCATACCGTGAAGGCGAGCGGCGGAAAGTTTCTCTACTCCAATCTTCCGGCCGGGGCTCCCTGATGCGTGTCACCGTGGACGCGACATCCCTGCTGCTGCGCAGCGCGGGTGTGAAGAGCTACACCTATCACTGGCTCAAGGCACTGCGGCAACAGGCCGGACCGGATCGCATCCGCGCCTTCCCGTTCATCGGAAAGACGGGAGAACTGGATCATGACCGGTCGATGCTGCCAATGTGGGCCACGTATCCCCGGCTGGCCGTACTGTACGGGGTGAATCTCACGGGGGCCGAGCTTCTCGACATGTGCATTGCCGGCTCCGACATCTTCCATGCCTCGAACCAGATTCATCACGCCCCGCGCAGTTGCCTGCTTACCGCCACCGTTCACGACATGACGTGCTGGAAGATGCCGGAGTTGCACACACCGGCCAACGTCAAGGCCGACCGCCGCTTCGCCGAACAGATCCTCAAGCGAGCCCATGGCCTCATCGCGGTGTCGGAATCGACGCGCCAGGACGCGATCGAGGAATTGGACATTCCCGAGGAGCGGATTGAAACCATCCATTCCGGAGTGAGCGAGGCGTTCTTCCAGGTGCGCGTGGCGGACGTTCTGGAGTTGAAGGAGATCGCCGGCCTGCGGAAGCCGTATGTGCTTTTCGTGGGGACGATTGAGCCGCGCAAGAATCTGGACCGCCTGCTCGACGCCTGGCTCATGCTGCCGGCATCGCTGCGCGAGGAGTTTGAACTGGTCATCGCCGGCCCCATGGGTTGGGCTCCGGAGACGGGGAAGCGGCTCGAGTCAGGTCTGGCGGGTGTGCGCAGGCTCGGCTATGTGGCGGAAGACGCGCTGCCGGCGCTGACCGCCGGCGCGCTGGCATTCGCATATCCGTCACTCTATGAGGGGTTCGGCTTTCCGGTGGCGCAAGCAATGGCGGCGGGGGTGCCTGTGCTCACCTCGAACATTTCGGCGCTGCCGGAAATCACGGGGAACGCGGCGGAACTGGTGGATCCCTTTAGCATTACCGAGATCCGCGCCTCGCTCGAGCGGCTGCTCACATCGCCCTCGAAGCGCGAGGAACTGGCCGTACGCGGCAAGGAGCGCGCGCAGAACTACCGCTGGAGCCGGTGCGCGGCGCGCAGCCTGCGCTTCTTCGGGCGAGTGATGGGACAAGGGGTCCGGTAAAATGAAGAGTTTGTACTTATGAACGGTTCGGTTGTTCAACGTTGGGATGGAGAGTACTATTTCGTACTGCGCACGCTGCTGTTGAAGGATTTTCGCGTGCGCTACCGCAACATGTCTCTCGGCGTCGGCTGGTCGCTGGCGAACCCGCTGGTGATGATGACGGTCTACTGGTTCGTCTTCACGAAAATTTATCCGAGCCAGCAGCAAAATTTTCCCATCTTCCTGTTGTGCGGGCTCATCCCGTTCAACTTTTTCACGCTGGCGTGGCTCACGGCCACTACATCGCTGGTGGATAACGCCAACCTGATCAAACGGACGAGGTTTCCGCGAGAGATCGTGCCCATCAGTTCGGTGTTGGGGATTGTGCTCCATTTCGCGATTCAACTGGGGCTGCTGCTGAGCCTGGTGCTGGTCTTCGGCGATGGATTCAACCGGCACTGGGTGTGGCTGCCGCTGCTGGTGGCGATGGAGGTGATGTTCGCCGTGGGAGTGGGGCTCGCCTTCTCGGCGCTCGATGTGTATATTCGCGACATCCGCTACCTGGTGGAGTCGGCGAACCTGATTCTGTTCTTTCTTGTGCCGGTGTTCTATAGCTTTGAAAGCATTCCCAAGGAGTACATCATCATGTACCGCCTGAATCCGGTGGCGGCTGTGGTGTTCGCATTCCGCAACGTGCTGCTCGAGAACCGGCCCCCGTCTGTTTCGCTGCTGCTGAACATGGCGATGGTATCGGGTCTGTCCCTGGTGGGCGGGGCGCTGTTGTTTGAACGGTTGAAGCGGCGTTTTTACGATTACTTATAATTTCCTGTCGCGCATCAGTTCTTCGAGATCGTCGATTTTGTCCGCCAGCGCGTTGAGCTTTTTCGACAGACCCTGGATTTCGCGTTCGGAGCGGCGGTTCACATCGAAATCCAATTCGCCGCGCAGGCGGTCTTTGGCGTCCTGGCGGTTCTGGCTCATCATGATGACGGGCGCCTGAATCGCGGCGAGCATGGAGAGGAACAGATTGAGCAGGATGAACGGATAGGGATCCCAGGCCCGGCGCGCCAGGATCACATTCGCCGCGGCGTAGGCGACGAGGACGGCGAGGAAGGAGGTGATGAACGCCCACGAACCTCCGAACCGGGCCACGGAATCGGCAATCTGGTCCGGGAGGGTGGTTCTTTCCTCGATGACTTCGTTGGGATTGCGCGTGCTGCGGATGCGCACCAGTTGCTGCGAGGCATGGAATTGCCGCCCGAGCACCGACAGCATGTCCATTCCCGCCATGGGCTTGCGCTGCAGCAGGACAGCAATGTCGTTGGGTTCCACCTCGACGCAGACGGTTTCCTCGAGCGCGAGAGCGGCGGTTTGATGAGGCGTACCCTCCAGCATGGAAGCGAAGCCGAAGAACTCGCCGGCGGCGGGTTCGTCCACGATCACTTCCTGATGATCCTCATCCACGGTGGTGATCTGCACCTTCCCTGAAACCATGATGTAGGCGCGGCCGCCAGTGTCACCGATCTTATAGATGCGCTGCCGCGGCGCGAACCGTTTCAGTTCCACCTGTCCGGCGAGGACGGCGGTCTCCTCCTCGTCGAGCAGGCCGAAGAGGGGAACCTGTCTGAGGACTTCCGGGTTACATGGCATTCTGTCACCTCACCACTCTG
>JADLBD010000231.1 GCA_020847975.1 Bryobacterales bacterium | reverse complement strand
CCCGATCTCGAGCACCGCCTTCCCCGTGTATGGCCGTATGGTGTCCGCCATCCATTGGTTGAAATTCGCCGCGTTGGAAAACGCCTCCAGGATCTCCGGCCCTGCTTCCTTGTAGATGTCACTGCTCAACCAGTAGCGGAGGATGACCGCCAGCGCGGCAAGCGCATCCCAAAACCCGATCTTCTTTCCCTCCGCATACGTGCGCCCGTGGTAGCTGATGGGAACTTCGTAGATGCGCGCCTCACGTTTGGCGAGTTTGATGGTCAACTCCGGCTCAATCCCAAAGCGGTTGGAACGGAGTGGAATGCCGCGTACCAGCGAGGTGCGGAAGGCCTTGTAGCAGGTTTCCATATCGGTGAGGTTCAGATCGGAGGCGAGATTGCAGATGGTGGTGAGAATGTGATTCGCCAGGGCATGCCAGAAATACAGGACACGGCGTTCGCCCGCAAGCGCAAAGCGGGATCCGAAAACGGCGTCCGCGCGGTCATCGAGCAGCGGCTGGAGCAGTTTTCCATACTCACAGGGGTTGTATTCCAGATCGGCGTCCTGGATGAGGGCGAACTCGCCGGAAGCGTGCTCGAGGGCGGTGCGGATGGAAGCGCCTTTCCCCAGATTCCGCGGGTGGCGCACCAGCCGGATGCAGTCATGCTGCCCTGCCACGGCTGCGGCGATCTCGCCGGATTCATCGCTGGATCCGTCATCGACCACGATGATCTCCCGCGCCATGCCCGCAGGCAGGGGGGCCTGCAAGACGCGATGAAGGATCGCAGCCACGAATTCCTCTTCGTTATAAAGCGGGACGAGGATGGAGAGGAGGTTGGGGGTCATTCCTGCCCCTGTGGGTTTATTTGTGCTGGAGTTCCCAATCGTAGTGGATGCCCGGGTCGTTATAGGCAATACGACCCTCGTCCTTCGGATCGTAGGTGCGGTTGGTAATGTAGACGAGCATCGCCGGATCGGCGCCCACCACCTTGTAGCCGTGACCGACGCCGGGCGGAATGAGGATCTGCCAGGGACGCAGCGCTCCCACGTACAACGTGTTGCGCCGCCCGAAGGTCGGCGATCCCAGCCGCAGATCCACCAACGCTACCTGGAACATGCCCTGAGCCGCCACCCAGAAATCCGTCTGATGCAAATGGAAGTGGAATGCTTTAATCGTCCCCGGATAGCTCAGGGCGGCGGAAACCTGCGTCGATTCGGATGGGTATTCGGCCACCAAACCCTGCCCCATCCGCGCGATCTCGAGGAAATAGCCGCGGTCGTCCGGCCATAGGGGGAACGGCTGCACGCGGACGCCTTCGATGAGATGATCCGAGTCGGGCTTGAGGATGACGCTGCCGATTCCTTTGTCATTCCGCGGAAGGCTCAGCCGCAGCGAACCGTGTGATGCGAAGATTTCCTCGAGGGCCGTGCCGGCCATTCCTTTTTCCTCCGGGTTTGCGATTTCCTATGATACAATTCAGCCGCAATGCAGGTCCAACGCTGGAATCAAACGGAAGTGGAACAGATGAACGAGTCCATCGGAAGACAGGTGCTGCACGGGCAGAACATTACCGTGTCGCGCCTGATCCTGAAGAAAGGGGGAGTCGTGCCGGTGCATCATCACATCAACGAACAGATCACGACGGTGATGGAAGGCCGGCTGATGTTCCTGATGGATGGAAAGGAAGTGGTGCTGGAGGCCGGCGAATCGCTGGTGATTCCACCGAACGTTCCGCATCGCGTGGATGTTCTCGTGGATTCCGTCGCCCTTGACGTATTTGCGCCTGTCCGCGAGGATTGGATACGCGGCGACGACGCCTACCTGCGCAAGTAAGGCAGCACTTGATCCGTGGCGAGCGACTCGATGCGGCCATGGGGGGCGCGGAGCACCTGTACGTCCGCCCCGCGCGGCGCCCACACCTCCGGGTCCGTCGGACCGAAAAGGGCGATGACAGGCACGCCTGCGGCCGCTGCCAGGTGAGTAATGCCGGAATCATTTCCGGCGTAGAGACTGGCGCCGGCCAGCCACTGCGCCAGGTCCCAAAGACTGTCGAAGCGAACCGCTCCCGGCAGAATCTCTTCGGGGCCGGCGATCCATTGGACCGGCCAGGGGGAATGCTTCGCCAATGCGCGAAACCGCTCGAGCGGCCAGTTCTTCTTCGGGCTGCCGGAGAAAGGGTGAATGGCGAGGAATCCGTCATTCCGGCGCGCGACGGGCAGGCGCGGGACCGCCCCCGGAACCGCCCCTACCTGGCGCTGATAGAAATCCACGGCGTGCATTCCGCCGGTGCTCGAAGGGGGCAGGGCAGTATGGAAGGTGACCGGAAGGGGGCGCAAGGCGGAACGAAACTCCGGCCGGTTGGCGCCGTACCAGGAGATGATGGAGTCGAACCTGCTCATCCGCTCCAGCACCTGTTTGCCCGGTTGCGGATGGTCGATTCCGGTGTCGTATAGGGAAATTGCCGCGTCCGCGAATCGCGCCAGCGGCGCATTGGCGGCTGTAGTCCAAACCTCGGTGTAACCGGCGCGCAAGTGCTCGAGCGCGGGTAAGGATACGATGAAGTCGCCAATCGCCCCCGGGCGGATCAACAGTCTTCGCACTAGTTGACGATATCCACCGGCAGTCTTACCTCGAGCGTCTTCGGGGGGAAGCACTCCTTGTTGCTGCACGCCTGATAGCGTAGCTTTCCGGTAACAATCATCATTCCGGGAGCCGCGCCCGCTGGAACCTTGAACTGTGTGGTGATGACGAATCCACCGCTAAACACGGAGATCGGCTTCTCACTGAACTCGTACTTCTCCATGCTTGGCTTGGGATAGCTCACCTGCTGGACTTCGAGAGGGGAAGCTGCCCATGTGAGACGCAGCGGGATCAGGTAATCGTCGGCGGGAGTATTGCTATTGACGTGGTAGCCCGGCCGTAGCTGTACCTCCAGCCTCGCGGTGAGCGCCGTATTTTTCCTGGCGCTCTGCTTCGGCGGGGGGGTGACCGTGAGGAGATTACCTTGGCCCGGCAGCAGAGTTGGCATCCACAGCGCTACCGCCGCCAGCATCAGCTTGCACGTCAGATTTGTTAACCAGCAGTTGTTCGATCTCATTCTGATAGACACTCTTGCTCACCAGGCCGACGTGGACGTCCGCAATCTTCCCCTGCCGGTCCAGCACGAATGACGTCGGGAGGGAAGACACGCCGCCGTAGAGGTCAGCCACTTCATCCGATCCCACCACCACGCGGTAGTTCACCCTTTGCTTTTCGATGTATGGCTTCACGGCGTCCCATCCATCTTCATCCATGGAGACGCCAAGTACTGCGAAACCCCGGTCCTTGAACTTCTGCTCGAAATCAATAAACCATGGAATCTCGATCTTGCATGGACCGCACCAGGTTGCCCAGAAATTCAGCAGGACTACCTTGCCCTTGTAATCGGAAAGTTTCACCGTCCGGCCGTGAGCGTCTTTGAGCGAGAATTCCGGCGCTGACTTACGGTCTTTTTCCGGCTTTACGGCGGCTTTCACCGAACGCGTGGATCCGCAGTTGACGTTCAGGACGAGCATGCCAAATACCGCCGCGGCGGCCAGCAGCGAACGGTGGAAAGAAACATGCATGCGGGGGAACTCCTTATGTGCACTCATGATTATAGCGGTATCGGGCCATACCCGACGAAGCTGTTGAACCAGAGCCTGCGTCTTTGGCGGTAGCGGCTGGATAATGTATACTCCTCATGTTCGCCTGGGGTGAACACCCAGGCGGCCGTGTCACAGAAACTCTCACAGATGTAATGCCGCCAGCGGGGTGTTCGATTTCCCACGTCGACAGAAGTTAACAAGATCTTCCGGGACTCTGCCGACCAGCCCAGTTCTCCGCGCGCACGGCTGGCCACTTCCTGGCCCACCAGGCGCTCCCAATCAAAGCGCCGCGGATTTCCCAGCCGCACCCACGCGAAATGAAACACCTCATGTATCAGGATGCGGTGCAGTTCCTGTTGGTTGCAAAGGAGTCCGCTATCGAGCACCATACGGCGGGTGGTGAGAAAACTCGCCGCATGCACGGGTGTGCCGTTCGGGCTGCGGGAATACAGCTTGCGCCGGAAAACGGTCAGATCCGCGAGGAAGTCCACCAGGATGGGCTTGCCGGAGAGCGCCGGAAGATACTCATCCCAAGCGCCCGCTATTTCTGCGGGGAAGCGAAGAAGTCCGCGCGCTCTACCTGAAGTTGAGTGGCTTTGGCGTTGGTCTCGATCCATTGCTTGACCCGCTGGTTTTTCAATTCGAGATGGATGGCGCTCTGCACCTCCTCGAATGGTTGGGGAACCAGTTCCATGAGGCGTATGACATAGTAGCCGTTTGGCTGGCGGATGGGCTCGCTCACCTCTCCCGGTTTGAGCTGGAAGATGGTGTTCTTGATGAGGTCCGGCAGACGGTCCGTGCGCTTCACGGGCCCGAAGTCGCCGTCTTTCTCCTTCGAGATGGGGTCTTCGGAATTCGCTTTCACCAAGGCCACGAAATCCTTGCCGCCGCGAGCTTCCTTGGCCACCATCTCGGCCTTGGCGAGCGCTTCGGCCTCCGTCATCGTTTTTTTCGACGGATCCACCGTCTGAGCCTTGCCGGTGACGAAGGGAATGTAAACCAGCTTGACCCTGGCCTGCGTGTAGTCGCCTTTCCGCTCTTCGTAAAACTTCTTTTCGTCCTCGGAAGAGACGACCGCTTCGCGGCTTTGCTCCTCCAGGGCGGCTTGCCAGAGAACCTGCATGCGGGCCAGCTCAATGCCCTCCTTATAGGGCGAGCGGTCCTGGAGTTTCTTTTCCTCCGCGAAAGCGACAATCCGCTTCAGCATGAAGTACTGCGAAAGGAACCCACGCGGGTCGCGGTCGTAGTTCTGGCGCATCTGAGCCGGCAGGCTCGCCACCAGTTTTTGCACCTCGCCGGCCGTGAGCTTTATCCCACCCGTAACGGCAACAACCGTGTCCGGAGTCACGGCGGTTGGCGCCGCCGGCGGAGCCGCGGCTTGTCCTTCGAGCAAGAGCGGGATGGCAAAGCAGAAGAAAGAAAGAAATCTCATGGGTAGCGCTGATGACGACTCTTTTCAATTATAGCCAAGGACACCTGAAATCTTGAGGATGGGAGCTTTCAGCAATTCCGCGCTCAAAGCTGAGAGCTATTAAGCCATCAGCGACCGGCTCTCAGCCTTCAGCCTGGCCACCGGCTTCGCCGGCGGTGTTGTGGGCTTACCATGTCCCCATATGCAGTACGAGACCAGTGGTCAGTTGTAGCCCGTTCGAGAAATCGTAACCCTCCACCGGACGCACCCACGAGCGACGGTATTCGAGACTTGCCACCCGTAGCGCCAGGGCATTGTTGAACCGGAGATCCACTCCTCCTCCCGCGGACAACGCAAACGCATTCGTCTCCTGCCGCGACGTGTACAGCGAGCGCCACTCGGCCGGGTCCGGGGCCGACGACACCAAGCCCTCCACCGTTTCCCACTTGTCCGGATAGAACTGCTCCGTGGTAATCTTGCGTCCTCCGACAAGAAACTGTAGGTGTGGAACCCATCTTCCTCGCGGGGAGGGGGTCCAGCGTGGTCCGATCAGATAGGTAAGCGAATCACCTGTCAGAGTCTTCTCGAAACCCATCAGTTTGCAGCCGCCCACGTCGCCTACCAACTGCCAGTTGGCTGCCAGGCGGAAGGCTGCCGTGCCTCCTCCGCCGAGACAGGAAAAGGAACTCCCCGGGAACATCTCAGGCTCAAACGTCATCGTGAACTCGAATGGAGCTACACCCGGAGGCGGATTCACCGTTTCCCTCGGCCCACCGTCCACTGTGCTCTGGCGGGTAATGTAGGAATAGGGCACGTAGACTCCGGCCCGGTTCGTGCGGTACCACGGGACCCTGCCGCCCAACAGATTCGCCATGCTGCGTGCGGGGTTCAACCCTCCGCGCACCAGCAACCGGATCCAGTTGTTATCCGTCCGTTGCTCCACCCGCTTGATGAGGAACTTGTCGAGTGCATCCTCAGCCAACCCCCATCCCACTCCCACGAACGGGGTAATTACGAAGTCCACATAGCCCTGCTGCGGAAATGTCCGCTGGATCTTGCCGATCGAAGCTTCGCTGACCGGCCCCACCTCGAATTGCGCGCTGTAGAGGAACGAAAACGCTCCCGCGCGAAGACGGCTTTTCCAGTAATTGGGGTCTTTCCCGAACTCCACATCCCGATACCGGCGGTCATTCTGAACGAACAGAAAGCTCGCCACTGAACCCATCATCGGGTGCCCCACATAGTTCACATAAAAGGGATCCCCGTCCGCCCATCCGTGGAGATTCGACACCGAGTTCCAGTAGGTGCGAAAAAACGGTCCCTTCATGCCCTCGCGAGTTCCCGGTTCCGTCAGCAACCGGAAGCCGTGCTGCAGCGTGAGGAAAGCCCACGACTCGCGCGCCAGGCTCTTCCAATCCACTCCTTCGTCCCGCGCGCTCGCCGTTTGAATGGGACCGATTGAGGGCCGGACCGGCTTGATGCTGACGTTGCCATCCCCCGTGTCGCTCTCTCCCGCCATGGCGGATGGCAGTACGCTGATCGAGATCACGAAAAAGAAAATGATCCGAAAATAAACTGATGCACTTCTCATAGCAGAATAACGATCGCCGCGATTTCAGCGGTTTCTCGCCCCGTTGCCCGACGAATCCGGTCTGCTTGCCACTCCCCTGGCTTGCTACTCCCATTTTCTCCTTAAGGAGGACGCGTGAAAAGGCCCTGGCGTTTCCACTTCGAGCATGCGTGCGGGTTGTAAAGCAAAGGCATGACAAAAGATTACACGCGCCCGCCCTTCGCCTTCTCTACTTCTCTCCCGTCCTTCCTCCGATCTTATGGCTATGGCCATGGATCGCGTCCTTACTCAGGAAGAAATCGATAGCGTATTCCGCAATCTCCGCGACCAAACCGCCGAGGAGGATGTGTCGAGGAAGGCGACTCCTTATGATTTCCGCCGCCCGGATCGCATCGCTAAAGATCAGCTTCGCGCCATCCACCTTCTGCACGAGTCCTTTGCGCGCAGTCTCAGCTCCAGCCTATCGGCCTATCTCCGCAATTACGCCCTCGTCAATCTGGTGTCTGTCGAGCAACTGTCCTTCATGGAGTTCTCGCAATGCCTGCCCGTTCCCACCTGCCTTGTCTCACTGGCGATGCGCCCCTTCGATGGCAGCGCCGTCCTCGAGATCAATCCGACCCTGGTCTTCCCCATCCTCGAGATGCTCCTCGGAGGCAACGGCAAGAGCGCCTTGCGGCCTGACCGCGAGGTGACGGAAATTGAACAAAGCATCCTCGAAAACATCTTCCGCATCGTGCTGCATGACTTGCGCGATGCCTGGTCCACGGTAACGGACATCCACTTCACCATCGAATCGTTCAAGACGGAATCTCAACTGCTTCAGGTTCTCGCGCCCAATGAGGCCGTTGTGGCGGTCAGCCTCGAAGTCAGAATCGGCGAGAACAGCGGAATGATGAACATAGGGATGCCGTCCATCATCGTCAAGATGCTGCGCCAGAAGTTTGACCAGCAATGGTCCATGCGCAAGTCGGAATCCACCGCGGAGGAACAACTCCGCCTTCTTCGCCTTATCCGCCCGGCCCATGTTCATCTCGATGCCAGACTGCGGGGGCCGACGCTCCTCGTCGAGGACCTTATGAACCTGAACGAGGATGATGTGCTCACTTTCGACTACGCCGTCGAAAGACAAATTGACCTGCTGGTTAACGGCAAGCTCAAGTTTCGTGGAACGCCAGCGGCGGTTGGCCGGAAGAAAGCGTTCCAGATCGAGGCGCCCGTCACGATGCTCGAATAGGCGCAGTAGGGCTACAATTCGCCTATGGGCGGTTCCGGCAGTTTGTCTCTATCGGAAGCGCGCCGCATCGCGATCGCGGCACAGGGACTCCACCTTCCCCGGCACCGTACTCGTCCTACGGCCGATGCGATCGCAAATGTCATCCATCGCCTTGGCCTGCTTCAACTCGATTTCGTCAACGTGCTGCTGCCGGCGCATTACCTTGTTCTCTATTCCCGCCTCGGAGCTTACGACAAAGGTCTCTTCCATCTCTTCGCACTTGGAGGCCGGCATGGACCCCGGCGCCGTTGCCCACTCCCTTTCCGCCGGGCTTCAGGCCCTCGCCACCTGGCTGGGCCTCGCCTCCGTTCGGGTTCACGGCCGGGGCATTCCGGCACGGGCTCTCGCCGCCGCCTTACCATGAAACCATGCCGCATCAACATCACTATCGAGTGGACGTCAGGTGGACCGGAAACCTCGGCTCCGGCACATCCGGCTACCGGGATTACAGCCGGAATCACGAGATTACCGCCGCCGGAAAATCCGTCTCGATCCCCGGCTCCTCCGATCCCGCCTTCCGCGGCGAACCCGGCCGTTACAACCCGGAAGAGATGCTGCTTTCCGCTCTCAGCTCCTGCCACATGCTTTGGATGCTGCATCTCTGCGCGGATGCGGGAATCGTCGTAGTGGAGTATTCCGATGCGGCCGAAGGCGTCATGGCTACTCATGAGGACGGAGCCGGCGAGTTCGTCGAGGTGGTTCTCAACCCACGCATGATCATTACCGACGAGGAGCGCCTGCTCGATGCCATGCTGCTGCATGACAAGGCTCACGAGATGTGTTTCATTTCGCGCAGCGTGAAGTTTCCGGTCCGGCGCCAGCCAGTGGTCGAAATCGCGGCGCTGCCCAAGTGACAGTCAGTCCCGCCAGGCCAGCCATCGCTCGATTGTCTCCGCCAGTTGGTCCGCGTCGATCGGCTTGGAAAGGTAATCGTCCATCCCTGCGTCCAGGCAGCGTTGCCGGTCTCCCTCCATTGCGCAGGCGGTCAGGGCGACAATCGGCGTATGCCGCACTCCGCTTTCCTGTTGGCGGATCATGCGCGTCGCCTCCCACCCGTTCTTTTCCGGCATATGGACGTCCATCAGGATAAGGTCAAACCGTTCCTGCGCCGCCGCCTGGCAGGCATCGTTGCCGTTGGTCACCAACCGTACCGCATGGCCCCACTTCTCGAGCATGCGCACCGCGACCCGGCAGTTTGCCGGATTATCCTCGACCAGGAGAATCCTCCCTGTGGCGGCGGGTGGGACACGACGCCCTGGCGTCTGTTGCCCGTTGCGCACCAGCGCCTGTTCGGCGGGCGGAGGCGCTTCGCGCAATGGCAGCGAGATCCAAAACGTCGATCCTTTGCCGGGTTCACTCACCATTCCGATCTCGCCTCCCATCAGGTGAGCCAACTGCCGTGAAATTGCCAGTCCGAGACTTGTTTCTGCATCGTGCCGGGCGCCGGTCTCCGAGGCCATGGTGAAAGGATGAAACAACGTCTTCGCCGCGTCCGGATGAATGCCCGTCCCCGTGTCGATGACGGAGATGCGTACCAGCAAACCCTCCTGTTCGTCCCGCTCCTCTGCCACTACTATCCGCACGCTGCCGCGCGGCGTGAACCGGATGGCGTTCAACGTCAGGTTGATCAGAATCTGGCGCAATCGGGAAGCGTCCGCGCGCACATACCGCGGCACGCGAGGCTCCCATTCCAGCCTCAGGCCGATGGCTTTCTCCGCCGCCTGCGCCCGCAACAAGGCCACCACCCCCTCGACGGCCGCCCGCAGGTCGATGTCCTTTTCCTCGATGGCCAGCTTGCCTGCTTCCATCTTCGAAAGATCCAGGATGTCGTTCAGCACCATCAGCAAACTCGCCGCGCTCGACTGAATGGTATCGAGCATCTCCCGCTGCTGCGTGTTGAGCGGCGAATCCGCCAGCAGGGCGGTCATTCCCATCACGCCGTTCATGGGAGTGCGGATCTCGTGACTGATGTTCGCCACGAATTCCGACTTCGCCGCGCTCACGTTTTCCGCGTGCCGGCGCGCCCGCCGTGCCTTCTGAGCCAGCGCCAGAGTGGCTACGAGCGCCGACGCCAGAAGAATAATCCCGGCCCGGAGAGTTCGCGCCGCCCGCCGCGCTTCCACCGCTTCCAGGATGGTTCGTACCTCGTTCGGCGGCTGATAGAACCACTTCGACTGTAGACGCGCCAGCGTTCCGTCCTCCCACAACCGCTCCAGTTCGTCCCGCAAAGCTTCGGCGACAAAACCCGCATCGAGAGTGGCTCCCAACCCCACCGGGATGTTCGCGTCTTCCACCGGAACCGGAAGCAAGTCCACGTCCCGGCACGCGGGCGGTTTTTGCAGCAGCAGTTCGATACCTGTGCGGTATTCCAGCAGCGCCGCCTCAGCATCGCCGCTGCATACGGCCTCCAAGGCCGCCTGATTCCCCCTGTAGTCCGCCAGTTTCTTGTCTGCCAGGTATTGGCGCCCCACTTCATGGATGCCCGGACTCCCGTCCACCGCCACCACTCTTCGCCGCGTCATGCTCGGCCACCGGCTGCCCGGCGCGCGAGGGGTAAGCAGAGAGAAGCTCAGCCTCATCCAGGGTTGGGTAACGTGGTAATGCTCGAGCCGTTCCCGTGTCGGACGCAGGCGGGGCCAGAGGTCCACGCCGTAGTTTCGGAACGCATCCTCGGGCCCTCCCTCGACATGCACCCATTCCAGCCGGATTTTACGCCGCACCGCGGCTTCATCAATGGCGTCAAAAGCGAAGCCTTCCGGCTTGCCGTCCCGGGCAAGAGCATGATAGGGAAACGCCTCGTCATAGCCGATTCGGTAAGTGTGCCGGTCTTCCGGGCGAAAGCGGCAGGATGCCGCGGCCAACAGGGAGCCACAGCACATAGCCCATGCGGTAGTCTTTCGAAAATCCAAACACTTCCCGCTATTCACCAGAACGATCTTATCGGCGAGTACGGGGTAATCTTGAATATAACTTTGGTTTTAGGATTCCGCTCTCCACCCGTCCACGCCGCGCAGCACTTTCTCCGCCGCATAGGCCGTGTTGGCGTGTATGGATACCGTGTCGGAGAGTTCTCTTGCATAGCCCCCCGCCAGTACGACCGCCACGGGAACCGCCTTGCTGAGCGCTGTCTCCGTCACCAGTTCATCCCGCTCCTTCAGCCCTTCCATCGTGAGATTCAATCCACCCAACTGATCATCGATGTAGGGATCCGCGCCCGCCACATAGAAAAGAATCTCGGGCTCGAATCCGGCAATCGTGAGCCGGCACGCCTCACCAAGCTTCTCGAGGTACTCGGTGTCCCCTGTCCCATCCGCCAGGTGTATATCCACCGTGGAGTGCGGTTTTTCCTGTGGATAATTGTTAAATTGATGAATGGATAGTGTAAATACGCTTCGATCTCCGGAAAAAATAGCGGCCGTGCCGTTGCCTTGATGCACGTCGCAATCCACCACCATCGCCCGGCTGATGGCGCCTTCCTTCTGCAATTTGCGGATGGCGATGGCCACATCATGGATGGCGCAAAAGCCCTCTCCGTGACCCGGAAAGGCATGATGGAATCCGCCGCCGATGTTGAATCCCACCCCCTGGCGCAATGCCAGCCGCGCCGCCAGCGTAGTCCCTCCGGCAGCCAGCCAGAAGGCCCGTACCATCTGCTGGCTGTAGGGTACTTCCAGCCTGAGGATTTGCGCATAACTGAGCGTCCCGGTCTTCAGACCCTTTACCCACTCCGGCGTATGAACCAGCAATACGTCCTCGTCGCTGGCGGGTTCCGGCTGGTGAATCTCCTCTGCCTTTGTAAAGCCGTCGTCAATCAACTTCTGGCGGATCAGCTTGTACTTCACCGAGGGAAAAACATGGTCGCCGAAATGCAAATCGTAGCCGTCGTGGTACACCAGCGCGATGCGGGACATTACCGTATCTCCGTTTGCAGCGCGGTGACAATCGCCACGTTATAAACATCCTCTTCCGAACACCCGCGCGAAAGATCGTTGGCCGGCCTGGCGAGCCCCTGAAGGAACGGCCCGATCGCGGCCGCGCCCCCTAGGCGCTCCACCAGTTTGTAGCAGATGTTGCCGGACATCAGGTCG
The DNA here is from genome assembly GCA_020847975.1 of Bryobacterales bacterium. Classification (GTDB taxonomy): domain Bacteria; phylum Acidobacteriota; class Terriglobia; order Bryobacterales; family Bryobacteraceae; genus CADEFT01. The sequence goes on along the minus strand of JADLBD010000231.1, from coordinate 10,928 downwards.
GGAAAGATGAGCGTGTTGGCCCGTCCCGCCACCGTCGACCCCGGCGCCTTCGAGCGTCCGATGGCTTCCACCAGCGCCGCATCTCCTTGCAACTCACCGTCCACGTGCAAGTGCGGAGCGCGCGCCTTGACAATCCGCAGCGCCTCCACCACCGTATCGATTCGTTTGCCCTTCCCGCTGCCTTTCGTCGAATACGACAGCAGCGCCACCGCGGGCTCCACATCCATCAATGCCTGCGTATTCTGTGCTGTCGTGATCGCGATTTCCGCCAATTCCACTGCTGTCGGCTCGATCACCACCGCGCAATCGGCAAACGCCAGCAAGCCGTTATGGCCGATCCGCGGGTCGGGCACCGCCATGACGAAGACACTCGAGACCGTCTGAACGTTCTTCGCCGTCCCGATGCAATGTAACGCGGCTCGTACCGTTTCAGCCGTCGTGTTCACGGCGCCGCCCACGAAGCCGTCGGCATCGTTCGCCGCCACCATCAGCGCGGAAAAAAACAACGGCCGGCGGGCGATTTCCGCGGCCTCCATTTCCGTGATGCCCTTGGCGCGCCGCCGCTCATAATATTGCCGCGTATAGGCGGCGAGCTTCGGCGAGGCGGCCGGTTCCGTAAACCGCACTCCGGCGGGGGGCTGTGCCGGCTCCGGCCCGATCAGAATCGGCTCCATCAGTTCATCGGAGGAAAGGCGGGCGGCGGCGGCGATTACTCTTGGGTCCGCGCCTTCCGGAAATACGATGCGCCGCCTCGGACGCAACTCGCGCACCCGTTCTTTCATGCGCCGCATGTAGGCCGCGGCGGTATCGGGGATGGACATTCTGTATCATTGTAGCCGCTTGGCCCATGTTTTCCCCAAGTGACTGGGGCTCCCTTCCGGGGCTATAATTTTCCCGTCGGGTCTCCGACCATATAGGATTAATCTATGCGTAAAAAAGTAACCGTTGTCGGCGCCGGTAACGTAGGCGCCAGTTGCGCTCTTTGGATCGCCAGCAAAGAACTGGCGGACGTTGTTCTCGTCGATGTCGTGGAAGGTGTGCCGCAGGGCAAAGGTCTCGATCTGCTCGAGGCCGGGCCCGTCGAGGGTTATGATGTGACGGTCTCGGGGGCGAACAATTACGAGCCCACCGCGAACTCCGACATCGTCGTCATTACCGCCGGCTTTCCCCGCAAGCCTGGAATGAGCCGCGATGATTTGCTGATGGCGAACTACGAGATCGTCAAAACCGCTACCGGGGGCGCGGCCAAGTATTCGCCCAACGCAATCCTCATTATCGTCACCAATCCGCTCGACGCGATGTGCTGGACCGCGTTTCAGACGTCGAAGTTCTCCCGCAACCGGGTCATCGGCATGGCCGGTATTCTCGATACCGCCCGCTACCGGACCTTCCTCGCCGCCGAACTGGGCGTATCTGTCGAGAGCGTTCAGGCGCTCGTGCTTGGCGGCCATGGCGACACCATGGTCCCGCTGGTACGCCTGACCAGCGTTTCCGGCATTCCGCTCACCGAATTGCTTTCTCAGGAACGGATCGGCGCCATCGTCCAGCGCACCCGGGACGGCGGAGCCGAGATTGTGAAGTACCTCAAGACCGGCAGCGCCTACTATGCTCCCTCCTCGGCCGCGGTCGAAATGGTGGAGTCCATCCTCAAAGACAAGAAAAAAGTCCTTCCCTGCGCCGCCTATCTCGAGGGCGAGTATGGATATAATGGCCTTTTTGTCGGAGTGCCCGTGAAGTTGGGAGCGATGGGGATTGAAAAGATCTACGAAGTCCACCTGATGCCGGAGGAGAAAGCGATGCTCGACAGGAGCGCTTCCGCGGTCAAGGAACTCGTGGATACCATCAAGCAAAAGACGGGAGCATAATTGGGTTCCAGGAGAGAGTCATGAGTACGGAAATGGTCCAGATCGTCAGCGGCATTCTCGCCGTGGCGTGTGTCGTCATCATCATCGTCCGGCGCAAGGGCAAGAAGAAAGGCGCTGCGCAGGACGATTTCTAATCCCGGCGCCATGGCATCCGCGCAAAAACGGCAAACTGCCGTGGTTCCCGACGACCCCGCTGGAAAGAACGGTCCTAGATTGGATCCGCGCTACGTGTGTTTCCGGCTCGAACTCGCTCCTTCGGGAATCCATCGCTGGGGTGTCTATGCTCTCGAGAGAATTCCGCCCCGCCGCAAGGTTATAGAGTATACGGGCGAGCGGATCAGCCGCCGCGAAACGAAAAAACGGGACGCGCGCAAACTCCACTACCTCTTTACTCTGGATAATTATTGGACACTCGACGGCGCCGTGGGCGGCAGCGGCGCCGAATACATCAACCATTCCTGTGAACCCAACCTGAGAGCAATGATCACCAAAGGCCACATCCTTTACATGAGCAAACGTTGGATTGAGCGAGGTGAAGAGTTAACGGTCGACTACCACTTCCCCAAGGACGTCGAGCGCGTCGCCTGCAAGTGCGGCGCCGGCGCGTGCCGTGGAACGATCAACGTAAAATAGGAAAGCACGAAAGGACGACCTCTATGATCCGCTGGCTCTTGCTTCTCGCTCTATCCACTGTCCTGCTCCCAGGCCAATCGGCCGGGCTCCCCTCTCCCGTCCCCGTCGAGCGGAAATCCGCCGCCAAGGGCGACAACAAAGGACCCCGCTGCCAGGCTCACACCAAGGAAGGCAAACAATGCAGCCGTAAAGCGGCTCCTGGAAGCCAGTTCTGCTGGCAGCACAGCGGAAAGAAAAAGCCTTCCTGAAACCTGCTATTTCAACCGTTCGTTGACGGCGCCGAGATGGCGGGCGATCTCCTGCTGCCCCGCTTCGTCGTGCAGTTTGGCGTACACCTCGACGGCGCTGGAGAACAGTTCCTGAGCTTTTCGCAGGTGGTAACCCGCGCGATCGCTCTTTGCCGCCTGCACATGGAAACCTCCCGCGTCCTTGTAACGCGGGGCCAGTTCGCGCAGCGCCGGTTCGTTGTTCAGCCGCGCGGTCATCTCCGAGGCGTAGCGCACCATCGTTTCGTGCTCGGCTTCCGCGCTCCGCCAGTCCCGTTGCGCCGTGAGGATCTCCGCCATCGCCAGATGGCCCATCCGGTGATGGTGCATGGCCGGAATCGCGTTGGGCTCGATCCGGGCGGCCGATTCCGCCGCCTCCACGGCTCGTTTCGCATAGGGTAGCGCCTCGTCCGTTTTTCCCATCGCCAGAAGTTCGTTTGCCACATGCGCGTTGGCTCCGCACAGGTCGTAGTGCGCCAGCAGGTTCTTCGAGTCGGTTGCGTAGATCTCCGTGGCCAGTTCCAACTCCCGGCGATGAAATGCGAGGGCCTCTTCATGGACGTTCAGTTCCCGCCATGCTCCTCCCACCGAGGCAACCGCCACCAGCAATTCCCGCTTGTAGCGGCTGGAGGAGGCGTTCTTCGTCAACTCCTCGACCAGTCGCAACTCCTCCTCGAAGGCGCGGAGCGCCGAGTTGAAGTTTCCGCGCCGGCGATAGAACGCGCCCAACTGGTACAGGCTCACGCTCCGGTCGCGCAGCGCCGTCACGTCATCGGGCAGTTGCTTCATCCGCAGGGCAGTTGTCTCCGCCGCTTTCCTGTACCGCGCCTCCGCACCCTCGATATCTCCGATTTCTTCCAGCACGTCCGCCACCTTGGCGTGCATTCGAAGCACGGCCCGCTGCAATTCGAGTTTGCCCGGCGGGGCCTGTGACGAGAGTTGCCCGGCCAGCGCTTCCGCCTGGCGGTAAAACGACAGCGCTCCCTGGTTGTCACCGCTCAGTGTCCGCAGGTCGCCCAGACCCGACAGCGCGTTAATGCGCGCCAATTTCACGTTCGGCGTACTGCCCTGTTTTGCCTCCAGCCTGTCCAGAATAACCAATGCCTGGTGGTAGCTCTTCCTTGCTCCTTCGGTGTCTCCCAGGTTCGGCGCGTTACGCGCCCGCTGGATGATGCCGATCGAATTGTAAGCGTTGGCCAGTTGCAGCGCCGCTTCCGGATCCTCGTTGTTTTCTCGCGCCAGGATCTCCAGATACTGTTGCGCCTTCCGCACGACCATTTGCCGTACGGGTGTGGCTCCGGGAAACCCTTTGATCTGAGAGTCGAACTCGATGAGGAAATCTCCCGCCAGTTGCCGGATATCCGCATACCGGCGGTCGGCAACCGCCCGTTCGCGCTGGGCATCTTCTGCTTTCGTTTTCGCTTCCCGCGCCTTCTGCTCGGCGCGAATCTGGCTCTCCTTCGCCACCAGAGCCATCCGCTCGGCCCGGAGACGCTGCTCCTCCGCTTTCCGCGCCTCGCTTGCCGTGGCCATGATGCCGCCGGCCAGCGTCGCCACGATGACCGCGGCGGCTGCCAAACCACCCTTATTTCTTTGTGCGAACTTCACCGCCCGGTAGCCGGCGGTCGCCGGTCTTGCCATTACCGGCATCCCCGTGAGAAATCGCCGGAGATCTTCGCCCAACTGCTCCACCGACGCGTATCGCCGGTCCGGCTCTTTCCTCAACGCCATCAGGATGATGTTGTCCAGGTCGCCCGCCAGCCTGCGCGCCAGGCGTTTCCGTCCCTCCGCCTGGATAATACCCGGCTCGGGCCGCGGAATCCCTTCCAATGCCGGCGCCGGTTCCTTCACCGCCGCGCTCGGACGCCGCGGCTCCTTCTCGCACACCTCGGCCACCAGTTCCGGCAGTCCGGTTGCCCGGGTCCCGAACGGTAATTCTCCGGTGAGCAACTGGTACAGCACCACGCCGAGCGTATACACGTCGCTGGCGACGCTGACCGGCTGCCCCCGGATCTGCTCCGGGCTGGCGAATTCCGGCGTCATTGCCTGCAAGCCCGTCTCGGTCCGCGCAATCTCCTCGACGCCGAACTGCGGAAACAGCAGCTTCGCGATTCCGAAATCGAGCAGTTTCACCTCCCCTTCCGGGGTGACCAGAATATTTCCCGGTTTCAGATCTCGATGCACGACCAGATGCTGGTGGGCATACTGTACGGCCGCGCAGGCCACGCAAAACAGCCGCAGCCGTTCCTCCAGGCCCAGCGTTTTTTCGTCACAGTATCGGTGGAGCGGGATCCCGTCGCGCACATATTCGAGAACAATGTAGGGATCTCCCTGCTCGGTCTCCCCGCCATCGAGAAGGCGGGCAATGTTGGGGTGTTCGAGGTTGGCGAGCACCTGCCGCTCGATGCGGAAGCGCCTCCGCATCTCTTCGCTTTGCATGCCTCCATGCAAGAGCTTGATCGCCACCTGCTTGCGGTAGTGCTGATCGGAACGCCAGGCGAGAAACACCACGCCCATTCCGCCGCGGCCAAGTTCGCGCTCCACCCGGTATGGGCCAATGTGCTTCTTCAACCAGTTTGACCCGGCGTCCCCAGGCGCGCCGGACGCGGCCCATCGGATAGTGTTCGGTTTTTCCTCCGCCCCTTCCATTGCTTCCATTTATTCTCAACTCGCCGCCTTCTACACTATCCATGAGCATGGAGGGAGACTATCTTTCCGGAGAGGCTCTTTCCCATGGTTCGTCTACCCCCGAAAGTACGGCTGATCCTGTGAGTTCTGGAATCTGGTACTATTTAGGCCTAGCGTTTTCCTGCGGAGATTCGTGAGGGGCGGCGAAGGCCGGCGTAAGCCGGAGTCTGGCCGCCCTAGCACCATTTCCGTATTTGCGATCTAGGTAGGAGCTGACTTGATTTTAAGGGGTGCCTGAGATGAACGTGGAGCAAAATCCGAGGAGGTTTAAGGGTTACCTCAATTGACCGGGTACTAACACCAACATAGAATCAAGTCGTGGTACTAAGGGAGCGGCTATGAATAAGGGCACAGCCATTCTGACGAACGACACCAGCGATCTTCACTATGAGGATACACCGGAGGTCCAAGAGGAAAAGTTTATTCGCATCGTTATCGCCGATGATCACCCCATCGTCCGTGACGGTTTGAAGAAACTCCTGACTCTGGAAGATGATATCAAGGTTGTAGGCGAGGCCAGCGACGGGCGGCAAGTGTTGGAGTTGATCCAGGAACAGGAACCCGATGTTCTGCTTCTGGACCTTCGCATGCCGAACCTGGATGGGCTTAGCGTGTTGCAGAGCCTACAACAAACAGGCCGGAAAACACGAGTCATCGTGTTGACCGCATCGGAGGATAAGAATGAGTTTGTTCAGGCGATGAAGCTGGGCTGCTCGGGCATTGTCCTGAAGCAGACCGCCACCGAACTCATCGTCAAGTCTATTCGCAAAGTGCACGCGGGAGAGATCTGGCTCGATTCCCATACAACGGCGGCGGTGATGCGGCAGTTTGCCTCTCCTGCCGATATGATGGGCGGAGGATCTGCCAACGGCAAAGCGCGCGAGCGTTCGCCGCTGAGCACCAGAGAACGGGAAATCGTGCAGTTGGTGGCGCAGGGTTATAAGAACAAAGAGATGGCTGAGAAAATGTTCATTAGCGAGCAGACGGTAAAGAACCATCTGCACAACATATTCGACAAACTCGGCGTCTCGGATCGTTTGGAACTGGCCCTGTATGCCATCCACAAAGGTCTGCACATCGCCTCGGACCGTTAGCGTCCGGGCGCCCGAACACATGTAGCCCGAGGCTGCCTTACGGCGGCTTCGGGCTCATCTTCTTTCCTTGCGCTAGGAATATTTCTTTCGCCAACCGGCAATCTCCTGTGCGAGGGCATTCTTCACCTGAAGGAACTGCTGGTTGTCATACTGGTTGGTGCGCTCGCGAGCATCCATCCGCAGGCTGTACAACTCGTTCGGGCCCTTGCCGTCATGCCGCAGCACGAGTTTGTACCGCGCATCGCGCACCATGTCCGCATAGCGGAAATGCCCGAACAGCAGCATTCGCCAGGTCTGTTTCGACGGCCGGTTCAGGGCGATGTAGGAATAGTCGCGGCCGCAGTATTCGCGGTTCCGCGGCAGTTGCGCTCCAGCAACCCCGGCAAGGGAAGGCAGCAGATCGTAAGCGCTCACCAGTTCCGGGCGCGTGGCCTCCGGCGGCGTCTTCCCCAGCCAGTTCCAGATCAGCGGCACACGCATGGTCTCCTCGTACAGGTTCACCGGATTCGAGGCATGGCCTTTGCCCCACAACCCGTGCCGGCCCAGAAGGCAGCCGTTGTCGCTGGTGAAAACAATCAGTGTATTTTCGCGTAGTGAGTGACTCTGCAACTGCTCCAGCAACACTGGAATTTGCGCATCCAGCGCCGAAACGGCCGCCGCATGCTTGCGGTTGTTCCCGACAATGTCCGACAGGTAAGTCTTATCCCGCAGCGCGTTGGTGGCCGCGGGCTCCCAGCCGATCGTATCGAACCGCGAATTCTTGTACAGATCGTAGAACCTCTGGGGATGCCCGTCATAAGGCGCCTGCGGATTCGGAAATCCCACGGTGAGGAAGAACGGAGCGCCGGGCTTTTGCCGGCCGAGGAATTCCCCGGCTTGCCTGGTCAGCAGATCCGGACCATAGCCCTGCTCTTCGACCGGTTCCCCATTGCGATACACCTTCGGGTTTGTGTAGCCGCTCTCCGGCGAGAGCGTGTAGCTGTATTGAAAGCCATGTCCCGGCCTGGCATCCGAGCCCATGTCCCACTTGCCCACATAACCGCACTGATACCCGGCCCCGGCAAGCAGATCGGAAATCATCATCTGCGAGGAGAAGGAATCCGGCGGAGCTTCCTGTCCCTGCGCCGGATCGTCCACCGGATTCGGAGTGAGAAAATCCTCGATTCCGTGCTGCATCGGAGTGAGTCCCGTAAACAGCGTGGCGCGGCTTGGAGAGCCCATCGGCGTGCATGCGTAACTGTTCAGAAAGCGCGTGCCCGTGCGCGCCAGCAGGTCTATATTCGGCGTGAGGATTTCCTTGTTTCCGTAACAACTCAGCGTCCACGCCGGCAGGTCACTGGCGAGAATCAGCAGAATGTTCGGTCTCGAGGATGCCGCTTCCGGCTCTTTCTGCTTTTGCGCCGCCAGCGGCGCGGCGGATGCGGCGGAAAGAAATCCGCGGCGTGTCCAGGTCATGGCGTCAGGGCTCCAGAAATTGAAAATCCTCAGGCAACTCAGATGGCTGCTCGAAGAGGTTGGTTCCAAACAGCAGGGGAAGCAGGTTCCCGTTCGGATCACCGATCTTTCCCATCAGGAAAAACTGTGTGATCTGGCCAAGCGCCGCATTGGTGATGAGCAACGCATTGGGGGTGAGATTGGTCAGATAGGTGTGCGGGTCCGCGGCGAGGCGCGGCGATTTCGCCCGCGCCAGGTCATGCCGGTAGATCCACGTCGTATCTTTCATCCCGGCAAAGCGAACCAGCGCCGATTCCATCGGGTTCGGAATGGTCGCGTCTCCACGGGCGAACTGAAACAGCACGGTCTTCTCTTTGCCACCCTTGAGCAGGGTGCGCTTGAAGTGGGAGACATAGGAAGTGGGGTCGCCCTCCGCCTGGAGCCACTCGAGTGTTTCGAAGGTGTTCTGGATGTCGATGGCTCCTGGCGCCGTCACCACATCCACGGGTTGGTTCCGTAAGACATAGCTCTCATTGAACCCTGTATCCGTGTTCAGAAGCGATGGCGACCGCAGGCTCAGATTCAGAGTAGTCAGCGGGAGATAAGCCGGGCTCCACCGTGCGATATCCACAACCGATCCTCCCCCGGAATTGAGTGTCGCCAGCGTGATCCCCGGATCCGCTGCCAATACCAGAGAGCCATACAAAGAACCGAGCGATTGTCCTACATAATAGATCTTGCCCGGATCAAAGTCGGCGATCCCGTCCCCATCCACATCCAGGCCCGATCGAATGGCCTGAATCAGTTGCAGAATGTCCACCGCTGTCTGCCGCAGGCAGTCGCGGAGCCCTAGTGGAGAGGAGGCGACTGCCGCACACCCCTCGGAACTCTCGATGCGTCCGTCACCGTTGAGGTCCACGCCGCGCCCGGGAAGGGGAATCTCATAGCTCGATCCGGACCGGTCTCGCGCCTGGAGCACGCTTTGCGGCCCATAACCGTGCCCTACGGCGGAAATCGCAATGACGGCGATGCCGCTTTCCCCGCTCGCGTACGACATCAGCGCCGGACCGCCGATGCGGCTATCCCCAAGCCCGTGGCCGTAGATGATAACCGGATACCCATTATCAGGCCGCTTCAGGCGCGGCAGATAGGCAATGAACGGCACCTGCGTGGTAGAGTCAGGGAGCGCGAGATCCCCCGCCGATGGTACAGAGGCAATCGTTCGGTCCGGACCCAGAAAGTTCGGCGATGTATAACTCCCCAGCGCCACCGCCCGCACCGCGTTCTGAAGCAGTTCCACCGGCAGCGGGACATCCGTGTACTTGTCTGGATTTACGCCCACCTGCTGGCGCCACACCACATTCTGAAGGTCCTCGATCGCAAAGACGCTATTGCCGTTCAGCGGTGTGGGAGCAGGAGCCACATTCGCCAGTTGATCGCGCGCCTTCTCGAGCCATGCCGTTGCGCTCATGGTAGTGAACAGGCTTGCGCCCACTACCTTCACTCCATCCCCCGCCGACTTCACCGCATCGGCCAGCGCCGCGCAATACTCATCGGATACCGCGCATGAGGTAAAGGCGTCATCCGCTTCCACGGGATCGCCGCCTTCATCCTTGACGGCATCCGTCACCACGATCAGATAACGCCGGTGCTGGTCCATCACCGAGTCCGGCTTCCCGTACGCCGTGTTGGTCGCGGGGTCCCATACAATCTGGGTCAAAGGTACTTTATCGCCGTCCTTATGAACCCCGGGCTCTTCATCCGTCAGATTTCCTCGCGCCACCAGGTAGATCCCGTCCTTTAAAGTCTCCGGCTTCACCGCGCCAGAGAACCGCACCCGAACCCGGGCGCGCGGGTTGAACCCGTCGAAACTCTGGAGCAACCACGCTTCCTGGCAGGCATTCGGCTTTGCCGTGCAATCGTCCGGCATCGGCATGCGCACCATTCGCGCGGTCTTGGTGTTCGTCGCCGGAGCCGTCAGAAAGTCCGTGGGAAACGGCCCGATCTCCGGATTCGAGGGGTCAAAGCGCACCTTCACCCCGGCGCCGAATGCCGATCCCGCGACAAACGATAGGAGCGCGAATAGTGTTCGAGTAAAACGCATGCAGTACACCTTACCTACAAGACATCGGCAAATCCGCGCTTGAGGTGACGGAAGAACAGACCTCCGAGAATAAAGATTGCCACCGCATAGAGGCTCAGCAGACCGAGTTCTTCCAGGTTCGGCAGACGGTAGGAGAGCAGGCTCGACCGGTACGCGCGCACCAGATAGGACATCGGGTTGTAGTGCACCAGGAACCGCAATCCCAGCGGAACCGAATCTTCCGTAATGAAAATCGGTGTTATCCAGAACCACAATGTCAGCACCACCGTCACCGCCTGCGAGGTGTCCCTCAAATACACCTGAAGACTCGAGATGATCCATCCCAAACCAATGCCGAGCAGTCCGGTGAGGAACATGTAGATGGGCAGCAGCGCCACCATCCCGCTCACGTACCCGAGCACGAGAATGCTCCCCAGAATCACCATCACCAGCGCCATCAGGTGGCTCAGCAGCGCTGACAGAAACATCGACACCGGGATCACCTCGGATGGGAACAAGGTCTTCGTAATCAGGTTCGACTGGTCGAGCAAACAGTTGGCGGACCGCACCAGCGTTTCATTGAACAACATCCACGGCAGGTAGCCGCAGAACAACCACATCGTATAGTTCTGCGTCGCTTCGTTAGCCGGGACCGGCGCCTTCAGGCAGATCTGGAATACGAACGTCCAGCTCACCAGTTGCACCAAAGGATGGATGAGACCCCACATCCACCCTGCTACCGAGCCCACAAAACGGCTTTCAAAATCCCGCCGGACCATCTGATAGAGGAGGGTCCTCTGCGAGATGAGATTGCGGAGGAAGAACTGCCCGGGAAGCCTCAAACTGTTAGCCTACCACGGTGTTG
>JADLBD010000230.1 GCA_020847975.1 Bryobacterales bacterium | reverse complement strand
TGTGGGGACAGAAGGCGCCGCAGCCGAAGTCTCAAAAAGAAGTGGACGCCATCATGGCGATTCAGAACGCGCCCGATCCGGATTCGCGGATCGCGGCGGTGGAAAACCTGCTGACGAAGTTCGCCGACACGGAGTTCAAGAGCTTTGCCCTGTACATTGCGACGGTATCGGCGCAGCAGAAGAACGACTACGAGAAGATGATGATCTACGCCGAGCGGACGCTCGAAGCGGATCCGAAGAATTACCCAACCATGCTCATCATGGCGACAGGCCTTGCGCAGAGGACGCGGGAGTTCGATCTGGACAGGGAAGAGAAACTGGCGAGGGCGGAAAAGCTCGCCAATCAGGCCGGTGAAATGCTGAAGACGGCGCAGAAGCCGAATCCGGCCATGACGGACGAGCAGTGGGCGGCCGCGAAGAAGGATTTCGAGGGGCAGCAGCACGAAGCGCTGGGGATGGTGGCGCTGGGCCGTAAGAAGTACGACGTGGCGATCACGGAGATGAAGGCGGCTGTGGACGCCAGCGGAGACGCGGCGAACATGGTGCGTCTGGGGCAGGTGTACAACATCGCCGGCAAGCCGGATGAGGCGATCGCGACACTCGAGAAGGTGATGGCGATGGCCGATGCCCCGCAGCAGATCAAGCAGGTTGCGCAGGCTGAGCGCGCCCGCGCCGTGCAGATCAAGAACGCCAAGAAGTAGGTTTTGCGGCAGCCCGGGTTGCAATCCGGGCGCCGCTGGCGCGATTCACGAGGCGATGAGCGAAGATCTCGACATTCTCGAAGGCATCATCGGTTACCGGTTCCGGGACAGGTCTTTGCTGGAGCGCGCGCTCACCCACAAGAGTTTCCGGTTCGAGAAGCCGGCAGCCGGGCCCGGTGTGCTGGGGGACAACGAGCAGTTGGAGTTCCTCGGCGATTCCGTGCTCGGCTTTCTTGTGTCCGAGCAACTGGTGAAGTCTTTTCCGGACATGCCAGAGGGCGGTTTGTCAAAGCGCAAGGCGCACCTGGTGAGCGCGGTGAAGTTGTGCGAGGCGGCCGAAGGTCTCGAATTGGGCCGGTTCCTGCGGTTGGGGCGCGGCGAGGAGATGAGCGGGGGCCGCTCGAAGCGCGCCCTGCTCGCCAATGCGCTCGAGGCCCTCATCGCGGCCTTACACCTGGATGGCGGGACAGAGGTGGCGCGAAATTTCATTCTGGAGCGCATCCTGAACGATTTCCTGGCCGGAAGCGCGGACGGCGAGGACCGGGTGAACGACTTCAAGAGCGCCCTTCAGGAAACCACGCAGCGTATGAAACTGCCCACGCCGCGCTATTGCATCGTAAAGGAACAGGGCCCCGAGCACTCCAAGGTATTCACAGTCGAGGTGCGGATCGGCAAAGAACTATCGAGCCGTGCTGAAGGTCTTTCGAAGAAAAGCGCCGGCCAGAAAGCCGCCCAGATTGCTCTCGAGCATCTCAGCGGCCTGAACGGAAGCCAGTTATCGGATGGCTGAAACGCTACCCTTCGGCTTTCCCCACCAGAATCACGGCGATCTTCGTTCCCGCCACGGTGGTCTGAAGCACCCAGTCCGTTTCGCCCATCTTGTCAAAGCCGGCCTGCCAGTCACTGTCGCCTTTCCACATGCTGAGCACGAGGGGATGCGGGGTGCCGCTGGCCTTGCGGCTCATGACCATCAGATCGTCGAACTTGGGTGTCGAGTTGGGGTCGGAGTCATCGGGCGCCTTGGAAAGCACGAGAAAGTCGCGCTGCGGGGCGACGCCCTGGTGATCTCCGTTAGCGGGGTAATAGCTGAAGCGCATCGTGTACACGCCGGGGTTGATAATCTGCCCGCGGCGATCGGCGGCCTTCGCCGGGAAATGGATGATGCCGATGAGGGAACCGTGTGCGACCGTGTTCCACGTTACTGAGATTTCCTTGTTTTGCGCGGCGGGCGGGGGCGTCGAGCGGAACCAGATCTCGCAATAGACCTGGCCATCGGGGCCCATGATTTTCGTGCCCTGCTTATCGAGCATGCCGGCGATCGCGGGAGCCACATCCGCAGGCGCAGTGCTGAGCGTCTCCATCTTGTACTGCCCGAAAAGAGCGCTTGTAGAAAGAAGAATGAGTGAGGCGAATTTCCGGTTGATCATTGCTGCTCCAATTACCATGGTAGAACAGGATGCAGGACGGGTTGGTGAAGTTAAGAACTGCGATCAGTGATCGGCCGTCAGCCTTCAGCTTGCGGACTCGCCCCGTCGCACGAAACGCATGCTGACCGGACCGCGCTCAGGGCTGAGAGCTATCCGCTGATCGCTAACGATCTCAGTTCTCCACACCAGCCGCCTGGACCTTCGATCCCTCGGCCACCTGTCGCAGCAGATCGGGGTCCGCCACCAACATGCGCCTCCGGCCAAGCGTCACCAGGCCGCGCCGGGCCAGGGCATTGAGCGTGCTCGAGGTGGTTTCCCGCGTCGCGCCCACCAGGCTCGCAATCTCGCCCTGCGAGAACTGCACCGCATGTCCGCCTTCCTGCGCCACGCCCACTGCCTCTGCCAGTTCGGCCAGGTAAAGCAGAATCCGTTGTTCCACGTCCTTCATCAGCAGCAGTTCGATTTTGTGCTCCAGGTCCACTTCCCGGCGCGCCAGCAGTTCCGCCAGCAAGGGCCAGATCTCCGGTTTCTGCGCGCAGAAGCGGGAGAACAGTTCTTTCGGAATAATGGAGACTGTCGCCTCCTGGAGCACTTCCGCCGTCGAGTGGCGCTGGCCGCCCAGTAGCAGAGCGTCCTCGCCGAACACTTCTCCCGCGCGGATCAAAGTCAACAGCACTTCTTTGTTCTCATCCCCGCGCTTGATGATCTTCACCAGCCCGGAATCAAGAAAAAAAACGCTATCGGCGGGATTACCCGCCGAGTACAACACGGTGAACCGGCGGCATTGCGGAATTCTGGTCACCCCCTCCATGGGAAGCAAGTGCTCCCGGATGAGCTGCGCGAACGCCCCCCCCATTTCGTTTGAAAACCCCATCTCTGTGTTCTCCATTGGGTGTATACCTCCCCCCAAGGCTTCTGTTCTCTCTACAACGTATAGTACCCCGAAATCTCATCGGGAACGGATCAGCCTGGCGAGCCGGGCTCCATCTTCAAACACGGTTGCGGTTTCCCTACTTCCCAGAGTATCCCTAAGTTTTTGCAGTAGATCAATGTAGGCATCGAGCGCATTGACAATCGAGTCATGATTTGTCGCGATGATGTCCTTCCACACTTCGTAGGAACTCATCGCCAACCGTGTCATATCAAGGAGCCCTGGACCCGCGGTACTGTAATCCGCGTTCGTACTGTAAATGGTATCCAAAACTACCTTACCGAGTGCGGTGGATGCCATCTGCGCCAGATGCGAAGTAAGGGAAACCACCTTGTCGTGTTGTTCGGGATTCATAACCAGGAGCCTGGCGCCGATTTTCTCAAGCCATCCGGTGAACTCCCGCACTATGGGTTGCTCCATATCCTGGATACGCGAAGGGGTCAAAATGTAGGTGCGGCCTTCAAACAGGGCGGCATCCGCGGATTCCACGCCGCGAGACTCCTTGCCCGCCATGGGATGCCCGCCGAGGAATGCGCCGGGAGGAAAGTGAAGTTCCGCCGTCTCGACGATGGTTCGCTTCGTACTTCCCGCATCGGTGGTGAGCGCGCCCGGGCGGAGATGCCTTGCCACTTCCGGAAGTTGATCGAGTATGCGGGAAATCGGCTGCGCCAGATAGACCAAGTCTCCCCGCGCAACTCCTTCGTCCAGCGAAACCCCGGCGTCAATAACGCCCAGTTCCCGGGCTCGGGCCAGCGTTTGCCCGGAACTCACGCCCAGGATGCGTCCCCGGAAGCCCGCCCGCCGCAGCGCGAGCGCAAAAGAACCACCGATGAGGCCGGCCCCGGCGATGGTGACGGTCCGGATGTTCTCGATTGGCATGGGAGCCTTCAGATGGTACGGCCAACCGCGGCGGCAATCATGCGCAACTGGCGCATCAAGTCCTCGAACTGGGCGGGGTACAGGCTCTGGGCGCCGTCGCTGAGGGCGCGGTCCGGATCGGGATGGACCTCGACCAGGATGCCGTCCGCCCCCGCTGCTACAGCCGCGCGCGCCATGGGGATAACCTTATCGCGGCGTCCGGTGCCGTGCGATGGGTCGGCCATGATGGGCAGGTGAGACAATTTCTTGACCACCGGGATGGCCGAGATGTCCATCGTATTGCGCGTGTAGCTTTCGAAGGTGCGGATGCCCCGCTCGCAAAGAATGATGTCATAGTTGCCGCCGCTCATCACGTACTCGGCGCTCAGCAGCAACTCTTCCACCGTAGCCGCGATGCCGCGCTTCAACAGCACGGGGACGCGGCTCTTGCCGAGTTCCTTCAGCAGGGTGAAGTTCTGCATGTTCCGCGCGCCCACCTGGAAGATGTCGACGTAGTCCGACATCATGGGGATCTGCGTGTGGTCCATCACTTCACTCACCACGAACAGGTTGTAACGGTCGGCGGCGTCGCGCATGAGGCCCAAGCCTTCCTCTCCCAGCCCTTGAAAGCTGTACGGCGACGACCGCGGCTTGAACGCTCCGCCCCGCAGGCCTTTGGCTCCTGCCTTGGCCACCTGTTCGGCGGATACCTCAATCTGTTCCTTGCTCTCGACGCTGCACGGTCCGCCGATGGCCACCACCATGTCGCCGCCGATTTCCACCCCTTTGACGGTGATCCTCGTTCCGGCGGGTTTGAAAGACCGGCTGGCGAGTTTATAGGGCGACATGACGCGATGGCATTCCTTGACGCCTTCCATCACCTCCAGGTCGCGCGGATCCATTTCTTCTTTCGGGCCGACGCAGCCAAGCACCGTGTGCACGACGCCAGTGGAGCGGTGGACCGTGAATCCGCGGTTCACGAGGCGGTCGATCACGGCTTGTACCTGGGCTTCGGTTGCGCTCTCTTCCATTACGACAAACATGCGTTAATCCTTCATCCGGTCGCGCTGCACGGTGCGCATTTCATCAATGATCCGTTCGAAAACCCGCTTCACCGCATCGGAGGGAAGCGGGCCGGGGTTGCTCTCCATGACATTGCGGAACACCTGGTCCTCCCGCTTCGGCTCGTAGATGGGGAGCGCCGCCTCGCGTTTGACGCGGCCGATCTGCTCTACTACGGCGGTACGTTGATTGAGCAGATCGCGGATCTGGCGGTCGATCTCGTCAATCCGCCCACGGTGGATTGCCAGCAGTTCGCGTGCCTGATCCGAAGTCACGCGCTCACTCCGTGGAGAGCGGAGGAAAGACTGCGAGCGAAGCTCTCCAGTTTCTTCTCGAGGTCCTTGCTTTTCTGATTCTGCTCGACCACGCGAACGATGGCGCTTCCGAGAACAACCCCATCCGCCAGTTGGCCCACCTGTGCTGCCTGCTCCGGCGTCGAGATGCCGAACCCCACGGCCAGAGGCAGGGTAGTGACTTTGCGCATGCCGGAAACAAGGGAGGCGAGCGAATCGGAAAGCGACTGCCGCTCTCCGGTCACTCCCATTCGCGATACGAGGTAGACGAAGCCCGAAGAGTGCTTCGCCACCATCTCCATCCGTCTTGGGGAACTCGTCGGCGAGGCCATAAACACCGTGTCGAGCCCCGCCTTGCGCATCACCGGCACCGTCTTCCCCGCTTCCTCCACTGTCAGATCCGTCAATAGCACGCCGTCGATCCCCGCATTCACGGCATCGCGGGCCAGCGCGGATACGCCGTATTTCATCACCGGATTGAGGTAGGAGAACAGCAGGAGGGGGATTTGTGAATGGCGGCGGATCTCCTCGGTGATTTCCAGCACTTTCACAAGCGTGGTCCCCGCCTCGAGCGCGCGCTCGGAAGCCGCCTGGATGACCGGGCCGTCCGCTACGGGATCAGAGAAGGGAACTCCCAACTCGATCAGGTCCACGCCGCCGCGCTCGAGGGCCGCTACCAGCGCCGGCGTGCGGGCCGGGGAGGGATCTCCGGCAGTCAGGTAAGCAATCAGCGCCGGGCGCTTTCCCTTCAGTCGCTCAAACATCGCACTAATGCGCATAGTCGGATCCTTGTGCATCCAGTTCAATGAAGTTTTCGCGGTAGATGTCCATGTCCTTGTCGCCGCGTCCGGAGAGATTCACGAGGAAGACCTGCCCCCTGGCGGAAGGCGCGCGGCGGATGGCTTCGGCCACGGCGTGCGCGGATTCGAGCGCCGGGATGATCCCTTCCGTCCGTGACAGCAGCTTCGCAGCTTCCAGAGCCTGTTCGTCCGTGGCGGAGGTGTACTCGGCCCGCCCCTGCTGCTGGAGCCAGGCATGTTCCGGGCCGACCAGCGCGTAATCGAGACCCGCCGACACCGAGTGCGTGAGCGCAATCTGCCCGTCCGCGTCCTGAAGCAGATAGCTGTAGGCTCCCTGAAGGACTCCGGGAGAGCCGAAGGAAAACCGTGCGGCATGCTCGCCGAGGTTCGTTCCCCTCCCGCCGGCTTCGATCCCCACGAGCTTCACCCCCTTGTCCTCGAGGAAGGGGTGAAAGATTCCGATGGCATTGCTGCCGCCGCCGACGCAGGCGAAGATGGCGTCCGGCAGGCGGTTCTCGCGTTCCATCATCTGCGCCCGTGCTTCCACGCCGATGACGCGGTGAAAATCGCGGACCATCATCGGGTATGGGTGCGCGCCCAGCGCCGAGCCGAGCAGGTAATAGGTGGTATCGACGTTCGTCACCCAGTCCCGCATCGCTTCGCTGATGGCGTCCTTCAGCGTCCGGCTCCCCGTGGCGACGCCCACCACGCGCGCCCCGAGAAGGCGCATGCGGAAGACGTTCAACCTCTGGCGGCGCATGTCCTCCTCGCCCATGTACACCACGCATTCGAAACCGAACAGCGCGCAGACCGTGGCGGTGGCCACGCCATGCTGCCCGGCGCCCGTTTCCGCGATGACGCGCTTCTTGCCCATGCGCCGGGCAAGCAGCGCCTGGCCCAGACAGTTGTTGATCTTGTGGGCTCCCGTGTGGAGCAGATCCTCACGCTTGAGGTAGATGCGCGCGCCGCCCAGCCTTTCGCTCAATCTTCGAGCGTGGTAAAGGGCTGTAGGGCGCCCGGCATAGTTCGAGAGCAGATCCCGCAATTCGGCGTGAAACGCGGGGTCCTCTTTCGCCGCCAGGTAGGCTGATTCCAGCTCTTCGAGCGGCGACATCAGGGTCTCCGGCACATAGCGCCCGCCGAATTCGCCGAAGTGGCCCAGGGCATCCGGCTGTGATGATTTCAAACTCAAAGATCCTCGCATAAAGCAGCTTTCAAGAAATCGGACATCTTCCGGTGGTCTTTCCGTCCGGGGGACGATTCGATCCGCGAACAGGCGTCGATCCCCCACGGGTGAGCCTGCCGGATCGCTTCCCCGACATTCGAGGCATCGAGGCCGCCCGCAATCACAATCTTATGGCGAGAACCGGCGGCAAGGCTCCAGGCAAACGGTTTCCCGCTGCCACCATACTCCGCCCCGGCGGGCCCGTCAAGCAGGAAGGCTTCCGCCCGAGGATACAGTTCGAACCGCGCGGCGTCAAAACTTTCGTCCACGCGAAAGGCCTTCCAGAAGCGAACGGTTTCCGGCGCCTGGTCCGGAGCCTCGTCTCCATGGAGTTGCGCCACATCCAGGGGCACCAGCGCCGCAACACGCTCCACATCCGCCGCGGTTTCGTTGACGAAAACGCCGACCTTCGTGACGCGGTCCGGCAGGTCTTTCGCAATGCCCGCGGCGGCTTCCGGCGTGATGTAGCGCTTGCTCCCCGGGTAGAAGTTAAAGCCGATGGCCGTCGCGCCCCCGGCTACCGCGGCGGCGGCGTCCTCAGCAGTGGTGATGCCGCAAACCTTGATCATGAGAGGAGGCATTGCAAAGCCGCGGCCGGGTCGGGCGCTTTCATCAGGTGCTCCCCCACCAGAAACGCCTGGTAACCGGCCGAGCGCAGCAGGGCCACATCGGCCGCCGAGTGGATCCCGCTCTCGCTCACTAATACGGCCCCCGAGGGCATCCGCCCGGCCAGTTCGATCGAGGTCTCCAGGCGCACTTCGAACGTGTGCAGGTTGCGGTTGTTCACGCCCAGAATCTCCGCGCCCGAGTCGATCGCGATGCGCAGTTCCTCCGCATCGTGCACCTCCACGAGGGCAGCCATTCCAAAGGCCGCCGCCAGTTCCCGCAGGCGCCGCATCTCAGCCGCGGTGAGTATCGCGGCAATGAGGAGGATGGCGTCGGCGCCGTGGGCCGCGGCCTCAACCACATGCGTCTCGGATAAGGTGAAATCTTTGCGTAGTGCGGGAATTTCCACAGCCGCCCACGCCCCTTCGAGGTCCGCGAGCGACCCCTGGAAAAATCGCTCGTCCGTCAGGACGCTGAGAGCCGCCGCGCCCCCCGCCTGATAGCGCGAGGCGATTTCGGGGGGGTGAAAATCGGCGCACAGCAATCCCTTGCTCGGCGAGGCTTTCTTGATTTCGGCGATAACTGCCGGACTTCTGGAGAGCAGGGCGGCGCGAAAATCCCGGCGCTGGGCAATCCGTACGGCTGCCTGCTGCTCCAATTCGCCGCGGCGCGCCTCCAGGGCGGCTAGCTCTGTCCGTTTGTGTCCGACGATCCGGGCGAGAACGTCCGGTACTGCGGTGACCATGACAAAAGAACTTTCATGGTATCACAGGGTTGCGGGCTAAACCGCCCATTCGGGGGATTTTGCCCCACCTCTGCCGCTTGCGCGGGCTGGAAATCTCCCGCAAATCAGCGGTTTTCCGTTTGGAACGAAGGTTGCACCGCTGGCAGCGGACCACCACCATGATCCCTGTTTCCTTGCGCCGGCTCGTCACCCGCGGCCGGCGTTCCTCATCTAATAAGCAGTATGTAAAACCCTGTCCGGGAGGACCCCGTGAAAGACTTCCTTTCTATCCTTGATAAACGCACCGGCAAGTCCTATGACGTGCCCATCTCCGACGGCACCATCCGAGCGATGGATTTGCGCCAGATCAAGACGGATCCCGAAGATTTCGGGCTGATGACCTACGACCCCGCCTTTACCAACACCGCCTCCTGCCGCAGCGCCATCACCTTCATTGACGGCGACCGCGGCATCCTGCGCTATCGCGGCTATCCCATCGAGGAACTGGCCGAGAAGTGCGACTTCCTCCAGGTGGCATACCTGCTTCTGTTCGGCGAACTGCCGGCCGAAGACCAATACAAAGAGTGGAAAGACAAAATCACCCTCCACACGATGATCCATGAAAATCTGAAGAAATTCATGGAGGGATTCCGCCATGACGCGCACCCCATGGGGATGTTCGTCAGCACCGTGGCCGCGCTCTCCACGTTCTATCCCGAGGCGCGCGAGGTGAAGAACCGGCAGTCGCGCAAACTCCAGATCATGCGCCTCATCGGCAAGGTGCCCACCATCGCCGCCTATGCCTACCGCCACAGCCTGGGACTGCCCTACGTCTACCCCGACAACTCGCTTGGCTATGCCGAGAACTTCCTCAACATGCTGTGGAAGATGACCGAACCGAAGTACACGCCCAACCCCGTACTGGCGCGCGCCCTCGACATCCTCTTCATCCTTCACGCCGACCATGAGCAGAATTGCAGCACCAATGCGATGCGCAGCGTCGGCAGTTCGCAGGCCGACCCGTACCTGAGCCTCTCCGCCGCCGCCTCCGCGCTCGCCGGACCGCTTCATGGCGGGGCGAACGAAGAAGTGCTCCGCATGCTCGATGAGATCGGTTCGGTGAACAGCATCCCCGCCTTCATCGAGAAGGTGAAGAGCGGCGAGTGCAAGCTGATGGGCTTCGGCCACCGCGTCTACAAGAACTACGATCCACGCGCCCGCATCATCAAGAAGGCCGCCGAGGACGTCTTCGAGGTCACCGGCGTCAATCCGAAACTCGAGATCGCCAAGGAACTCGAGCGCATCGCCCTCAACGACGAATACTTCATCAAGCGCAAACTCTATCCCAACGTCGATTTCTACAGCGGCATCATCTACCAGGCGATGGGCTTCCATCCCGAGATGTTCACCGTCCTGTTCGCCATCCCGAGAACGGTGGGCTGGCTGGCGCAATGGCAGGAACTGATCGAAGATCCCGAACAGAAGATCGCCCGCCCGCGCCAGATCTTCACCGGCCACGAAATCCGTCACGTCGAAAGGGAACAGGAAGCGTCGAACGTGGTTGTTGCGGCGCGGTAGTCCGGTACCGCAACGAACGGCGAGGGTCCCGCAAGATGCTGACGGGGCATTGCGCGGGACCCTGCCCTTGGAGCCTGATCAACTGATCTAAAGAATGGGATACACTGATACTATGTTTGAGCCGTGCCACATCAGTGAAATCCTGGGGGGGACTCGTGTCCTCGGTGGAAGGGTGACATCTCTGTTAGATCTGAATGACGCTGTCGAGCGTGGCTTGCCGAAGGCGACTCTTCGCAATGTTGCGCGCCGTGTTTTCGAGGACCCTGGTAAGCAGCGAACGTTGATGCATCGTGTTGTTCCAGAGGCGACCTACAAGCGGCGAAAGGATCGCTTGAGTACGGCCGAAAGCGAACGCACGGAGCGCTTGGCGCGTGTGGTCGCCATGGCCGAGGATGTCTGGCAGGATCGTGACCAGGCGAGACGATTCCTCACTACACCTCATCCCGAAATCGGAGGCAAGACTCCTTTAGACGCGGCGTTGACCGAACTGGGTGCCCGGCAGGCGGAAGAGGTGATGGCGCGGATACTCTATGGCCTCCCGGCCTAAGCCTCCTCTGCGCGCGTACCGCATCGCCGATGCGCGGCACGCTATATTCGACGGCGGCGGCGCGATGATTCGCGGTGCTCGCTGGAATTCTCCCGGGCGGCGAGTCATCTATGCCGCGGAAACATACGCCGGCGCACTGCTGGAAGTTCTCGTTCACGCATCAGGCCACGTCCCGCAAAGCCAAGTCTATGTAGAGGTCCTCATTCCAGGGGAATTGCCTATTGAGGAAGTTGCACCCAACGATATCCCTCGTTGGGATTCCCTCTCGTTTCAAACCTCTCGTGCTTTTGGTGACCGTTGGTATGACGAGAAGCGGACGCCCGTTCTCATTGTGCCGTCCGTGGTGACGCGCGTGGAGCGAAATGTCCTGATTCATCAGGAGCATCCTGACTTTTCCCGTATTCAGGTCAGCCACCCGGTACCAGTTGTCTGGGACGAACGGTTGTGGAAGAGACCGTAACAGCCTGGTTAGCCCAGCCTACGCCCCGCGCGCCCGCGCCAGGTACACAAGCGCGTCTGAAATGTGCGCCTCGTTCGGATGCTCCCGCCGCGCCGCCTGCTGCGAACTGCTCAGGTCCCCCGCCAGCGATGTGATGAATCCCATCACCAGAAACCGCAGCGTAGGGCCGGCCGGCTCCACCACCCCGGTAGCCGGTAGTCCGGCCCCACGCTGGAATTCCTCGATGGCCTCGATGGTCCTCGAATCTGCGATGCCGTCCACCGCAATCTGGTAGTGTGTGGACCGGGCGATGTAGTCGTTCAGCAATAGCTGGATGAGGCGGACATCCTCCGTGAAATTCTGCCCGCCCCTGCCAACTCCTCCGCGGATGAACTTCATTTTTCTCTCTTTACCTCGGGCATAGAAGTAGTGATTCTGACCCTGCAAACGTTACACTCTTGCACAAATCCATTGACTTCCATTCCCTCAGCGGAGGAAACTGAAGAGGTCGTTCGGTACGCTCGTCTCGCAGCGAGCGTGGCAAGAGGGAACCCGGTGCGAGTCCGGGACTGCCCCGCAGCGGTAACCAGGAACGAAAGCCGCATAGGACGCACTGGCGTTTGTCGAAACAGCGCCGGGAAGCGGCGGCGAGTAGGAAAACTGATGGCCTGGAAGTCCGAAGACCTGCCGGCGATGTCCGAAGACGTGCGCCTTCGAGGGGAAGGACATGGCCAAAGCCAAACACCATCTCATTTCACTGGCTCTTGTTGCAGCCGCCGCCTGCCATGCGGAAGAAATCCGCGGCAGGGTTCTTGACTCGTCTCATGCCGCCGTGGCGCGCGCATGGGTCACTCTCTATTCCCAGGGCAGCCCGGAAGCCCGCAAGACGCGCGCCTCCGATGGCGGCGAGTTCGCCTTCCGGCAAGTCGCGCCGGGGGCTTACCTCTTGTCGGCGAGCGCGGCGGGATTCGCCCAAAGCCCTCCTTTTCGCGTAAATCTGGCGGGTGGGCAGATAGAATCCCTGGACATCGTTCTCGATGTCCAGCGTGTCGCCGAACACGTCACCATCACCGCCTCGGGTACGCCGCTTTCCGTGGATTCCACTGCGAAAGCGATCACCGTTCTGGACGCCGCGGACATGGACCGGCGCGAAGAGTTCTCGCTCGCTGAAGTCTTGAGGCAGGTTCCGGGAATGCGCGTCCAGCAGTTGGGCGGCCCCGGCGCGTTCACCCGCCTCCACACACGCGGACTGCGCGCCTCCGACACATCCATCCTCATCGACGGGTTCCGCCTCCGCGACGCGGGTTCGCCGCAAGGCGATGCTTCCGCCTTCTTAAGCGACCTGCTGGTGGTGGATCCTTCCCGTGTCGAGGTCCTGCGCGGCTCGGGCTCCTCGCTGTACGGCACGCACGCCATCGGCGGCGTCGTGCAGGTGGTGACGGACTCCGGCGGCGGTCCGCTGCACGGCGAAGTCTCCGCCGAGGGCGGCGGTCTCGGCATGTTCCGGGGACTGGCGCGGATGGGCGGCGGTGCGCTCGGTGGCCGGCTTCAGTATTCCGCCGGCGTGGCTCATCTCAATGTCACTGGCGGAGTGGATGGCTCTGACCGGGCACGCAACACGAGCGGACAGGGCTGGCTCCAATACGCGCTGCGCGAGAGCACGCGGCTCAGCGCGCGGCTGTTTGCGACCGGCGCGTATGCCGATCTGAACTCGACGCCCTTCGCCGGTCCGGATGCGAATTTGCCCGCCTCCGGCATCATCCCCGCCATCCCACTGGCGCCGGGCCAACTGGCGCTCGCCGACGCCGGGCTGCCCTTTGCCTGGGGAAACGCCACCTTCGCGCCTTCGCTCAATGATCCGGATGCGAGCCGTAAAGCGCGCGAGGTTTCTTCCCTCTTCGGCCTCACGCACAACCTGAGTCCCGCCACCACGCTGCGCCTCAGCTACCAGGCATTGACCACTTCCCGCGACAATCGCGACGGGCCGGGCGGGGCGAGTTTCCAGCCGCTGTTCAATAACAGCGCGGTCTATGACGGACGCATTGACAACGCACAGGGGCGCATCGATTCGCAGTGGGGAAAGCGCCACCTGCTGACCGCGGGCTATGAGTTCGAACGGGAGCGGTTTACGAATCTATCCACTGACCAGAATCCGGACCCCGCATCACGCGTCTTTGCGCGCACCAGCGTCAGCGAAGCCTCGCATAGCGTATTTGCGCAGGATCAGTTGCGCTTCTTCGACAGCCGTCTTCTGGTGTCGCTCTCCGGACGCTGGCAGGGATTCGCCCTGAACCGGCCGAAATTCGAGGGTGGGGCTCCGGTGTATGGCTCACAGGCGCTCGAGACGCCGCCGGATGCCTTCACCGGCGACGGCGCGGTGGCCTGGATGGCGCGGGCCGGTACGAAATTCCGCGCCCATGTGGGCAACGCCTATCGTGCTCCGGCGCTCTACGAAAGGTTCGGCACCTCATTCTACGGCGGCTCGTTCTTCGCCTACGGAGACCCACGGTTGCGGCCGGAGCGCTCCATCGCCGCCGATGGCGGCTTCGACCAATACTTCGCTCATTCCCGCCTGCGCGTCAGCGGCACGTACTTCTACACTCGGCTGCAAAGCGTCATCGCCTTCGGCGCGCTGCAACTCGGGCGCGACCCATTTGACCGTTTCAGCGGCTATCTGAATACGCGCGGCGGATTGGCTCGCGGCTTTGAAAGCAGCGCCGAAGCCAGCCTGGCGCGCGGGATGCGAATCTCCGGTTCCTATACCTATACACGCTCGCAGGAGCGCACGCCGATCTTCGACGATGGGCTCCTCCTCTCCCCGCGGATCCCACGGCATCTGGCAACCATTCTTGTCACCCAGCCTATCGGCAAGCATGCCGAGATCACCTCCGACATCGCGCTGGCCGGGAGCTCGGTGACGCCCTTCTATACAGGCGCCGGTACGCGCGCGTTCGTATTCCCGGGCGCCCGCAAGGCCGACCTTGCCGCCTCTTACTCCATCCCTCTGCATGACCGCGCGTCCTTGCAGCTATTCACGCGCGTCGAAAACTTTCTCAACCGCACGTGGTATGAAGATGGATTCCGCGTGCCGAAAGCCTGGGCTGTGGGCGGCATGAAACTGGTGTTTTGAGCTATGGAATCCCTTACGGGGAGAACCGCCCTGGTGACGGACGCGAGCCGGGGGATTGGGCGGGCAATCGCGGCGGCGCTCTCATCCTACGCGTAACGCCGCAACAACTCGAGGATCAGAATCACCGCCCGCGGCAGGTGAAACGGGTCCTTCACCGGAAGCGCGATCAGTTCCGTAATCGGATTTCCGGCGCGGTCCAGCCTCTGCCGCCATTCGCCAACCTCCGGCATGGGGAAGTGGCCGAAGGACCAATCATGCACGCGCTCATACCATTCCACGCACCACTCCTCGCCCGTCAGTTCATGGGCCAGCAGCAGCGCGTAGAGAGCCTCCGTATGAGGCCACCACACCTTCTTCTCCGCGTTGGCGAGAAACGGCACGCCGCCCCGCGCGTCGATTCCCAGAAAGATGCCGCCATATTCCGGGTCCCAGCCCTTCTCGAGGTGCCGACGGATCACCTCCACGGCTTTCGCGATGATGTCCTCCCGGCCGGCGCGGCGCGCCCAATGCAGGACAAACCACATCGACTCGATGGCGTGCCCCGGCATCACCGCCGTTCCCTCATTCCCGGATAGCGTGTGGAAGGAAGAATCGAGGAACTCGACCAGCACTCCCCATTCCGGCCGGACGTGATGATTCATCACCCGCAGCGCATACTCCCCGGCTGCCTTATCGATCTCCGGATCGCCCGTCGTCTGCGCCAGTTCGTTCGACACCTCGGTGAGGATCATCGGAACCGAGTGCGGTCTGCGGCCGGGCGGCAGGGTGTAAGGAGCCATTTCGTGAAAATCCGGCGACTCGACGCGGCGGCGCACCGAGCCATAGGTGCGCAGCGCCTCCGCCAGGACCGCTGGGTCCCGCGCGGCGCGGCAGTATTCACTGAAGCCGTATACCGCAAAACAATCGGAGAAAATGCTTGCCGGCCCCTCCACCACCTGCCCGTCCCGCGTCGTGTGATACACCCATCGGCCTTCCTCATCTTTCCCGTGCGCGAGCAGGAATTCCACGGTGCGCCGCGCCGAGTCGAGAAACACCGGGCGCCGCTCGATGCGATTGTAGAGCGCCGCGCACACCCACACCCACCGGCCCTGCGACCAGATGTATTTGTCCCCGCTGACCGGCCGGCCATCTTCCGCCATGCACGAGAGCACGCCGCCGTGCTCATGGTCCACTCCGTGCCGCCACCAGAACGGGACAATGCCCTCGAGCAGCAAGGCTTTGTACTGGTGATAGAGTTGTTGCTTGTTCATGCGATTTCCAAACGAACCGAACGCGCCGTATCCTAGCATAGAATGACGTTTCGACACCGAGCCGCGATCGTGTCCGCCCTGCTCGCCGCGGTGGCCTTAGCCTTCAGCAGCGGCAGGATCTGGAGAATCGGCCGTCAATCCGATGGCAGCTATCTCATCCCCACGGGGCAATTCCTCACTCCCGCCGGCACGCATGTCGAAGTGAATGACCGCCCGTTGGGCCTGGTGCTCAGCCCGGACGAGAAGTCGCTGGCCGTCGTCACCGGAAGCAATTTCGCCCCGCGGGCATTGCATCTCATCGACGTCGCCTCCGCCACAGTGAAGCAGACGCTGCCGCTTGGCGACAGTTTCGCCGGCGTCGCCTTCAGCCCGACGGGCGATGCGCTGTACGTCGGCGGAGGCCAGGATCATGACATCAAGGTCTTCCATAAGTCCGGCGATCGCTTTCAGTTCCGGAACGCCTGGAAGATCGCCGGCTCCGCGCCCAGCGGCCTCGTCCTCAGCGCGGATGGCTCCACGCTCTATGCCGCGCTGAATCTCAAGCACGCCGTGGCCATCATCGACACCCACAGCGGCGCCATTTCCGAAGTGCCGGTGGGAAGCTATCCCTACACCGTCGCCGCCACGCCGCATCAGGTATTCGTCACGAACTGGGCGGGGCGCCGCCCGCGGCCATCTGACCGCACGGACGGCGTGTACCCCATCGTCCTTGACCCGCGCGGCATCCCATCGAGCGGCACCGTCTCCGTGATCGATACAAAGACCAGGACAGTCACGGCGGAAATCGAAGTCGGGTTGCACCCCAGTGGAATGGCGATCCACCCGGGCACAAACCGCCTCTATGTCGCCAACGCGAACAGCGATTCAATTTCCGTAGTCGACACCGGCTCGCTCCGTCTCATGGGCTCCATCAACGTCAGGCCCTTTCAGAAGGCGCCTCTCGGCAGCTCTCCCAACGCCGTTGCCGTCAGTTCCAACGGCCGTACCCTCTACGTCGCCAACGCCGCAAACAACGCCATTGCCGTGGTGGATGTCTCGAAGAAGCAACCCGCGGTGCAAGGTTTCATCCCCACCGGTTGGTACCCCACGGCGGTCGCGGTTTCTCCGGATTCGCGGCGGCTGTACATCGCCAGCGGCTACGGCTTCGGCTCCATCGCACCCACGCGCCAGGGCGCTAAGGGACGTAGTTACCGCGACCGGGTGGGCATCGTCTCCCTCATGGATGCTCCCTCCGGAAAACAACTCGCCGGCTTCACCAGGCAGGTGATGCAGAACAACCATGCCGCGCAGCCTGTACCGGCCGGCGGCCGCCAACCCTCGTCCATCAAGCACGTCTTCTATGTGATCAAGGAGAACCGCACCTACGATCAGGTCTTCGGCGATCTCCCCCAGGCGAACGGCGACTCCTCGCTTGTCCAGTTCGGCCGCGAGGTTACTCCCAACCACCACGCGCTTGTCGAGAAATACACCATCCTCGATAACTTCTACGCGCCAGGCGATCAATCCGCGCTCGGCCACCGCTGGTGCACGCAGGGATACGCCGGCGATTGGCTCCACAAGTACAGTAACGGACGGAACGACCAGAATCCGATGCTCTTCGCCCCCACCGCGTTCCTCTGGGACAACGCAAAGGAACACCGGATCCCGGTGCGTTCCTACGGCGAACGCGGGCTTGTCACCATCACCCCTTCCAAATCGACGTGGACGGATATCTACCACGATTGGAAATCGGGAGCCGGAAGAATCTCCATCACCGCCCGCACGCCCATCCTCGGCCTTCAGGACATCTACTCCACGCGTTATCCCGGCTTCAGCATGCTGGTCACCGATCAGTATCGCGTCGACCGGTTCCTTGAAGACTTCCGCGGTTACGAGAAAAACGGCGATTTGCCGCCGCTCGTGCTCCTGCTGTTGCCCAACGACCACACCAGCGGCACCGCGCCCGGGTTCCCCACGCCGCGCGCCATGGTCGCCGACAACGACCTCGCCCTCGGCCGCCTGGTGGAAGCCATTTCGCATAGCCGCTACTGGAAGGAATCCGCCATCTTTGTCGTCGAAGACGATGCCCAGAACGGTCTGGACCACGTGGACGGCCACCGCACGGTCGCCATGGTCATCAGCCCCTGGGTGCGGCGAAAAGCCGTTGACTCCAATTTCTACACCACCATTCACATGTACCGCACCATCGAGCAAATCCTCGGCCTTCCGCCCACCAGCCAGTTCGATCTCGCAGCGGAGCCGATGTTTTCCGTCTTCGCCTCCGAGCCCGACGATTCTCCCTACACGGCGCTGCCCAACCGCATTCCGCTCGATGAAATGAATCCGCCGCTCAAAGCCGTTCGCGGCCTCCAGCGGCAATTGGCCCAGGCCTCGATGCGTATGGATTTCGATGAGCCCGATGAAGCGCCGGAAGACCTGCTCAACCGGGCTATCTGGCATTCGGTGCGCGGCTACGGCGCGCCGTATCCGAAACGCTAACCCCCGCTTGGTGACGCCCTCCCTGGAATGTGCGATTCTAAATTTTCGGAATGTACCTCCAGCGGTTCCTCTCACATTCTTTCCATGGCTCGACAAGCGCTGCCGGCGCTTCTCTGTTCGAGGACGGCCTTGTGCGTATCGTCAGCGGGAACCAGTGGAGCATCGAAGTCGTCGTACAGGATTCGCGCGATTTGAAGGTAACACTCCGTCGCGAGGGGGACCGCGTTACGCCCTCCTGCGATTGTCTGCGTCCTGGGGAAGACAGGTTGTGCAAACACATGTGGGCAGCCGTTCTCGCCGCGGACTCGAAAAGTTACCTCCTCGGAAGAATGGGCGGGAGGCCATACATCGCGGGACGATTGGAAAACCGTGAAGCCGGCGAAGCCATAGTTCCGGAGGCGCCTCGCCGCGGCCGCCCGATCCAGCGGCGAACGATATTGAGAAGGCCCGCCCCTCCGCCGCCTCCCGCCTGGCACAAACTGCTCTCTGACATCCGTACGGCTTCGCAGCCTGGCGCCTATCACGCGGACCACTGGCTGCCCGGCCGCCAGATCCACTACCTCCTCGAATGGCAAACCTGCCTTGCCACCGGACGCTTCTTCGTGGCCATCGAGATCCGCGACCCCCTTGAGGGCGGCCGTCTCGGCAAGCTGAAGCCGCACAAAATCTATCGCGCCCAGGTTGCGTCCCTCCCTCATCCGGAGGAACGGGAGATTCTCGCCGTCCTCTTCGGGACGTCGCAATCCTCCTATGGATGGGCCTACGAGCAGATGTCTTCCGGATGTTACCTCACTCCACCGCTCGCCGATTCTGTCATTCCGCGGCTCTGTGCGAGCGGCCGATTCCTGTTGCGCAGGGACAACTCTGCTCTCGCTGAGGAGATGCCTGTTCTCGAGTGGGATGACGGCCCCATCTGGGATTTCTCCCTCCGGATTGACCAGGAAGGCGATTACTTCAAGATCCGCGGCTCCCTCACCCGCGATTCGGAGGAACTCGGGGTTGAAGATCCGGATATCCTTTTTTCCGATGGCCTCCTGTTGCATCGCAACCGCATTGCCCGCTACCAGCACCACGGGGCATTCTCCTGGACTCAGGCGCTGCGCAAGGAAAAGCAGATCGTCATTCCCGTCAGCCAGGGCCCGCAGTTTCTCGAAGAATTCGTCAAACTGCCTCGCCCCCCGCGGGTATCCCTTCCGGAAGATCTGCGCTACGAAGACGTGCGCGTTGCGCCGCGTCCTTGCTTGCGCATCTCACCCCCCACCCTGCGATCGTACGCCTACCGCGCGCAGTCCAGTTCCAAACTGCGCGGCGAACTGTTCTTCGACTACGACGGCCATACCTTCCAGCCCGACGAAAATAACACCGGCGCCTACGAAGCCGGAGCGAAGAGATTCATTCACCGCGACCCGGGCGCCGAGAAGGCGGCCGTTGAACTCCTGGTCGATAACGGCCTCAAGCGGCCTTCTTATGCTTACTACGAGTCCGGCAGCGTTTGGGAAGTCCCCGCGAAGAAACTGCCGGTCATCGCTCGAGAACTCGTCAAGGAGGGCTGGCACGTCGAAGCGGAAGGCAAGATGTTCCGCAAGCCGGAATCTTTCCACGCCGAACTCACCTCCGGCATCGATTGGTTCGAGTTGCACGGCGCAGTCGATTTCGGCGGAGGTCATGTCCCCCTGCCCCAACTCATCAAAGCCCTGCAGAAGGGGGAGGGCATGGTTCTGCTCGACGACGGCTCCTACGGCCTTCTCCCGGAAGCACTCCTCTCCCGCTACGGAACGCTCTTCCGGCTTGGCAAAGCCGAAGGGGACCATCTGCGCTACTCGAAATCGCAGACCGGCCTGCTCGATGTATTCCTCGCCGAGCGCGAAGAGATCCAGGTGGACGAGATGTTCCGGGCAGCCCGCGAGCGGCTTGGTTCGTTTGAAGGGATCCGTCCCAGGCAGCAACCGCCGGGCTTCAGCGGAGAGTTGCGCGGCTATCAGTGCGAGGGCCTGGGCTGGATGGAATTCCTCGCCCAACTCGGCTGGGGAGGCTGCCTCGCCGACGACATGGGAGTGGGCAAGACGGCGCAAGTGCTGGCGTTGCTCGAATACCGCCGCCAGCAGGGCGCCGGGCCCTCCCTCGTGGTGGTTCCGCGCTCTCTCATCTACAACTGGAAGAATGAGGCGGCCCGCTTCACTCCGCGCCTCGCCGTGCTCGATCATTCCGGCGCCAACCGCTTCAAGGATCCCGCGCTGTTCTCGCAGTACAACCTTGTGCTCACCACCTACGGCATGCTGCGCCGCGATGTCCTCGATCTCAAGGATTTCGTTTTCGACTATGTCATCCTCGACGAAGCGCAGGCCATCAAGAACTCGGCGAGCGAATCCGCGAAGGCCGCGCGTCTCCTGACCGCCGGCCACCGCCTCACCCTCAGCGGCACACCCATCGAAAATCACCTTGGCGAACTGTGGAGCCTCTTCGAGTTCCTCAACCCCGGCATGCTCGGCGGCGCTTCCGCCTTGCAAGCCACCGCGAGCGCCCTCCGGAATCCCGACGAAGAGACACGCCGCCTGCTGGCGCGCGCGGTCCGTCCCTTTATCCTCCGCCGCACCAAAGAGCAGGTGGCGCGGGAACTGCCGGAGAAAAGCGAACAGACCATCTATTGTGACCTGGATCCGCCGCAGCGGAAACTCTACGATGAACTGCGCGACTATTACCGCGGCAACCTCCTCGGCCGCATTGAAAGAAGCGGCTTCCGACGGTCCAAGATCCAGATCCTTGAAGCGCTCCTCCGCCTGCGCCAGGCGGCTTGCCATCCGGGCTTGATCGACAAGAAGCACGCCGGCGAATCGAGCGCCAAACTCGATACACTGCTGCCGCAACTCGAGGAAGTGCTCAGTGAAGGCCACAAGGCGCTTGTCTTCTCCCAATTCACCAGCATGCTCGGCATCCTTCGCGGCCACCTGGACGCGCGGAAAACCACCTACGAGTACCTGGATGGCTCCACCCGCGACCGCCAAAGCTGCGTGGAGCATTTCCAGAACGACCCCGATTGCAAACTATTCCTCATCAGTCTGAAGGCCGGCGGCCTCGGGCTCAACCTCACCGCCGCGGATTACGTGTTCCTCCTCGATCCCTGGTGGAATCCCGCCGTCGAGGCGCAGGCCATCGACCGCACCCATCGCATCGGGCAGACTCGCCCCGTGTTCGCCTACCGCCTCATCGCGCGCGATACCGTCGAGGAGAAAGTTCTCGATCTTCAGAGTTCGAAAAGGGACTTGGCCGAAGCCATCATTTCCGAAAGCAACAGCTTCATCGCCGATCTCAAGCGCGAGGATCTCGAGTTGCTGCTCTCATAGCGGCGTCAAAACGCCTGGCCAATGCTGAAGAATAGCTTTCCGAACCCTTCCCCCGGACGGCGGTCGAGCTTCACGCCATAATCCACGCGGATGAGAATGTAGGGAGTTCTCACACGCAGTCCAAACCCCGCTGACTTTCTCATGTTGGTCAGATCGAAGTCGCTCGCCAGCGGGTAAACATTGCCCGCATCCACAAAACCCACACCGTCGAACATCTTGAAGAGAGGAAAGCGCAGTTCGCCGTTCAGGACAATCATCGAGTCGCCGCCCTCCGGATTGCCCAAAGCATCACGCGGCCCAATGGAATTGAAATCAAAACCGCGGATCGTCGTGCCGCCGCCAGAAAAGAATCGCTTGGCGATCGGATACTGGTCGCCGCCGAGTCCGCCCGCGAACCCCACCCGCGCTCCGCCCGCGAACACCACACGGGACCGTTCCATGGCGGAGAACGGAACCGGCGCGGGCTTCGACAACGGGATGAACTTGAAGTACTGCCCAAAATAGCGGACGTACCGAATCTGGGAACCCAGAACCGCGGGTCCCCATTCAAAGGATTGGGAGATCATCGACCCGCGTGTCGCGTCGAGCAGGTTGTCCCGAGTGTCGCGCGTCAAACTGGTGATCAGCGAAGCGAACCGCAGGGTCGCGTCCAGCGGAAACAGCGCATCCGGGTTCTGCTCATACGTATGGGTCTTCTCGATGTTATAGCCGTAGTCGATCACGTAGTGCTTGGCGGGGCGCGCCTGCTGCTGCAGCAGAAGTCCCTGCCGGTCTGTAATGAAGCCTGGCATGATTTCCTTGCGCAGATAGCCCGAAGCAGTGGTTTGTAGAGGGAACCGCCTCAGCAACGGCTGGCTGAAATAGGGGCGCAATTCATGCAAGTCGGCGTCATAGCGATACCGCATGCCCAGCACTCTCGCGCTTCCGAGCATATTACGGTTCGAGACATCGACAATGCCGCCGGGCCCCCGGTCGGTATCGTAATAGCCGCCGTAACGTATCTCCCAAGGCTGAATTTCCTGCACGCGGACAGTCAGGCGAACCGGCTGCTGATTGTTTCCCGCAGTGCCGGGCACGGCAACCCGTTCGACGTCCACCAACGCGAACGCGCCCGTGTTATACAGGTTCCGCCGCGCCGCCCCGATCCTGCTCAGAACGACGGGATCGCCCTTTGCGAGATGCAACTGTGTAAGCACCAGATTGGCGCTGGTGTAGCGGTTCCCCCGCACCACAATGTCTTCAATTACCTCTTGTTTGTTTTCGGTGACAGCAAACTTCACGTTTACCTTGCCCGCGGCTGCCTCTAAATCGAGCGAAGAGGTAATGTCCGCGCGGTTGTATCCCTCTTCTCCGTAAAGGTCGCGCAGTTTGCCGGCGGCGTCCTCGCGCAGCTTGGGGAGATACACGTCGCCCGAATGAAGCGGAAGCGCGCTGCGCAGAGTGTTCGAGGAGATTGCGTGATTGCCGCTGAACTCGATGTTCCCCACGTGAAACAGCGGCCCTTCCTTGATTGGGACCACCACGCGGGCCGTGTGCATTGCCGTATTCTTTTCTATCCGCGGAACGGAAACGGACGCCGCGAGATAACCCTGCCGTCGATAGTAAGCCTCCAGCGCATCCGTCGCCTTGCGCGGTTCCACGTAGAGCGCCGTCATCAGCCTGGCGCGCTCCAACTGCTCTTTCAACGTATCCGCGGAGATTCCCTTCGCGCCGTCAAACGCTAAATCCACCTTGGCGAAGCGCTCGCCCGGATGAATATCAAAAAGGACCCTGCGCTCCCCTTTTTCCGGAATGCTCACCGTCGCCTCGACAGTCGCATCCAGGCGGCCGTCCTTCAGCAGCGCCCCCAAAATCTGCCGCTTCGAATCCTCCATCCGCTGCTCGTCAAACGCCCCGTCCCGCCATGCGTTCTTCACGGCCTCCTGCACTGACCCGGGAACGCTCCATCCCTCGTAGACAAATTGCACTTTCGGGCCTTCCGTGATGTTCACCGTGAGGTCCACTGTCTTCGGCTGCGTCTCCTTTTCGAGCCTCACGCGCGATTCCAGCAACCCGGCATTCGAGTACATCTTCTCCAGCCGGTCAAGCCCGTTGCGGATCTTGAAAAAGTCATACTTCTGATCCGGTTTCACTTTGAACTTATCGCGCAGCTTCGATTCGCCGAAGTAATCTTCCCCAAGGAAATGGACTTTCCCGATGAGCCGCTCGATGCGTTCGTCGGCGGCGCTCGTCCGGCGGCGCCTGCCGCCCAGGCGCAGGTCCTGCCGTAACTCCATGCGATAGCTGCTATCGCTCTGGCGAGTAAGTTGGGTGACAAACCGCCGGGTAATGTCGTATCGCGCAATGTAGATCTGGTCCCGGCTGTCAGCGAGATTCATCGAGTAAATCAGGCTCAGCTTCGGCGTAATATCCTCGCCGATCGTGAGACGCGCCGTGGGATTGGCTTCGTCCTGAATCAACTGCGGCTCGATGCGCACCTCGCTGATGCCGGTCACTTTCTGCAACTGGCTGGTCAACGACGCGCTGGCGCTGCCGGCGAG
This sequence comes from Bryobacterales bacterium, assembly GCA_020847975.1. Taxonomy (GTDB): domain Bacteria; phylum Acidobacteriota; class Terriglobia; order Bryobacterales; family Bryobacteraceae; genus CADEFT01. The sequence goes on along the minus strand of JADLBD010000230.1, from coordinate 8,228 downwards.
GTAGCTTAATACCTGGTCCTTGGCAACTTCGGATTCATGTCCGCGAACCTGTTCCAGGGTACGCCCCGTAAGCAGCATGGCGAGTATGTCGGATTCAGGCGCCGGCGGGTCGGACGTCAGCGTGGTCGTGATCCTCTCGCTGCCCCCGCCGCTGATTTGCACGGAAACGTCATAGTCTTTCAATTGCGTCTGCGCCAGAATATCGAGCGATGGTTCAATGCGCTGTTCGTTCGTGAAGGTGATCACTCCACGCTCCACGGAATAGTTGCGCTCATTGAGCATCAACTGGCCGCCCTCATCAATGGTGATACGCCCGGTCATTCCTGGCCGCGTATAATCGCCCACCAGTTTCAACCGCGCCGAGACGTTTACCTTGGCGATGTTGTTGTCGACGAGCAGAGGCTGCGCGGTGTTTACGTTGATGCGGAATTCGAGCTTGGATAGCAGCGATTCTTCGTCCGCGGCCCCCGCGCGCGCATCCTGTCCGGAGCGGATGTATTGCAGCAGGCCTCCCTGCAAGGTCAGCGGCTCTTTGTAGGACCCCTCCTCAACCGTCACCCGGCCGCTCACTTCCATCCGGTCGCTGGTGCCGTGCAGGTTCACATCCACGTTGGAAATGGTTTTCAGACCTTGTGGAAAGTCGAGATAGACGTTGCCGGCTTTCATGCCCAGGTTGATGTCGTTCAGAAAGCCCTGCTGATACCGCACACGCCCGCTGGCCGTAAGCGCGCCGCCGTTCAATACTCCCGAAAGTCTGCTCAGGCGGATGAGCGTGCCCTCAATATCCACCCGCGCCTTCAGATTCTCCACGGCCAGTTTTTGGGAAGGGATTGCCAATGTAGCGTTATCCGTCTCGACAAAACCGTTCATGCCGGGTTTTGCGATGGTGCCGGAAACAACCAGTTGCAAACGGGCGGGGCCTTGCAGTTTGATCCCACCGGCCATAGCGGCGGCAATCGCGGCGTTGAAGCTGCCCTCGGCCTTCAGATCCAGCGGTTGCTCTCCGGAAAGTCCGGCGGCGCCGCTCAAGCGGATATCCGTGCCGGATCCGGTAAGGTTGAACTGCTCGATCCGCGCGGTTCGATGCTCGATGCGGATCGAGGAGACCCCGCTCTGTTGCACGCGCATGTCACCGCTGCGGAGTTGCAATTCGTCAATCTGCAAGTGCGCCGTGAGCGAATCGAGATCGGCTTTCGGCGCTTCCGCATCAAGGCGCAGCGAAACCACGCCGCCCAGTGTGGAAGGCACTCCGGGAAGCGAAGCGAGATTGACGCCTTTGACTTGAAGTGACAGGTTGGCCGGCCCCTCTTTACGCACGATTTCCTCCGGCAGAGGGAACAGACCAAGCGGCACTTCACCGGAAGACGTGATCCGGCCCGAGGCCCACTGGGCGGAAAGTTCCCCGGTCACCGTCCCGTTGCGGATCTGGCCTTGCAGAGACAGGTGAGCGACGGGCGGCATCCCGGCAACATCGAGATTGGCGTCCGTGACCTGGAATCGCATCGCCGCGTCGAGTTTCTTCCACGTGCCAAGCAAATCGCCGTCGACCGTCAATTGCCCGCTCGCCTTCGCCTTTTGCTCAGGAAGCAAAGCACTCACGGTGTCAAGATCGACGGACCCTTTCACGTGCAGTTGCGAGGGGAAAGCACCCGCCAGTTCGAGCCGCGATTGCGAGGAGACGAGCACGGCATGCGCCGCCTGAAGAGTGCCGTTGCGGTAAGAGAACTGGAGCGGACCATCGTTACGCACTTTCTGGCCGCGAACCTCGAGAGCCAGCGTGTCGAATTCCGCGCTGGCCGTGCCATTCTGCCAATCCGCGAGATTGCCGGAACCGCGGACGACGCCCTGGAGCGTTCCCTTCAATGGCTCCTGAATATGCAGAGGCAGTTTTCCGATCTCCGTGCCGCGCGCCTGGACCTCGAATCTTGCCGGATAAGGGCTGTCCGTCCCCGCGGCTGCTTCGGCGTGAAGACGGAAATCAGGTGAATCCAGCGTAGCGCTGAGTTGGTGGTTCGCCGCGGTGAGTTGAACATCGATCGAGCCGATCAGGTCGCCACCGTATCGAGCCTTCCGGATTCTGAGTTGCGACGCGCCTTCCGGATTGTCAATTGTCCCGCTGCCGGTAGCCGTCAGGTCCATGGTTGCCTGCAAGGGCTTTCCACCGATAGCCGCGAGGTGCTCGAGAACCAGATTCCTGCCCGTGGCCGTAAATGACATGCGGCGCGTGGACAGATCGTAGATGCCGTTTGCCTCCAGGGTCTGCCCGGGGGCCTTGTCAAGCCGCAACTGCTCGATACGCGCGGTTCCGCCATCGGCGCGCGCCCGCAGAGAAGCCTTGCCGAATGCCTCCCCATACGCTGAAAGATACGTCGCGTAAAGCATCGCCGTACCCTGTGGCTTCGAAACGGTGCCGCTGACATCCGCCTCCCCTTCGAGCGCTCCTCGAAGAGGAATATCGGAGCGGCCGGCGCCGGCGAGAATACTTTCGAGCGAGGCGTTGTGCAGGCGCAGGTGGAAGTCGAGCGAAGGGGATTCTCCGCCAAAGCCGATCGAGCCTTGCCCTCGAATGGACTGGCCATGCCAGCTTGTTTCCGCTTCACTCACGCGTACCGATTGCGGAGAGTAAGTCGCGCTCAGGCGCAGGGCGACATCCCGCAGCCTGCCGATAGCCGTCCTCGGCGCAGAGAGAGCTACGGCCGCCTCGGGAGCCTCCAGCGTCCCGGCAAGGTCCGCCGTCAGTTCCGCCGGACCGGCAACGGGAACGTCCAGGTCCTTGCCTGAAAAAACATTCCAGTCCGATCTTGTTTTTGCAAGGTCCGGCACGGCCGCCGTGACATGTCCGCTCAGGCGCCTCCGTGCATCGAGGGCGGCCGAACCGTTGAGTTGAGCCCCGAACATTTCAAGCGGAGCGATTGCCAGTTCGATCGCGCCTTGCCGGGCCTTCACGTGCACGGCTCCGGATACCGGCACTGTGTCTTGCGCAAGCGCCCCACGCTGAAGGGAAAACGTGCCCTCGCCGGAAGCTCTTTCCGCGGCCAGCCCTTCCCAGGAAGCATGCAGATCGCCCTGCGCGTTCCCGGCGATCCTCACTTTGGAAAGCCTGGCCGTGAGTTCACCCAAATTGGCGCGAGAGAGATGAATCGACGCCCGGCTGGCGCCTTGGGTCAGAGCAAGATCGGCGTTGCCGCTCAGCGCGAGCGCGGGAGATCGCGCCTCGAATGAGCTGATTCGAACGCGCCCGGGTGCGCCATCGTAGCGTAATCCGGCGGCGAAGTTCACGCCTCTCAGGTACGGATCGTATACGAACTCCGAAGCGCTCAACGAGCCTTGCACAACGGGTTGCGCCACCGGTCCAGTGACCGTGAGTCGCGTTTGCGCGCTGCCCGCAAGTTTTTGTCCGAGCCCGGCGAAACGCGCAAGCGGGCCGATGGCTGCCGTGGCCTCGATGCTCAGATTCAGTAGCGGGGCGGAGAGCGGCTGCACGGTTCCCGCTACCTTCAACTCCGCGTTGCCTGCCTGAAGATTGACAGCGCGGATTACCACGCCGTCCTTGCGTGCCAGCACACGCGCCGTAAGACCTGCCAGTGCCTCGCCCCGGCCTTGATACCTCAATTCACCCGCCCGCCGCGTGGAGAGTTGGATCTCGTGAGCCAGAGTCGACGGGTCGCCGTGTGCCTCCGCGTCCCACACGGGAAGGCTGACCGTAACCCGGTGCTCCTCATCGTCCACTTGCAGCGATCCACCCTTCACTGTCAGGGACTGAATGAGAACATCGGCGGGCTTTGCTTGTGGGTCTCGAGGTGGAAGCCTTGGGATGTTATCGCCTCCTCCTGCCTTCACTACCAGGCGGACCTTAGGCCCATCCACCACCGCAGACTCGATCCAGTAAGAGCCGCGCAACAGGCGTGCGGCATCCATCCGCAACTGCACACGCTCCGCCGAAGCAATGGGCGGCAGCGCCGGCGCAGCGCTCGATCGGATCGTGACCCCGGTGGCGACAGCGCACATGCGGAGAATACTGTAGTCGAGCGACTTCAACTCCAGTTGCATGCCCTGTTGTCGAAGAGCGGAAATCAGCTCATCGGCCACCAGGCGCTGCACGCGCGCGGATTCCAGCAGGCGGATGCACACCGCGAACAGCACAATCAGAACAAGCAGCGAACCGGCGATCCACTTGACCTTGCGCACAAGCGTCCGCGGCTACCTGACGGCTCTCAGCAGCGACCGCACTTTCGCCGCGTTCGGCGAATCAGGCGCCAGCTTGAGGAAGGTCTGGAACTGATTCACCATCTTGTCGGGCTTCTTCAGTCCGTTGTACGCAAGTCCGGCGTAGTAATGCGCATTCGCGTTCGCGGGGGTGATCTCCGCCGCGCGCTCGAGATCCGCGGCAGCCGCGGAATAATTCTTCTGCGTCAACTCGAGCACACCGCGAACGTACGGCAACTCAGGATTGTCGGCATTCATATCGAGGGCCTTCTCCACCGACTTCTGGGCGCCCTCGTATTGCTTGGAGTGAATGGCCACCCACGCTCTGGCCAACTCCAGATAGTCGCTGTCTTTACACTCGTTCGGAACATCGGCCAGGACCTTCGTAGCTTCGTCCATCTTCTTGTCGTCTATCAGGGCCTGCACCAGGTAATAGCGGGCACGTCCGCTGGTTGGGTCCTGCTCCATAGCGGAACGGAGTGTGGCAGCCGCCTCCGCACTCTTGGCGGCATGCAACTGTTCGATGCCTTCTTCGAGGCTTTGTCCGAAAGAGATGGCCGCGAATGCGGCTACCAGCACCGTAACTTTGTAGCCCAATGTGCACCTCCTGTATGGCGTCTATTGCCCTTCGCCTCCGCCACTGTCCGGCGTTGGTTCTCCAATTGGAGTGATCGACTCGCCGTTTACTACCAGTTCAACACGCCGGTTCTTCTGGCGTCCAACCGCGGTCGAGTTGCCGGCAACCGGGTCTGATTCTCCGAATCCCCGCGCGGTTATATGATCAGACGCCACTCCCTGGTCAACCAGGTACGTGCGAACGCTTTCGGCGCGCTCGTCGGATAGCGTTTGATTGAAACTTTCGCTTCCAATGTTGTCGGTGTAGCCATCCACCTCGATCTTCAAATCCGGGTGGCTTAACAGGATGCCGGAGATCTTCGCCAGTTTTTCGCGCGCCCCTTGCCGCAGCGTGTATTTGCCGAAATCAAACAATACGTCCGGCATGCTCATGATCAGCCCGCGCGCTGTTTCGCGCGTCGCGAGTACGGTGTTCAATTCGCGGCGCAACTCCTCGCGTGCTTTGCGTCTTTCCTGTTCGGCCTTCTGCCGCGCTTCATTCGCGTAACGGGCTTCGATCTCCGCCTTCTGCGCCGCGGTGCGTAACCGCGCCTGCTCTGCTTGCGCTTCCGCCCTGGCCCGTTCCGCCTCGCGCCGCTCGTCCTCCTCCCGTTCCGCCTTCAACTGCGCATTGCGCGCCTGCTCTTCAGCCAACCGTTTGTTCGCCTCGGCCAGCGCCCGCTCCCGAGCCTCCTTCTCGGCCGCGGATTTCGCCGCCGCCAGTTGATCCTGCGCGGCGCGGCGTTGGGCTTCCAGCTTCTCTTCTTCCATCCGTTTATCGGAAATGAGCCGCGCATCCTCGGCCAGTTGTGTCACGTTACGGGCAAGGGTCTGGATCTTCTTCGCACTGCCGTGAGACCGCAGGAATGCTTCCGCATTCCGCAGATCCACCTCCGCTTTGTGCAGCGTGTCCGGAGCGTACTTCGCCGCTTGCGCAGAGCGTGCGATGGCCATCGCCTGACGCGCTTCGAGCAAGTCTATGGGAATATCCTTGGCTTCGTTCAAGCGAACACGGTCGCCGGCCGGCAATTTCGCCAGGTACATACCGCGCGGCAGCAGCTCATACTTTGCGTCGATGGGAGTAATGGTCCCGGTCGTGTCCGGTTTGATGATCCCCTCCATCACCACCACATCGCTCGGCTGCGTTACCGCGTAGTACGGCTCGGCGGTCACCACCAGCCCGAAGGTTTGCAGATCCGTCGCCGTGGTCAGGTTCGCATGGTCCCCATCGAGCATGAGTTCTCCCAGGTTCTCCGCGCGGCCCTCGGGAGTGATGGCCCACACGACATAGGTGAGGAAACCTTCGCCGGCACTCCACGGCAACAGCATCTTCTCCACATGGATTTTCAGCCGCGTCGCGCCGGTATTGCTCTCGACCTTTGCTTCGCCCCTGGCTGCCGGCTCGAGTGCGGTTCCTTGCAGACCCACGACCGTGGAACCCTGCCTGTGATGGAAATTGATCGCTTTGATGGAGCGCGACACCACCGTCACCTGGTAAGAGGGCATCGGCCCCTTCGCGTTCACCGGCTGATTGGTTTCCGTCGGGTTGGGAACCTGCGCCATGGCTACGGAGAAGGCTCCAAGTAGACTAATCGCTTGCATCCAGTGTCTCATCACCATATAGACATTCCGGTGTGAAATTCATTTCACACGAGGTAATGCAAACGGCATACCAACAACGTGTTAGCAAGCAGTTAGAACCGCCTCACCCGCGGAAAGCTGTAATTTTGAAAGCGATTGCCGGAAACAATTTCCATCCCGAACCGGCTATCGCTTCGAGATTCGCCTCCGTCGCGGTGCAACGCCGCACGCCACGCTCTTCAGCCCGCTGATCTTGCCCTCGTCCGTTTGCATGGTCAGCCGGAACGGCTCCTTGTCAAAACTGCTGGCCACGCCCTCCCAGCTCAACGGCATATTGAGTTCAGGCTTTCCGTGAAGCGGCTTGTCGAGTTCCAGAACAATTTCGGCGTTACCCGACGCCGAGCCAGGCTTCGGAACCGCCACCAACAGTTCCTTCGGATTACACGCCGGCGTGGCGCCGGCCAGCACTCCCTCGAGCCGTGGAATCGCGGCCCCCTTCATCCCAGTGGCGAAGTACTGCTCGCCGTCGCTCGCTGTCAGCGCGGACCTGATTTTCAGCCACAGTGCGTATTCGGGATGCTTGCTTTCGAGATCCGCCTGCTTCGCCTCGGCCACCTGAGCCCCCGACTTCACGGCGAAACCCTCCGGAGGTTGAGGCGAATTCACGGCCAGTTGCTTCAATTGGTTCAGCCCCTCGGGATCAGCGCCGTGATATTGCGTGTATGCTTTCTCGAGGTACGGAACCACTGTCGTCTGCTGCCATTTCGGATCCACCATTCCTTTCACCGGATCGAGCGCGGCAGCCCGGGCAAACTCGTAAAGAGCCGGAGAGGCTTTCGAAGGGTCCGTGCGCGACAGGCAAAGCTGCGCCGAACCCAGGTACCATGCCGCCTGCACGCTTTCCGGAAACTGCCCCTGCGCCTTGAGCGCTTCCGTTTCGGCAGCCTTGCAGTCCTTGGCCTGCAAAGCCTTGGCGACTGGATTCAACGCGAGATAGAGCTGTGCGCTGCGAGCCGCCGCCTTCAAGCCCTTCTCCGCCTTCTGCCAGTCCGCGTCACTCATCCCCGCCGGAGGCTTGTTGATCGCCTCCAACTGCCGTGCCGCTTCGTTCCCCGTAGCCGCTTGCTCAGCACTGGGCGAACCCACGTGTTCCACCGCGGTCACCAAAGCATAGAGCAGCCGGATGCGGTCCGCCTCAGTCCGGAACAAACTCGCCGGATCCTTGGCGAGCAGGCCCGATCCCGCATCGAGCGCCTTCGCCTGCTCGTTCAGGCCCGCATAGGTTTGGACATACAAAACCTGCCGGTCATCTTTGAAATCCGACTCCGGATACTTCTCGTTCCACACATCCAGATCCGAAAGAGCCTTCTTATAGTCCTTGGTTTCGAAATCCTTCACAACCGCCGAGTAGAGATCGAACTCCGCCCGGTCCTTGTAATTCTTCTTTGTCTCGCACAACCCGGCAAGGCCAAACGCCACAAATAGAACAACAACCGTCAATGGTCTCCATGAGTACACTTCTCGTTCCTCCTTTTTCTTCCTTCTGAATCCCGCCGTTTCCGCGTCTGCTAGAACGCCTCGAAGGAGACGTCATCCACAAACACGCGGCCGCGGCCGATAGACATCACCCCGAACTTGATGAACGTCGCGTCCGCATCCACTGTGGTACGGATCTCGCACATCGTCCAATCCCCGGACCTCACCGGCCGGTCGCTCATATTGTCAAAAAAACCCTTCTTGTCTCTCGCCCGGTCCACGCTGAGCCACATCTGCGCGTGGTCATCCGGATCCACCGCCTCCAACCGTATCCATGCCCGCAACCGTAC